>NZ_JBHSGR010000005.1:0-202672 GCF_042654585.1 Geodermatophilus arenarius
GGCGCCGGGGCGGCCGGGGCGGGGGCCGGGACGGCGGCCGCTGCGGGGGTGCGGACGACGGTCACCGTGGCGCCGGCCGGGGTGACCGCGTCCAGGGTGACGGTCAGCGCGCCGCCGGCGACGGCGACCGGCACGCCCGGCACCAGCGCCGTCTGCAGGTCCGTCTCCCAGCCGGCCGCGGCCGACGGGCTGCCGTCGAGCAGCAGCGAGGTGTCCGGCATCCCGCCGGCGCGGTGCAGCAGCACGCCGCTGTCGAGCCGGTAGCGGTTGTCCGAGGTCAGCCACGCGTCGCGGCCGACGGCGGTGCGGTACTCCAGCCAGTAGTCGGTGCCGGCGGCGTCGGTCAGGCGCAGCGCCCGGGTGCCGGTACCGCCGCCGAGGGGCGCGAGGGTGGCCGTCGTCGTCCCGTCGCCTGCGGTCTGCACGGCCGCGGCCGGGAGCACGCCGAGCCGGTCGGCCTGGGCGGCGGTGAGCGCGCCGATCCGGTCCCAGGAGACGCCCATGACGTCGTAGAAGTCGCGGTAGGCGGCGGTGCGGCAGGCGCCGGTCTCGACGGTGCCGTCGCACTGCAGGGCGCTCGAGTGGCCCAGGCCGAAGTTGTGGCCGAGCTCGTGGGCGACGACCGAGGCCAGGTCGTCGCGGACGTAGAGCCGCCCGCCCGAGGCGGGACCCGTACCGACCTGCCCCAGGGCGTAGGAGCAACCGGGCAGGTCCTGCGGCCGGCTGCTGACGTAGAGCAGCAGGTGCCGGCCGGGGCCGGCCTGGAAGCCGACACGCGCGGCGACCTCGTCCCACAGCGCGGTGGGGTCGGCGCAGCCGGCGGCGGTGGTCATCCAGTCGTGGGCGGCGGTGACCCCGACGGTCACCGCGCCGCCGGTCTGCTGCGCCCAGAAGGCCGCGACGTCGCCGTTGACCGTGTCGACGACGTCCGCGAGCGCGGTGCCGTCCGGGGTACCGCCGGCGGGCGCGACCATCGCGACGGTCACCTGGTTGGTGACCGAGCCGGCCGGGACCGTGGTCGCCGCCCGCGCGGTGCGCACGACCTGCGTGTCGAGCACCTCGAGCGCCGGCTCGTAGCCGTCCTCGGCGGCCTCGTCGTCGGCGGTGCCGCCGACGGTCACCTCGACGGTGCTGCCGACGTCGATGCCGGCGACCGCGTCGGTCGGCACGCGCACCGAGGTGCCATCGGCGCCCTCGACGAAGGTCAGCGGCTGCTCGTGCGACTCCCCCGCGTGCTGGCCCTCGAGCGAGGTCTCCGGCCAGGCCTGCACGAGCTCCCCGACCACGGTGGTGGCACCGGCGTCGGCCTGCGCCACGGCCACCGGCCCGGTGCACAGCGCGACGACGGCGCCGGCGAGGGCGATGGCGCGCGGGAGGGACCGCGACAGGACTCGGGAGGCGTGCATCCCTCCCGGCATCGGCGGGCCGGCGTCCCAGGTGCACCACCCGGGACCCCACCCGTCACAGGCGCCGCGACGGCCCCGTCCCGCGCGCCCCGGCCGTCACGGGCGTCACGCCAGCGCGTCGGCCCCCATCAGCCTCCGGCCGGCCTCGGTGATCGAGCCCGACAGCGACGGGTAGATGGCGAAGGTGTGCGCGAGGTCGCTCACGGTCAGGCCCTTGGTGACCGCGAGCGCGATCGGCAGGATCAGCTCGCTGGCGCCGGGCGACACGACCACCCCGCCGACGACGACGCCGGTGGCCTTGCGGGCGAACAGCTTCACGAACCCGGCGTGCAGGTCGCTCATCTTCGCCCGAGCGTTGGTGGCCAGCGGCAGCCGGACGACGTCGAGGTCGTGGCCCTCGGGCAGCGTCTTCTCCTGCACGCCGACCGTGGCGATCTCCGGGTGGGTGAACACGTTGGCGGCCACCGTCTTGAGCCGGATCGGCTGCACCGCCTCGCCGAGCGCGTGCCACATGGCGATCCGGCCCTGCATGGCCGCGACGCTGGCGAGCTGGAAGACGCCCGTGACGTCACCGGCGGCGTAGATGCCGGGCACGTTGGTGCGCGACACCCGGTCGACGACGACGTGGCCGGACTCGCGCAGCTCCACGCCGCACGCCTCGAGGTTCAGGCCGGCGGTGTTCGGCACGGTCCCGACGGTCATCAGCGCGTGCGAGCCCTCGACGGTGCGCCCGTCGGTGAGCTCGACCAGCACGCCCTTCTCGGTGCGCGTCACGGACGCGGCGCGGCCGCGCTCGGCGATCCGCCCGCCGCGGGCCTGGAAGACCTCGGCGATGACGTCGGCGGCGTCGGCGTCCTCGCCGGGCAGCACCTGGTCGCGGGAGGAGACGAGGGTGACCGGCACGCCGGCCTCCAGGTAGCCGGAGGCGAACTCCGCGCCGGTGACACCGGAGCCGACGACGACGAGGTGCTCCGGCATCTCGTCGAGGTCGTAGAGCTGGCGCCAGTCGAGGATCCGCTCACCGTCGGGCTCGCTGCCGGGCAGCACGCGTGGGTCGGCGCCGGTGGCGATGAGGACGACGTCGCACTCCAGCGTCTCCCGCACCCCGCCGTCGCGGTCGAGGACCTCGACGCGGTGCTCGACCAGCCCCCGGACGTCGTCGGCGAGCCGGCCCTGCCCGGAGACGAGGCGCACGCCCTCGGCCTCGAGCCGGGCGTGGATGTCGGCCGACTGCGCGACGGCCAGGCCCTTGACGCGGGCGTTGACGGTGGCGAGGTCGAGGCCGACGGTGGCCAGGTCGGCGCCGCGCAGGCCGAGGACGCTGGAGTCCCGGACCGACGTCATGGTGCCCGCGGCGGCGATGAAGGTCTTCGAGGGCACGCAGTCGGTGAGGACGCTGGCGCCCCCCAGGCCGTCGCGTTCCACGACGGTGACCTGCGCACCGAGAGAGGCGGCCACCAGCGCGGCCTCGTAGCCGGCCGGGCCGCCGCCGATGATGACGATGCGGGTCATGCGGGTCTCCTGCGTCGTGGACCGGGGGTTCGCCGTCCATCCTCCCAGCCCGGGCGGGCGGTGTCGGCAGGCTCACGGGGTCGCGCGGGCCACAGCGGCCGTAGGCTCGGTCGGCGATGGGTCTCTACGCCGCGTACGGGTCCAACATGGACCCCGAGCAGATGCTGCGCCGCTGCCCGTCCTCACCGCACGTCGGCACCGGCTGGATCCGCGGCTGGCGGCTCGCCTTCGGCGGCGAGGAGTACGGCTGGGAGGGCGCGCTGGCCACCCTCGTGCCCGCCGAGGACCGCGAGGCGCCCGGCGTGTTCGTCGCCCTCTACGACCTCACGCCCGCCGACGAGCGCGAGCTCGACGCCTGGGAGGGCGCCGACCGCGGGCTCTACCGCAAGCTCAACCTGCGGGTGCACACCCTCGGCGGCGACGTCGTCGCCTACGTCTACGCGCTGGACGCCTTCGAGGGCGGGCTGCCCTCGGCGCGGCACCTGGGCGCGATCGCCGACGCCGCCGAGGCCGCCGGTGCACCCGACGACTACCTCGCCGAGCTCCGCGCCCGCGACTGCCGCTCCACCTTCTGACCACTTCTGCCGCACCCTCGCGGCCGGTTCCCCCGCGATCACGGAGTCCGCGTGGCGACACGCCGTCGCCGTCCGGTGTGTCGCCACCGGAACTCCGTGATCACCGCCGGACGGGCAGCCGGAGGGCCCGCGCCACCTCGGCGACCATCCGCCGGTGCTCGCGGTGGACGTCCGCAGCCGTGACGTGCAGCAGGGTCCAGCCGCGCTCGGTGATGCCGTTGTGCCGGCGCCGGTCGTCGCGCAGCTGCTCCGGCGTCGTGTGCGCCGCGTGCCCGTCGTACTCGGCGACTCGGCCAGCCCGTTCGCGTGGGGGACGAGACGCCGCAGCCGGACGACCTCGCGCAGTCCGCGCTGCCGCTCGACCTCCGCGGCCAGCTCCGCCCGGGTGCACTCCCTCGTGCCCAGCGCCGCGTCGAGCGTCGCCAGCCCGTCGATCGGCGCGGTCGCGCGAACCACGTCGCAGGCGGTCCGCGCCGGCGGCGTGCACCAGACGCCGTCGAGGAGCACCGCGTCGTCGGTTCCGAGGACCGACGGGTGCACCCGGATGCCCGGGCGGCTCCGGTTCGCCACGGACGGCGGGCCGAGGAAGTGCAGCGTGTCGTCGCCGAGGACGTCGAAGCCCCACAGCGCCGCGGCTGTCGAGTGGCACGCGACCAGGTCGGCGCCCACCACCAGCGCGGCCGCGCGCACCTGCGACCCGAGGGAGTCCGGCAGCTCGGCGTCGGCCAGCACGCCGCGCCAGCGGGTGCGCCGCCAGCGCCCGGAGTCGACCAGTCGCCGGACCTCCCACTCGGTCAGCCCCTCGCGGGCCTGCGTGACTGTGGAGACGCCACCCTGGCGCGATCGTCCGGTACAGCGCGAAGTCCACGCCGCGACCCTCGGGCGGACGGCGCCGCCGGGCGCCGCCGCGGACCGGCTGTGGACGCCCGCCCGGCTGTGGACCGCCCGCCCGACTGTGGACCGCCCGCGATCATGGAGCTGCGGTGGCGACACACCAGGCATCGGCGACGTGTCGCCACCGGCGCTCCATGATCGCGGGGGCGGGGACTCTCAGGCGTCCGGGGTGCCGAGGAAGGTCTCCAGGATCTGCCGGGCGGCCAGGGCCGGGGTGAGCTCACCGGCCAGCACGGCCTTCTCCAGCTCCGGCGCCGACGACCGGACGGCGGGGTGTGCGCGCAGCCGGTGCTCGAGCCCGTCGCGCACGAGCTGCCAGGTCCAGCGCACCTGCTGCGCCCGGCGACGCTCGTCGAACGCCCCCGAGGCCCGCGCCCGGTCCTGGTGCTCGACCAGCTTGGCCCACACCTCGGCCAGCCCCTCGCCGGTGAGCCCCGCGCAGGTCAGCACCGGCACGTCCCACTCGGAGTGCCCGCGCAGCATCCGGATCGCCCCGGCCAGCTCCCGGGCGGCCTTGCGCGCGTCGGCGGCGGCCGGCCCGTCGGCCTTGTTGACGGCGATGACGTCGGCGAGCTCGAGGATGCCGCGCTTGATCCCCTGCAGCTGGTCGCCGGTGCGGGCCAGCGTCAGGAACAGGAACGAGTCGACCATCTCCGCGACGGTGACCTCCGACTGCCCGACGCCGACGGTCTCCACCAGCACGACGTCGTAGCCGGCCGCCTCGACGACCACCATCGACTCCCGCGTCGCCTGCGCGACCCCGCCGAGCGTCCCCGCGGTCGGCGCGGGACGGATGAAGGCGTTCCGGTCGACGGCCAGCCGCGCCATCCGGGTCTTGTCGCCCAGGATCGACCCGCCCGAGCGCGCCGACGACGGGTCGACCGCCAGCACCGCCACCCGGTGCCCGGCAGCGGTGAGGTCGACGCCGAGCTGGTCGATGAACGTCGACTTCCCCACCCCGGGCACGCCGGAGATGCCGACCCGCCGGGCGTCCCCCGCGTGCGGCAGGAGCTCGACCAGCAGCTCCTGCGCCCGCTCGCGGTGGTCGGCGCGGCGGGACTCGACCAGCGTGATCGCCCGCGCCAGCGACCGGCGGTCGCCGCCCAGCACCCCCTCGACGAGCGCGGGGACGTCCGGTGCGGGCATCAGTGGCCCATTCCCTAGTGACCGAGGCGCTGGGACAGCGTCCGCAGCAGCTCCTGCGCCGCCTCGGCGATGACCGTGCCCGGCGGGAACACCGCGGCCGCGCCCATCTCCTCGAGCCGCGGCACGTCGTCGGGCGGGATGACCCCGCCGACCACGACCAGGACGTCGTCGGCCCCGAGCTCGGCCAGCGCGTCGCGCAGCGCCGGCACCAGCGTCAGGTGCCCGGCGGCCAGCGACGAGACGCCGACGACGTGCACGTCGGCCTCGACCGCCTGCCGCGCGACCTCCTCCGGCGTCTGGAACAGCGGACCGACGTCGACGTCGAAGCCGAGGTCGGCGAACGCGGTGGCGATCACCTTCTGGCCGCGGTCGTGGCCGTCCTGGCCCATCTTGGCGACCAGGATGCGGGGGCGCCGTCCCTCCGCCTCCTCGAACGCCTCGGTCATCCGGCGGGTCTCCTCGAGCGGCCCCGAGCGGCCGGCCTCGTCGCGGTACACACCGGAGATGGTGCGCACCTGACCGGAGTGCCGCCCGTAGACCTCCTCGAGCGCGTCGGAGATCTCCCCGACGGTCGCCTTGGCCCGCGCCGCGTCGACGGCGAGCTTGAGCAGGTTGGAGTCGAGGTCGCGCCCGCGCCGTCCCTCCGCCGCGGCGCGGGCGGCGTCGGTGAGCCGGCGCAGCGCGTCGCGCACGGCGGAGTCGTCCCGGGACGCCCGGAGCTCGGCGAGCTTCGCCTTCTGCTGGGCGAGCACGTCGGCGTTGTCGACGCGCAGCACCTCGATCGCCTCGTCGGCCTCGACCCGGTACTTGTTGACGCCGATCACCGGCTGGCGGCCGGAGTCGATGCGCGCCTGCGTGCGGGCGGCGGCCTCCTCGATGCGCAGCTTCGGGATGCCGTCGTCGATGGCCTGCGCCATGCCGCCGTGCTCGGCGACCTCCTGGATGTGCGCCCAGGCGCGGCGGGCCAGGTCGTAGGTCAGCTTCTCCACGTACGCCGAGCCGCCCCACGGGTCGATCACCCGCGTCGTCCCCGACTCCTGCTGCAGCAGCAGCTGGGTGTTGCGGGCGATCCGCGCGGAGAAGTCGGTGGGCAGCGCCAGCGCCTCGTCGAGGGCGTTGGTGTGCAGCGACTGGGTGTGCCCCTGGGTGGCGGCCATCGCCTCCAGGCAGGTGCGGACGACGTTGTTGTAGACGTCCTGCGCGGTCAGCGACCAGCCCGAGGTCTGCGAGTGGGTGCGCAACGACAGCGACTTGTCCTTCTGCGCGCCGGCCTCCTTCACCAGCCGCGCCCACAGCAGCCGCCCGGCGCGGAGCTTGGCGACCTCCATGAAGAAGTTCATGCCGATGGCCCAGAAGAACGACAGCCGCGGCGCGAACGCGTCGATGTCCAGGCCCGCGGCCTTGCCCGCGCCCAGGTACTCGACGCCGTCGGCGAGGGTGTAGGCCAGCTCCAGGTCGGCCGTCGCCCCGGCCTCCTGGATGTGGTAGCCGGAGATGGAGATCGAGTTGAAGCGCGGCATCTCCGCCGAGGTGAAGGCGAAGATGTCGCTGATGATCTGCATCGACGGCTTCGGCGGGTAGATGTAGGTGTTGCGGACCATGAACTCCTTGAGGATGTCGTTCTGGATGGTCCCCGTGAGCTGGTCCGGCCTCACCCCCTGCTCCTCGGCGGCGAGGACGTAGAGCGCCAGCACCGGCAGCACGGCGCCGTTCATGGTCATCGAGACGCTCATCCGGTCCAGCGGGATGCCGTCGAACAGCTGCCGCATGTCCAGGATCGAGTCGATCGCCACCCCGGCCATCCCGACGTCGCCGACCACCCGCGGGTGGTCGGAGTCGTAGCCGCGGTGGGTGGGCAGGTCGAAGGCGACCGACAGGCCCTTCTGCCCGGCGGCGAGGTTGCGCCGGTAGAAGGCGTTGGACTCCGCCGCGGTGGAGAAGCCCGCGTACTGGCGGACCGTCCACGGCTGGGTCGTGTACATGGTCGGGTAGGGCCCGCGCAGGTAGGGCGGCAGGCCGGGGTAGGTCTGCAGGAAGTCCAGCCCGGCCAGGTCGGCCGGGGTGGCCAGCGGCGGGACGGCGATGCCCTCGGGGGTCTCCCAGGTCGCCTCCTCCACGCCGCGCCCGGTCGCCTCCTCGAACGCCTTGGCCCAGTCGTCGGCACCGGCGTGCGCCGCCGGGCGGCCCAGCTCGACGCCGCCGAAGTCGGGGATCCCGCTCATGCCCGCTCCTCCTCCGAGGAAGCGGCAGAGACGGCCGTCTCTGCCGTCAAGCCGAGTTGCCCGTGCACGGTCCTGAGCACCTCGAGTGCGTCACACCCGGCGTACACGTACCCGTCCACGCCGTCCACCCCGAGCGAGGGCTTCCCGGCCAGCCACACGTGCTCCGCGCCGGCGGCCCGCAGCTCGGCGGCCAGCGCGGCGGCGGCCTCCGCGTAGTCGGCGTCGGTGCCGCAGATGCAGGCGACCGTCGTCCCGGCGTCGGCGAACCCGGACGCGCCGTCGGCGGCCGGGGTGGCCACGCCGCCGGCCTGGAACAGGTTGCCGGCGAAGGAGGCCCGCGCGGTGTGCCGCGCGATCGGTCCGATGGTGGCGAGGTACACCTGCGGCCGCCGGCCGGCGGCGTCGGCGCGGTCGCGCAGCTCCTCGTACTCCTGCGCGGCCCGCACCCGGGGCAGCCCGCCGGTGGGGTGCAGGTCGGCCGCCGGCTGCCGCTCGGGCAGCTTCTCGGTCAGGTCGGGGAACTCGCTGACGCCGGTGATCGCGTCGCTGCGCGTCGCCAGCCGCTTCGCGCGGACGTCCCAGGCGGCGGCCAGCCGGTCGCGGACCAGCCCCGAGGCCAGCGCCGCGGCCAACCCGCCGGCCCGCTCGACCTCGGTGAACCAGGCCCACGCGGCCTGCGCGAGGTCCTCGGTGAGCGCCTCGACGTACCAGGAGCCGCCGGCCGGGTCGAGCACGCGGGCCAGGTGCCCCTCCTCGACCAGCAGGCTCTGGGTGTTGCGCGCGATCCGCCGGGAGAAGGCGTCTGGCAGGCCGAGCGCGGCGTCGAAGGGCTGCACGGTGACGACGTCGGCCCCGCCCACGCCCGCGGCGAAGCAGGCGACGGTGGTGCGCAGCATGTTCACCCAGGGGTCGCGCCTCGTCGTCATCACCGACGACGTCACCGCGTGCTGGCGCTGCGCCCGGGCCGCCTCCGACGCGCCGCTGACCTCGCCGACCCGGTCCCACAGCCGGCGGGCGGCGCGCAGCGCGGCGATCGTCGTGAACTGGTCGGCCGGGGCGGAGTAGCGGAACTCGATGCGCTCGAACGCCTCGTCCACGGCCAGCCCGCCGTCGGTGAGCGCCCGCAGGTAGGCCACCCCGGCGGCCAGCGAGCAGCCGAGCTCCTCGACGGCGGTCGCGCCGGCGTCGGCGTACACGGTCGCGTCGACGACGACGGTGCGCCAGCCCGCGGGGGTCCGCCGGGCGACGTCGGCCAGGACGGCGAGGTCCTGCTCCTCCCCCGAGGCGGCCTGGTCGCCGAGCGGGTCGAGACCCAGCGAGCCGCCGGGCGCCAGGTCGATGCGGTCGCCGGCCAGCGCCAGCAGCGCCTCGGCGGCCGGGAGCCCGCCGGAGACGGCGACCGGCGCGAGGTCGAGGTAGACGTCGGCGAGCACGTCGCCGAGGGCGTCCACGGGCACCGCGCCCTCGCCGAGGTGCAGCCACAGCGAGGTGACGCCGTTCTCCAGGTCGGCGGCGACCGCCTCCCGCGTGACCGCGACGTCGGGGTGGGCGTGCCGCTGCCGGACGTCCCAGCCCGCGGGCACGCCGCTGTCGGGCGAGGAGCCGGCGCGGGCGCCGCGGACGAACGGCGGCAGGCCGGGCACACCGACCGCCGTCGGGAGGTCGCCGGCGTCGTCGGCGGTGTAGAGCGGCGCGACGCTGACGCCGGTGGCCACCGTGCGGCGCAGCGCGTCCTCGACCGGGTCGGGCAGCTCCTCGCGGCCCGCCTTGCGCAGGACCCCGGCCACCAGCTCGCGCCACTGCTCGCGGCCGACCGGCGGGAAGTCGCCGGCGAGGGACAGCTCGTCGGGCACCTCGTGCTCGGCGGGGACCTCGTCCTCGCCGGGCGTCGCGGTGTCGGTGGCGCTCATCGGTGAACTCCCCGCATCGGATGCTCGGTCGGGGAAGGTTCTACCGGCGCTCCCCCGACCGTGGACGCGCGGGGTGGCCCGGACCGGGCGCCCCGGCGGCCGACCCCGACGTCCCGGCGGCGGCGGTCAGCGCCTGCAGCGCGGTGCGCACCATCAGCCGGATGCCGACCCCGATGGCCCGCTCGTCGACGTCGAAGGTGCCGCGGTGCAGGTCCAGAGGCGCGCCGCCGCCGTGGGTGCCCAGGCGGGCCAGCGCGATCGGCAGCACGTCGGCGAACCAGCCGAAGTCCTCCCCACCCATGCTCTGCGGCGACTGGCGCAGGTTCTCGCTGCCGACGGTCTGCAGCGCCGCGGTGCGCAGCAGCGCCACCGCGCGCGGGTCGTTGACCACCGGCGGCACGCCGGGCACGTACTCCACCTCGACGCCGGCGCCGGTGGGCGCCACCACCTGCTCGACCAGCCCGCGCAGCAGCCCCTCGGCGCGCTGCCACTCGTCGCGGTCGAGCACCCGCACGGTGCCGCGCAGGGTGCCCCGCTGCGGGATGGCGTTGGCCGCGACCCCGGCGTTGACCGCGCCCCACACCAGCGAGAACCCGGCCCGCGGGTCGACCTTGCGCGACAGCAGCCCGGGCAGCCCGGTGACCAGGCGGCCGAGGGCGTCGACCAGGTCCACGGTCAGCTGCGGGCGGGCGGTGTGCCCGCCGGGGCCGGTGAGCGTGACGTCGATGCGGTCGCAGGCGGCGGTGATCGAGCCGGTGCGCAGGCCGACGGTGCCCGCCGGGATCGCCGGGTCGCAGTGCAGCGCGAACGCCCGGGACGCGCCGTCGAGGACGCCGGCCGCCACCACGTGCGTCGCGCCGCCGGGGACGGTCTCCTCGGCCGGCTGGAACACGCAGCGCACCGTGCCCGGCAGGTCGTCCAGCGCGGCCAGCGCCAGCGTGGCGCCGAGCAGCACGGTGGTGTGCACGTCGTGGCCGCAGGCGTGGCACATGCCCTCGCGGGTGGAGGCGTAGGGGACGTCCTTGAGGTCGGCCAGCGGCAGCGCGTCGATGTCGGCGCGCAGCACCACCGTCGGGTCGCCGGACCCGACCTCCACCACCAGCCCGGTCCCGCTGGGCAGCCGGCGCGGCGCGAGCCCGGCGCCGGCGAGCCGCTGCTCGAGGAACGCCGTCGTCTCCACCTCGGCGAAGGCCAGCTCGGGGTGCATGTGCAGGTGCCGGCGCACGCCGACCAGGGAGTCGTTGCGGTCGGCCACCCACGCGTCGAGCCCGGCGGCCAGTTCCTCGGGGGTCCGGGTCATGCGGCGTGGCCGCCGGCGCACGCCGCCGGGCCGGGGACGGGACCGTCGGGGCCGGCGGCCGGCCCGGAGGTGGGCAGGCCGTCCCGGAGCTCGGCGAGCAGCCCGTCGACGACGGCGCGCAGGTCACCGCCGGACGCCAGCGCCGCGGCCCGCTGCCGCTGGTAGGAGGCGCCGACGGCGAGCACCCGCTCGACGCCCGCGAGCTCCGCCTCGCAGCCCAGCCGCTTCGCCGTCGGGCCCAGCTCCTCGGCGAGGTCGAGCAGCGCCTGCCGCACCGGGCGCACCGTTCCCTTCTCGTCCACCACCACGTCGGCGTCCAGGCCCCAGCGGGCCGCGCGCCACTTGTTCTCCTTCACCACCCAGCTCGGCGGGGTGGGCAGCGTGTAGCCGCGGTCGAGCTGGGTGTCGAACTGCTCGACCAGGCACTGCGACAGCGCCGCGACGACGCCGACCTCCTCGAGCGTGGGCAGGCCGTCGCAGATGCGCAGCTCCACGGTGCCGAAGCCCGGGTGCGGGCGGATGTCCCACCACACCTCGCGCACGCTCTCGATGGCCCCGGTGGAGATCAGCGTCTCCATGTAGGTCTCGAAGCCGGCCCAGTCGGGCAGCTGGGTGGGCAGCCCCGCCGTCGGCATGGCCTCGAAGACCTTGCTGCGCGCCGAGGCCAGCCCGGTGTCGCAGCCGACCCAGAACGGCGAGGACGCCGACAGCGCGAGGAAGTGCGGCACGTACTGGGTGAGCGCGTTGACGATCGGCATCGCCTTGTCCGGCGAGCGGACGCCGACGTGCACGTGGACCCCGAAGATCTGCAGCCGCCGGGCCAGCCACTGCATCCGCTCGACCAGGTGCAGGTACCGCTCCTTGGGCGAGATCAGCTGGGTCTGCCAGTCGGTGAACGGGTGGGTGCCGGCGCACAGCAGGCCCAGGCCGCGGCGGTCGGCGGCGGCGGCCACCTCGGCGACCGTGCCGGCGAGGTCGGCGGTGGCCTCCTCGACGGTGGTGCACACGCCGGTGATGACCTCGACGGTCGACTGCAGCAGCTCGTGCTTGGCCTTGGGGTGCTCCTCGGCGCCGTCGGGGCGGATCTCCTCGAGGATCTCCGTCGCCCCGGCGGTGAGCTCCCGGCTCTCCCGGTCCACGAGCTGCAGCTCCCACTCCACACCCAGGCTGGAGCGTTCCGAGGAGGAGAACGGGATCTGCACGCTGCCGAGGATAGGGAGGACGGCGCTCCCGCACCCCCTGAACAGCGCGGATCCCTCGTCGGCGTGCACCGCAACCGGACCACAGCCGGCGGAGGTCCGACCGCAACCGCCTCCCGGTCCGCTGGTGCCCTCGCCGGGAGACGCCCGGCACCGCACCGGGAGGTCCCCGCGATGTCCGTCCGCACCCGCTCCGCGTACACCGTCCTCGCGGCAGGAGTCGTCGCCCTCGTGCCGTCCGCGGCCCTCGCCGACCCGCCCGCCGGCGACGACCGGACCCCGTCCTGCAGCGCGCTGCTGGAGGGCGTCCAGGACTGGCCGGGCCAGGGCCCCGGCGACCAGACCCTGTTCTCCGACGCCTACGAGCGCCACCTCCTTGCACTGCCCGCGTGCGCCGGCGCCGAAGGCTGAAGGAGACGTCCGGTGTCCACGACACCCTGCCGCCGGGCCACCGTGCTCGGCGTCCCCACCCCGCTCCTCACCGCCGGCCTGCTCGCCGTCGGGGCCCCGCCAGTGCGGTCCTCCTCGAGGGCCACCCCGGCACGACGCACTGCCTGCGTCTGGTGTCCCGGTCCGAGCTCACGGGGGAACCGATGGCGGCTCCCCCGCACCGACCGTGGACGGGACTCCCCCTCGTCGCCGTCCTGGTCCCGCGCGCCGAGTGCTGACCCCGCCGCCGACCTCCCTGCCCCCGGTCAGAGGAGGTCGGTGCACGTCCGCTGCCAGCCCCGGCCAGGCAGGTACTGCTCCCACTCGGCCGGGGTCAGGTCCCGTCCGGCCATCGCGCACACCGCGGTCAGCCACTCCTCCGGGTCGAGCAGGTAACGCCGGCCCGGGCTCTCCCCGCTCAGGGCGATCAGCTCGTCCCCGTCCGTCACCAGGTGCAGGGGGCTCTCGGCCGGCCCGGTGGACACGGGCAGTGGCGGACCGCGCAGCAGCCCCCGCTCGGCGTCCACGAGGGAGACCGTCCCGTCGATGGCCGACACCGCCACGGTCCGGCCGTCGGGGAGCCAGTCCGCCTGCAGCAGGGGGACCCCGACGCGGGCCGGCTGCCCGACCGGGACCCGGCGTGCGGTGTCGACCACCTGCACCACCCCCTCGGCGCCCACCACCACCAGGCGGCGGCCGTCCGGGCTGAAGGCCATGTCCTCGACCCGGTCCGTGGCGCGCAGCAGCACCACGCCGAGCGGCACGAGGGTCCGGCGGTCCAGGATCCGCACGACGGGCCGGGACTCGCTCGACAGGGCCAGCAGGCGGTGCCCGGGACCGACGGCCGACACCCGCGCGTCGCTGCCCGAGTCCGAGCGGCTCCGCACGCGGCCGGTGGTGGCGTCGACGACCGCGAGGCCCGGCACGTCCTCGAACGTCCCGCCCGCCCGCGAGCACAGGAGGAGGTCCGCGCCGTCGGGCACCCACTCGACGCAGGACACCACCGCGGCGGGCAGGGGGCCCCCGTGGGCGTCGAGCTCGCCGGTCGCCGGGAGCCGGATGGTCCTCAGGACGCGCCGGGTCCGCGCGTCGACCACCGTGGTCGCCAGCCCGCTGGTGACGGCGACCCGGCGACGGTCGGGGCCCACCGCGACGGAGACCGGCGGTGCGGAGGCCACGGACGGCCACGAGTAGGAGAAGCCGGGCAGTGACGGCAGCTCGCCCACGGGGACCACGTCGAGCACGCGGCCGGTGACGGGGTCGAGGAACGCCGCACCGACCTCCCGGGTGTCGGCGGGCGGATCCAGCACCGTCCCGCCTCCGCCGGCCGACGCCCGCCGCACCGGCACGACGGCGAGGCGGCCGGGTTCCACGACCTCCGGGCGGCCCGCCACCCACCATCCCGGGACGTCGGGGTACGGCTGCCCGAACCCGCCGCTCGGGCGGACGTCCCAGGCGACCACCGTGTCCTCCGGCGCCGCGGTGAACAGCCGGTCCCCGGCCGGGGCGATCTCCGCCTGCTCGACGACCTCCGCGTGGCCGCTGAGCACCTCCCGCTGGGTCCACAGACCAGTGACGGGGTCGACGTCCCACAGCAGGACCCCCGGGTCACCGCCCACGGTCACCGCCCAGGAGCCGTCCGGGGACTGCTCGACGTCGAATACGCCACCCCGGTGGGCGTCGAGCACCTGGCGGACCGCGCCGTCCGGGCCGTGGAGCGTGACCGCGCCGTCGGACCAGAGCTGCGCGGCCCCCGAAGGCAGCGCGCGGAAGCCGACGCCGTCCGCCGGCCGGGACGGGACCTGCAGCACCGCCTGGCGCCCGGTGGTGAGGTCGCTGAGGGTGGCGGGACCGCCCGGACCGTCCGCCCAGGTGACCAACGTGGCGCCGTCGCGGCCGAGGTCACCGCGCAGGTCGGTGTCCGGGACCGTCGCCCCGCCGATCCCCAGGTCGGTGATCCGGCCGCTCACCCGGTCGACCTCGACCACCCACCAGCGGGCACCGGCCGGCACCTCGGGGTCCAGCCGCGCCACGACCACCCGGATGCGCCCGCCGTCGGGGGTGAAGGCGACCGCGGCGGGGAACCCGCCCAGCGCCGCGCCCGCCAGCAGCCGGTCCTCACCCGCGGTGTCCAGCAGCCGCAGCCATGCCTCCCGGCGGTCGAAGTCCCATCCCGCTCCGGCGACCACCTCCTCGGTCGGCGAACCGGCCACCGCGGTCGTGCCCCACCAGGCGCCGCCCTCGCGGACCACCCGGGGACCGGGGTCACCCGGCGACCACGCCGTCCAGTCGGACCCCTGGAGCAGCAGCGTCGCCCCGCCCGTCACCACCGCGTCGGTGAGCCCGCCGGGGACGGGGAGCACACGTGCGACGCGGCGGTGCTCGACGAGGGTGGTGAGGAGGCGGTCCTGGGTGTCGGGGGTCTCGGCGAGCCGGACGGCCTGCGCGGCCAGGAGGAGGGAGAGGTCCAGCGGCCCGGCCCGGGTCGAGAGCGTGGCCAGCCGGTTCGCGTCGGCCACGAGCGCGGCCTGCCGCGCCTCGGTCTCCCGGGCCTCGGCGTCCTGCTCGGCGCGCACCGCGACCACCGCCACGACGAGGGCGGCGGCCAGTGCCGCGGCGAGGCCGACCGCCAGCCGGCGGGTGCGCCGGCGTCGGCGGACCTCGAGCCGGGCCTGCTCCCGGGCGTCGGCCAGGTCGCGCTCGGCGTGCGCGCGGGACGCCGCGAGGAACGCCTGCTCGACCGGGGTGGGCTCGTCCCCGGCGCCGGTCGCCCAGTCCAGCGCCGCGGTCAGCCGGGCGCCGCGGTAGAGCTCGTCGTCCGGGCGCCCGGCGGCGTCCCACTCCCGCGCGGCCGGGGTGAGGTGCCGGCGGACGGCTCGCCCGGCGGCGTCCTCCTCCAGCCAGCGCACCAGCCGCGGCCACGCCGTCAGCAGCGCCTCGTGGGTGACCTCCAGCCGGTCGGCGTCGACCGACAGCAGGCGCCGGGCCAGGAACTCCTCCGCGACGGCGCGGCGCGGCCCATCCGGCCCCAGGTCCGCGGTGGGCAGCGGCCGCCGGACCAGCGCGCCGGCGTCGTCGACGTCGGCCAGCCGGACGAACAGCCGGCGGGCGAGCTCGCGGGCCGGCTCGTCGAGCGCGGCGTACGCGGCCTCGGCGGAGCGCGCCAGCGCGCCGGCGACCCCGCCGGCGGCCACGTAGCCGGCCAGGGTCAGCAGGTCCCCGCGGCGTCGCTCCCAGGTGCCGACCAGCGCCGTCGACAGCAGCGGCAGCGCCCCGGGCCGGCCCAGCCCGTCGGCCACCACGGCGTCCACCAGGTCGTCCTCCACCCGCAGCCCCACCGCCGCCGCCGGATCGCGGACGACGGCCCGCAGCTCGGGGTCGGTCATGGGCGGCACCAGGACCAGAGCCGGCCCGAGCCGGTCGACGAGCCCGGGGTGCTCGGCCAGCCGGCCGACGGCGTCCCCGCGGACGACGACCACGCAGCGGGCCACGAACCCGTCGTCCAGCAGCGCGAGGACGGCGTCGAGGAACGCCGTCCGCTCCGCCGGGTCGACCCCGGCCGCCCACAGCTCCTCGAACTGGTCGCAGACCAGCAGCACCGGGCGCGACGGCGGGTCCTCACCCGTCAGGTCCGCGAGCGCGTCCACCGGACGACGGCCGGGCAGCAGGACGACGGGCTGCCAGCCGGCGCTGCCGGGCAGCGCCCCGGCAGCGAGGGCGGGCACCAGTCCCGCGCGGACCACGGACGACTTCCCCGCCCCGCTGGGCCCCGACACGGCCAGCAGCGGCGCGTCCACCAGCCGGGCCGCCAGCGTGGCGACCACCCGCTCACGCCCCGCGAACAGCGGGGCGTCCTCCGCCCGGTAGGCCCGCAGCCCCATGTACGGGCAGGCCCCGGACGCCGGCGCGGGCACCGGGACCGGGACCGGGTCGAGCGCGGGGTCCTGGGCGAGGACGGCGGCCTCCGCCGCGCGCAGCGCCGGCCCCGGATCCGCCCCGAGCTCCTCGGCGAGCACCGACCGCGCCCGGCGCGCGGCACCGAGGGCGTCCGCCTGCCGCCCCGCGCGGTACAGGGCCAGCACCAGCAGCCGCCACCACTCCTCGCGCAGCGGCTGCTCGGTGACCAGCCGCTCCAGGTCCGGGACGAGCGCGGCGGCCTCCCCCAGCGCCAGCCGGGCCTCGGTGCACGCGGTCAGGGCACCGTCGCGGAGCTCGGTCAGCCGGCGGCGCTCGGCCTCGGCGAAGGGCGCGTCCGGCCAGTCGGCGTACGGGTCGCCGCGCCACAGGTGCAGGGCCGCGCCGAGCAGCTCCGCCGCCGCGGCCGGGTCCCCCGCGGCGAGGGCGGCCCGGCCGCGGGTCGCGAGGTCGCCCAGGGCCAGGGCGTCGAGGTCGTCCCGCTCGACTGCCAGCGCGTAGCCGGGTCCGCGGCGGACGACGTGCCGGCCCGTGGAGCCGCGGGGACGGTCCGGCTCCAGGGCGCTGCGCAGCCGCACGAGGTGCGCCTGCAGCGACTTGCGGGCGGAGGCGGGCGGGTCGCCGTCCCAGAGCTCCTCGACGATGCGGTCGGTGGGGACGACGGCGGGCGCTCCGGCGGCGAGGACGGCGAGCAGCAGGCGTTCCTTGGCCCCGGGTACCGCCACCGGCGTCCCGTCGTCCCCCCGGACCTCCAACGGTCCGAGAACCGCGATCCGCACCGGGTCACGGTAGGGACGACCGGTCCCGGGCCGTCCCCGCCGCCGTCCGGCCGGCGCGGCCCCGGGCGCCACGTCGGCGCGTGGCGGCGGAGGGTGACGAGGGGTCAGCCGACGGGGACGGTGTCCGGCTCCGGGGTCCGCGGCCGCGGCAGCAGCGCGGCGGGCGGCACCCGGCCGGTGACCGCCGCGACGGCGCGGCGCCCGTACAGGTCGGGGTGGACGCGCACACCGCACAGGTCGCGGCCGACGACGGAGACGCCGCGGCCGTCGTCGGTGGGCACCACGGCCTCGACCCGCGACCACGGGATGCCGTGCACGTCGCCGTCGGCGTCGGTGTGGGCGAGGCCGTCGTCGGAGACGACCAGGGCCACCCGCGCGGCCGGGTCGAGCAGCCGGCGCAGCAGCGGCGGGCGGAACACCGTGCCGGCCGGCAGCTCCGGGAGGGTGCCGCACAGCGGGCGGCGGGCGACGCCGGCCGGGCCGTCCCAGGCCGCGGTGTCGGGGACGCCGAGGACGGCGGTGGCCGCGGCGCGGCGCAGCGCCGCGGTCACCCGCGCCGGCGTCACCGCGCGCCAGGCGGCGAGGGTGTCCGCGGCCGGGCGGAACGGCAGGCCGGTGGCCGCGCAGTAGGCGGCGTCGGCCAGCTCCGTGCCGACGGCGTCCTCGTCGTCGAGCTCGGCCTCCAGTCCCGCGACGGCGTGCGCGACCTCCGCGGCGTCCGGCCCGTCGGCGCACAGCCCGGCGAACGTCTCCCACAGCAGCCCGGCGACCTCGGCGCCGCGGCCGGTCCGGGCGTCGACCACGACCGCCACCTCGCGCCGGCCGGGCGCGAGGTCGAGGGTGAGGGAGTCGACGCCGTAGGACAGCCCGCGGCCGTGCCGCGCCCGCTCGCGCAGCCGGTCCTCGAGCACGTCGACGCCAACCGCCAGCGCGGGGTCGCCGGGGGTGTCGGTGGCCAGCAGCAGCCCGACGCCGGGGGCGTCGGTGTGCGTCCAGACCGGCCCGTCCTGCGGGCGCGGCGCCGGCACCCGGCGTACCGGGCGCGGCCCGTCGGGCAGCGGCAGCCGCAGGCCCTCGGGCAGCGGGCCGTGGCACCACACCGCGGCGTTGGAGCGGACGAACCAGCGGGCGGCGTGCGCCCGGACGGTCTCCTCGGTCAGGTACTCCGGGCCCGGCCCCGCCGACACGGTCAGGCCCGGGCCGGTCAGGCCGTAGCGCGCGGCCCACAGCGCGCTGACCGTGGAGGAGCCGGTGCCGCAGCCCTCGGCCTGCAGCACGCCGGCCTCGGCGGCCAGGCGCTCGGTGGGCAGGTCGGCCAGGGCGCGGCAGACGCCCTCGAGGAAGGCGGCGACGGCGTCCGGGCGGCCGGTGGCGAAGAAGGCGGTGCTGTCGACGTCGGTGACGGCGTTGCAGCGCAGGTGCGTGCGCGGGAGCGCGGCCATGGCCAGGTGCTCGACGAGGTGGGTGACCTCGATGGTCGAGAACGTCTCGTCGCGCAGGCCGACGCCGAACACCAGGGCCGCCGTCGTCCGCTCCCGCCCGCCGGCGGTGAACACCGGGACGCCGTCGATGACCGTTCGCTGCACCGAGCCATGGTCCGGGAGCCGGCCCGTCGTCCCCGGCCGACACGCGGCCGGGGACGACTGGGACGAGTGGTTCGACGGCGGCCGCGTCCCCGGTGACCGCCTCGGCCGGCGGGGACGTCGACCGGGGTCGCCGCGACGGCGCTGGGTTAGCGTCGCCCGGTGAGCGCACCCGATCCCGCGGCCCTGGCCGCCACCGCCGCCGCCGACCTGACCGCAGCCCTGGGGAACGGCCACGACGTCGCCGTCGTCATGGGCTCGGGCTGGGCCCCCGCGGCCGACGCCTTCGGCGAGCCCGCGGCCTCCGTCGCCATCGGCGAGCTGCCCGGCTTCGCCGCCCCCACGGCCGTCGGGCACGGCGGGCAGGTGCGGTCGGTGCGCGTCGGCGACCGGCGGGTGCTGCTCTTCCTCGGCCGCACGCACCTCTACGAGGGCCGCGGCGTCGAGCCGGTGGTGCACGGGATCCGCACCGCCGCCGCGGCCGGCGTGCGCACCGTCGTCCTCACCAACGCCGCCGGCGGGCTGGCGCCCGACCACCGGGTCGGCCAGGCGGTCCTCATCAGCGACCACCTCAACCTCACCGCCCGCTCGCCGCTGGTCGGCGCCACGTTCGTCGACCTCACCGACCTGTACTCCGCGCGGCTGCGCGAGCTGGCCCGCTCCCTCGACCCGGACCTCACCGAGGGCGTCTACGCCGCGCTGCCCGGCCCGCACTACGAGACGCCGGCCGAGATCCGCATGCTGCGCGGCCTCGGCGCCGACCTGGTGGGCATGTCCACGGCGCTCGAGGCGATCGCCGCCCGCGCCGCCGGGATGGAGGTGCTGGGGCTGTCGATGGTCACCAACGCCGCGGCCGGCATCACCGGCGAGAAGCTGGACCACGAGGAGGTGCTCGCCGCGGGCAGGGCGGCGGCCGGGCGGCTCGGCGAGTTCCTGGTCGAGTTCATCGGGCGCCTGCCGTGACCGGCTCGGTCGTGGACGCCGCCCGGGCCTGGGCCGCGGCCGACCCGCACCCCGGCGACCGCGCCGAGATCGAGGCCCTGGTCGCCGCCGGGGACACCGCCGAGCTCGAGCGCCGCTTCGCCGGGCCGCTGACCTTCGGCACCGCCGGGCTGCGCGGGCCGCTGCGCGCCGGGCCGGCCGGCATGAACGCCGCCGTCGTCACCCGGGCGGCCGCCGGGCTGGGCGCCTGGCTGACCGCGCACGGGCACGGCGGCGGGGCCGTCGTCGTCGGGTTCGACGCCCGGCGCCGCTCCGACGAGTTCGCCCGGGTCACCGCCGCGGTGCTGTCGGCCGCCGGGTTCGCCGTCTCGGTGCTGCCGCGGCCGCTGCCCACGCCGGTGCTCTCGTCGGCGGTCCGGTCGCTGGGCTGCGTCGCCGGCGTGATGGTCACCGCCAGCCACAACCCGCCGCAGGACAACGGCTACAAGGTCTACCTCGCCGACGGCGCCCAGCTCGTGCCGCCGGCCGACCGGGAGATCGAGGCCGCGATCGCCGCCGTCGGCCCGGCGGGCGAGGTGCCCACCTCCGACGCGTGGACGACCCTCGGCGACGACGTCGAGGCCGGGTACGTGGCCGCCGTCGTGCGGGCGCTGCAGCCCGAGCGGGTGGACGCCGCCGCGCGGGCCGGCCTCACCGTGGCCTACACCGCGATGCACGGCGTCGGCGCGGCCACCACGCGGGCGGTGTTCGCCGCCGCCGGGTTCGCCCCGCCGGTCAGCGTCCCCGAGCAGGACGCCCCCGACCCGGCGTTCCCGACGGTCGCCTTCCCCAACCCGGAGGAGCCCGGCGCGGTCGACCTGCTGCTCGCGCTGGCCGACCGCTGCGGCGCCGACGTCGCCATCGCCGAGGACCCCGACGCCGACCGCTGCTCGGTGGTGTGCGACGGCCGGCAGCTCACCGGCGACGAGGTGGGCGCGCTGCTCGCCGACTGGCTGCTGCGCCGCGGCGTGCGCGGCACCTACGCGGCCTCGCTGGTCAGCGGCTCGCTGCTGGCCGCGCTCGCGGAGGCGCACGGCGTGCGGTTCGCCGAGACGCCGACCGGCTTCAAGTGGATCATCCGCGCCGGCACCGACGCCGAGCCGCTGGTGTTCGGCTACGAGGAGGCCCTGGGCTACGCGGTCACCCCGGAGGTGGCCCGCGACAAGGACGGCATCTCCGCCGCCCTCGCCGTCGCGCTGCTGGCCGCCGAGCTGGGGCAGACCGGCCGCACCCTGGTCGACCGGCTCGACGAGCTGGCCCGCGAGCACGGGCTGTTCGCCACCGGCCAGCTGTCGGTGCGGGTGGAGGACCTGTCGCTGATCTCCGACGCCATGGAGCGGCTGCGCGCCGACCCGCCGGCCCGGCTGCTCGGCCGCGAGGTCACCGCCACCGACCTGCTGGCCGAGGACCCGCCGGTCGACGCCGTGCGGCTGCTCGGCGACGGCGTCCGCGTGGTGGTCCGGCCCAGCGGCACCGAGCCCAAGCTCAAGGCGTACCTGGAGACGGTGGTCCCGGTGCACGACGACGCCGGGGTCATCGCCGCCCGCGGCCGCGGCGCGGACGAGCTCGACCAGCTGCGCGGCGAGATGGCGCACGCGCTGGGGCTGTAGCCGTGGACGTCGGCGCGCTGGCCTTCGACGTGTTCGGCACGGTCGTGGACTGGCGCGCCGGCGTGGCCCGGGAGGCGGCCCGGCTCCTCGGCCCGGACGTCGACGCGCACGCGTTCGCCGACGCCTGGCGGGCGCGGTACCGGCCGTCCATGGAGGAGGTGCGCTCCGGCGGGCGGCCGTTCGTCCCGCTCGACGTGCTGCACCGCGAGTCGCTGCCGGAGGCGCTGGCCGAGGTGGGCGCGGGCCCCGTCCCCGACGACGTCGCCGCCGAGCTGGTGCTGGCCTGGCACCGGCTCGACCCGTGGCCGGACGCGGTGCCGGGCCTGACCCGGCTGCGGCGGCGGTTCGTGCTGGCGCCGCTGTCCAACGGCGGGGTGCGGCTGCAGGTGGACCTGGCGCGGCGGGCCGGGCTGCCCTGGGACCTCGTGCTCGGCGCCGAGGTCGTCGGCCGCTACAAGCCCGACCCGGAGGTCTACGACGCGGCGGCGCGGCTGCTCGCGCTGCCGCCGTCGGCGGTGCTCGTGGTGGCCGCGCACGTCGACGACCTGGCCGCGGCGCGCGCCCGCGGCCTCCGGACGGCGTACGTGCACCGGCCCGACGAGTTCGGCGGGACGCGCGTGCCGCCGGAGCGCGACCCCGGCGCCGACCTGTCGGTGTCCTCGCTCGAGGAGCTGGCCGGCGCGCTCGGCTGCTGAAGCCCGTCAGTCCCCGTGCCGGGGCCGGGTGCCGGCACCGCGCCGCCCCGCGGCCACGGAACCCCCTCCGCAGAGCACTCCGAGGACCAGCCAGCCGATCCCGGTGAGCAGGCCCCGCTGCTCCCCGGCGGCGTCGCGGGTCTCGACCCACAGCACCACGGCGGCGGTGCCGAGCAGCCACAGCAGCACCGGCAGGGGGCGCCAGCGGCGGAGGTCGGCCATGACGACGACCGGCGCCAGCACGACCGCCCCGACCAGCACGATGATCACGCCCGGAGTGTGCCGGACGGGTCCCTCACCTGCGGCGTCGCCCCGGGCGGGCCTGCGGCGGGGACCACTCGAGGGTCCAGCTCTCCCCCACCGGCAGCGCCCGCCGGCGCCGCGCGGGGTCGGCCAGGGCGGCCGCGGCGGCAGCCGGCCGGGAGGAGGTCATCCGCACCCCTCCGGGCCGGCCCGTCCGGTCAACCGGTGTCACCGGGTCGCGAGCCGCGGCTCCCGCCGGACCGGGTACGGGGTCCCGTCGTACTGGTTGCGGCCGGGCTCGCCCGCCGAGAAGCCGAGCACCACGAGCAGGACGATCGCGCCGGCGACCGGGACCAGGCCCCACAGCAGGAACCAGCCCGAGCGGCCGGTGTCGTGCAGCCGGGTCACCGCCGCGCTGATCGAGGGCGCGAACAGCGCCAGCGAGACCAGCAGGGTGATCGGCCCGCCCGAGAAGCTGACGTCGGCGCTGTAGGAGTAGTAGCCGTAGGACTCGTAGCCGGCCGTGTACCAGGCGGTCCCCAGGGCGATGTCGGCCCAGACCGCCGCGACGCTCGCCGCCCACAGCGGCAGCGCGTAGTGCAGCCAGTAGGTGCGCCGGTCGATCCGGCCGCGCCGCACGTACCAGCTGCCGTGCGAGGAAGCCTGCGGGTTCGCGCGGTCGTGGCCGAGGTACGGGTACTCGCTCATGTCGTCTCCCTGTCCGGCCCCGGGTGCCGGGGCTCCCTGTCGTCGGGGGAGACGGTGTCGGCCGGTGCTTGTCCGGCCCTTGCGCGCGACTGGAGGCCGCGCCGCAAGTCGGGCTCAGGCGGGGACGTCCTCCCGGCAGCCCGAGGCCAGCGCCCGCTCGGCGGCGGCCAGCACGACGACGACCTCGCGGCCGAAGCCGACGTCGCAGGGGTGCGTGCCGCCGGTGACCGCCGCCGCGGTGAGCTCGTCGACCGCCGCCGTCAGCGACGCGACCGGGCTCTCGGTGTCGGGCAGGAGCACCAGCCGCCCGGCGTCGCCGTGGACGGAGAACTCGATGCCGGTGGCCAGCGGCGCCACCGTGTGCGACAGCGTGACGGTCGAGGCCACCCCGGGGGTGGCGTGCTGGAGGACCAGGTGCACGGTGTCGCCGGCGCCCGCGCCCGCCTGCACCGACACCACCGGGCCCAGCGCCGGCACCAGCAGCGACAGCGCGTGCGGGCCGATGTCCCACAGCGCCCCGTACCGGCGGCGCCAGGCCGAGTCGAACGGGCTCCCGGCCAGCGCCGACAGCCACGAGGCGGCGCCGCCGGCCAGCCGGGTGCGGCCCGCCTGGGCCAGCCACGACGTCGTCTGCGCCTGGAACCGGAAGGTGAAGAACACGACCGAGGCGACCCCCGCGGACCGCACCGCCGTCACCACCCGGTCGGCCTCGTCGACGGTCAGCCCGATCGGCTTCTCCAGCAGCAGGTGCCGGCCGGCGGCGGCCGCCTGCTCGGCCAGGGGCACCTGCACGTCCGGCGGGACGGCGACCGACACCGCGTCGACCCGCTCCAGCAGCGCCGCGAGGTCGTCCGTACCGGGGACGTCGAACTCCGCGCCCACCTCGGCGGCCTTGCCCGCGTCCCGGCCCCAGATCCCGGCGAGCTCCGCGGTGGGGTGCGCGGCGATCGCCGCCGCGTGCACGGTGCGGGCCCAGTGACCGGTGCCCAGGACGGCGAACCGCACGGTCAGACCGCGCCGAACTGGCGGTCCCCGGCGTCGCCGAGGCCCGGGACGATGTACGCCTTCTCGTTGAGGCCCTCGTCGACGCTGGCGGTGAACACCCGCAGCGGCAGGCCGCTCTGCTCCAGCCGCTCCAGGCCGACCGGCGCGGCCAGCGCGCACAGCACGGTGATCTCGGTGGCGCCGCGGTCGGTGAGCAGCGTGCAGCAGTGCACCAGGGAGCCGCCGGTGGCCAGCATCGGGTCCAGCACGAACACGTGCCGGCCGACCAGGCTCTCCGGCAGCGAGGCCATGTACGCCTCGGGCTGGAAGGTCACCTCGTTGCGCGCCAGGCCGACGAAGCCCATCTGCGACTCCGGCAGCATCCCGTGCGCGGTGTCGGCCATGCCCAGCCCGGCCCGCAGCACCGGGACGATCAGCGGCGGCGCGGCCAGCCGGTAACCGGTCGTCGTCGTCACCGGGGTGGTGATCGGCTCCTCGGCGACGGCGAGGTCGCGCGTGGCCTCGTACACCAGCATCTGGGTCAGCTCCCGCAGCGCCGCCCGGAAGGCGGCGTTGTCGGTCCGCTCGTCGCGCATCCGCGACAGACGGGCACGGGCGAGCGGGTGGTCGACGACGGTCAGCTGCACGGGCGCCACCGTAACGGTCAGGGCGCGACGGCCAGGAACAGGAAGCCGGCCAGCAGGACCAGGTGGACCACGCCCTGCAGCCGGGTCGCCCGGCCGGGCACCACGGTGAGCACCGCGACGACGACGGTCACCGCGAGCAGCACCATCTGCGTGGCGCCGAGCCCGAGCAGCAGCGGCCCGTCCAGCCAGATCGAGGCCACCGCGATCGCCGGGATGGTCAGCCCGATGCTCGCCATCGCCGACCCGAACGCCAGGTTCAGGCTGGTCTGCAGCCGGTTGCGGCGGGCGGCGTTGGCGGCCGCGAGCGTCTCGGGGGCCAGCACGAGCAGCGCGATCACCACGCCGACGAACGACTGCGGGAAGCCGATCGCGGCCACCCCGGCCTCGATGGCGGGCGACTCCACCTTCGCCAGCCCGACGACGGCGACCAGCGCCACCAGCAGCAGCCCGAGGCTGGTCAGCGCGGTCCGGTTCGACGGCGGCTCGGCGTGCTCGTCCTCGTCGTCGCGGCTGCCGTCGACGGGGACGGGGAGGAAGAAGTCGCGGTGCCGGACGGTCTGGGTGACCACGAACGCGCCGTAGAGCACGAGCGAGGCGAGCGCGGCGAAGGTCAGCTGCGCCGTCGAGAACTCCGGCCCGCTGACGCTCGTGGTGTAGGTGGGCAGGACCAGGCACATCACCGCGAGGGTGAGCACGGTCGCCAGCGCCGCCCCGGCCCCCTCGCGGTTGAAGACGACGACGTCGTGCCGCAGCGCCCCCAGCAGCACCGACAGCCCGAGGATGCCGTTGCAGGTGATCATCACCGCGGCGAACACCGTGTCCCGCGGCAGGGACGCCGCCTCGGGCCCGCCGGACGCCATCAGCGTGACGATCAGCCCGACCTCGATCACGGTGACCGCGACGGCGAGCACCAGCGACCCGAACGGCTCCCCCACCCGGTGGGCGACCACCTCGGCGTGGTGGACGGCGGCCAGCACCGCGCCGACGAGGGCGACCGCGTCGACCACCACCACGAGCGCCCCGGGGTCCCCTCCCCAGGTGAGCGCCAGGAGGACCACCGCGGCCACGGGCGCGACGGTGGTCCAGGACAGCAGGGCCGGTCTCGTCGTCGTCGTGGCCATGTCCCCACGCTGCCATGCCCGGCCGGCTCCCCCGGGTGACCGCGGTCCCGGAGTGGCCGATCGCACTGGGAGGATGGGCGCATGACCCACGTGCTCGATCCCGGGACGCTGGCGGCCGGGACCCGGCCCGGCCCGGGGCCCGGGGCGCCGTTCGACGACGTGACCCGCTCGGACGCCGCCCTCCGCGCCTTCCTGCACGGCCTGCCCGGCGTCGACCAGGTGGGGGCCGAGCAGCGCGCCGCCACCCTCGGCACCCGCTCGATCAAGACCACGGCCAAGGCCTGGGCGATCGACACCGCGATCTCGATGGTCGACCTGACCACCCTCGAGGGCGCCGACACCCCCGGCAAGGTCCGCTCGCTGGCCGCCAAGGCCCGCCGCCCCGACCCCGAGGACCCGACCGCCCCGTCGGTCGCCGCCGTCTGCGTCTACGGCGACCTGGCGGGCGTCGCGCGGGAGGCCCTGGCGGGCACCGGCATCCACGTCGCCGCCGTCGCCACCGCCTTCCCCAGCGGCCGCGCCAGCCGGGAGGTCAAGCTCGCCGACGTCCGCGACGCCGTGGGCAACGGCGCTGACGAGATCGACATGGTCATCGACCGGGGCGCGTTCCTGTCCGGCCGCTACCTGGAGGTGTTCGACGAGGTCGTCGCGGTCAAGGAGGCGTGCGGGGACGCGCACCTCAAGGTCATCCTCGAGACCGGCGAGCTGGTCACCTACGACAACGCCCGCCGCGCCTCGTGGCTGGCGATGCTCGCCGGGGCCGACTTCATCAAGACCTCCACCGGCAAGATCTCCCCCGCGGCCACCCTGCCGGTGTGCCTGGTGATGCTCGAGGCGGTCCGCGACTTCCGCGCCGCCACCGGCCGGCAGGTCGGCGTCAAGCCCGCCGGCGGCATCCGCACCACCAAGGACGCGATCAAGCACCTGGTGCTCGTCAACGAGACCGTCGGCGCCGACTGGCTGTCCCCCGACTGGTTCCGCCTCGGCGCCTCCAGCCTCCTCAACGACCTGCTCCTGCAGCGGCAGAAGCTGCGCACCGGCCACTACTCCGGCCCCGACCACGTGAGCGTCGACTGATGACCACCAGCCCCCTGTTCGAGTACGCCCCCGCCCCCGAGTCCCGGTCGATCGTCGACGTCGCGCCGTCCTACGGCCTGTTCGTCGACGGCGAGTTCGTCGACGGCTCCGGCGAGACCATGAAGACGGTCAACCCGGCCACCGAGGAGGTGCTCAGCGAGGTCGCGGTGGGCACCGAGGCCGACGTCGACCGTGCCGTGAGGGCCGCCCGCCGCGCGTACACCCGCGTGTGGGGCCCGATGCGCCCGGCCGACCGCGGCAAGTACCTGTTCCGGATCGCGCGGATCCTGCAGGAGCGGGCCCGCGAGTTCGCCGTCCTGGAGTCCCTGGACAACGGCAAGCCGATCCGGGAGTCCCGCGACGTCGACGTCCCCCTGGCCGCGGCGCACTTCTTCTACCACGCGGGCTGGGCCGACAAGCTCGCCTACGCGGGCCTCGGGACCGACCCGCGGCCGCACGGCGTGGCCGGCCAGGTCATCCCGTGGAACTTCCCGCTGCTGATGCTGGCGTGGAAGGTCGCCCCGGCGCTGGCCACCGGCAACACCGTCGTCCTCAAGCCGGCCGAGACCACCCCGCTGACCGCGCTGCTGTTCGCCGAGGTGTGCCGGCAGGCCGACCTGCCGCCGGGCGTGGTCAACGTCGTCACCGGCGCCGGCGACACCGGCCGGGCCGTCGTCGAGCACGAGGACGTCGACAAGGTCGCGTTCACCGGCTCGACCGAGGTCGGCCGCTCGATCGCCCGCGCCGTCGCCGGCACCCGCAAGGCGCTGACCCTGGAGCTCGGCGGCAAGGCGGCCAACATCGTCTTCGACGACGCCCCGATCGACCAGGCCGTCGAGGGCATCGTGCGCGGCATCTTCTTCAACCAGGGCCACGTCTGCTGCGCGGGCTCCCGGCTGCTGGTGCAGGAGTCGGTCCACGACGAGGTCATCGCCTCGCTGCAGCGGCGGATCGGCACGCTGCGGGTGGGCGACCCGCTGGACAAGAACACCGACATCGGCGCGATCAACTCGGCCGAGCAGCTCGCCCGCATCCGGGAGCTGTCGGAGATCGGCGAGGCGGAGGGCGCGCAGCGCTGGCAGCCGGCCTGCGACCTGCCCGACCGCGGCTTCTGGTTCCCGCCGACGGTGTTCACCGACGTCTCCCCCGCCCACCGGATCGCCCGCGACGAGGTGTTCGGCCCGGTGCTGTCGGTGCTGACCTTCCGCACGCCCGACGAGGCGGTGGCCAAGGCCAACAACAGCACCTACGGGCTGTCGGCCGGCATCTGGACCGAGAAGGGCTCGCGGATCCTCGCGATCGCCGACCGGCTGCGCGCCGGCGTGGTCTGGGCCAACACGTTCAACCAGTTCGACCCGACGTCGCCCTTCGGCGGCTACAAGCAGTCCGGCTACGGCCGCGAGGGCGGCCGGCACGGGCTGGCCGCGTACCTGAAGGAGAGCTCCCGGTGAGCGACCGTCTCGCGGTCCGCAAGACCTACAAGCTGTACGTGAACGGGGCCTTCCCGCGCTCGGAGTCCGGCCGCACCTACGAGGTCACCGACGCCAGGGGCGCGTTCCTCGCCAACGCGGCGCTGGCCTCCCGCAAGGACGCCCGCGACGCCGTGGTCGCCGCGCGGGCCGCGTTCGGGAAGTGGTCGCGCGCGACCGCCTACAACCGCGGCCAGGTCCTGTACCGGGTCGCGGAGGTGATGGAGGGCCGGCACGCGCAGTTCTGCGAGGAGGTCGCCGCCGGCGAGGGGCTGTCGGCCGGCCGCGCCCGCGCCGTCGTGGACGCCGCCGTCGACCGCTGGGTCTGGTACGCCGGGTGGACCGACAAGCTGGCCGCCGTCCTGGGCAGCGCCAACCCGGTCGCGGGGCCGTTCTTCGACTTCTCCCTGCCGGAGCCGACCGGCGTCGTCGCGGTCCTCGCCCCGCAGCGCTCGTCGCTGCTCGGCCTGGTCAGCGTGCTGGCGCCGGTGCTCGCGGGCGGCAACACCGCCGTCGTCGTCAGCTCGCACGAGCGCCCGCTGCCGGCGGTCACCCTCGGCGAGGTGCTGGCCACCAGCGACGTCCCCGGCGGCGTGGTCAACCTGCTCACCGGCGACGCCGGCGAGATCGGCCCCTGGCTGGCCGAGCACGACGACGTCGACGCCGTCGACCTGACCGGCGCGCCCGCCGGCCGGGCCATGGAGCTCGAGCGGCTGGCGGCCGGCAGCATCAAGCGGGTGCTGCGCCCGCCGGCGGAGGAGCCGGACTGGACCGCCGACCCCGGCACCGGCCGGATGACGCGGTTCCTGGAGACCAAGACGGTGTGGCACCCGAAGGGGGTCTGAAACCCCCGGGTGCGCTCCCGGGCGCACCGGGCAGGATGGGCTCCGTGGCCAGGCCCAGCATCGTCCCCATCGCCCTCACCGTCGACGACCGCACGGGCTACACCCTGTGGGCGCCGCCGTGGGAGGAGGACGGCGAGGAGTGGCAGGCCTTCCTCGGCACCTCCGAGGGGGAGACCGCCACGGTCCACCTCTTCCCCACCCCGGCCGCACTCGCCGCGTTCTGCCGCACCGCCACCGACCACGACCTCGCCGACCACCCGGTCTGGCCGGTCGTGGTCGGGCTGGGCGCGGCGGACCTGACGCCCGACGACGACCACCGCTACGACCTCGACGGCGTCTACGACATCGCCGCCGAGAACCCGGACCGGTGGGCGGTCGAGGAGCTCGCGGCCACCATCGACATCGTCAGCCGGCTGGCCGAGTGCCTGGACACCGCCGGGGACGACGACGAGGACGGCGCGGCCTCCTCGCGGGCCGGCGCGGACGACGACGAGGACACCGACGAGGACACCGACGAGGACACCGACGAGGAGACCGAGTTCCCCTCCCTCGCCGAGCTGGTGGCCCGGCCGGAGATCGGGTCGCTCGGCCTCGGGGTCGACGCGTTCGTCGGCCGCTCGGGCGAGGACGCCTGGATCGGCGTCGGCGGCGCGCTCGACGAGCTGTGGGAGGACGTCCTCGAGGAGCTCTCGGCGCACCTCGACTGGACCGGCGCCGGCACCACCACCCTGGAGGCCTACCCCTCGGCCGCCGACGAGGACCTGACCGACGACGAGGACCTGACCGACGAGGAGCTGACCGACGAGGACCTGACCGACGAGGACCCGTCCGAGGCCGCGCGCGCCGGCCGCGGCGCGGGGGCCACCGTCGCGCGGGGCCCGGACGGCTCGGGCGACCGCCCGGCCGCGGGCGCGGTGGCCGCCGCACCGGCGGAGGCGGCCACCGCCGGGGTGAGCACCATCCGCGGCGGCAGCCGGATCACCGCCACCCCCGCTGCGGTCGCCGCGGCGGCGGAGTTCTGGGAGGCCGTCGGCATCCTCCCGGTCGAGCTCGTCGTCCCCGAGGGCGCCGGCGTGACGCTGCGCTGCTACGTGGAGGACGTCGCCCGGTTCCTCGGCCGCGACGGCGAGGTCTACCTGTTCGACACCCCGGCCGACCTCGCCCGGTTCTGCGCCGGCGACGAGCAGCACGACCTCACCGAGATCGCGTCCTGGCCCGAGGTGGCCGACACCGACGTCATGCCGCTGCCGGCCGAGCAGGACCGCTATGACCTCACCGAGCTGTCCGAGGTGCTCGCCGAGGTGGCCGGGGGCGCGGCGGGCCTGGTCGACCACCGGGTGTTCGCCCAGCCGGTCGAGGGCGTGCGCGACGTCGCCGAGTACGCGGGCCTCACCCGGGTCGACGAGCTGCTCGCCCCCACCGCGCCGCTGGGCCGGGCGGTGGCGCGCGGCGAGCGGGAGCCCGGCGCCACCCTGCGCGCCGAGGACGCCGCTCTGCTGCGGGAGGCCTGGGACGAGGTCGTCGCCCAGGTCGGCGGGGCGCTGGTCTTCCGCCACTGACGGACGTGCCCCGGGCTCCGCACCCGGGCACGGCCGGGCGCCGGGACCTCCCTGCCGTGAGCTCGTGCTCTGCCCACGGGTGGGGGCAGAGCACGAGCGTCCAGCGGAGCACTCCGCCTCTCCCCTTCGTGCTCTGCCCACGGGTGGGGGCAGAGCACGAGCGACCACGGAACAGCACAGCGGCCGGCCCCGGGAGTCCCGGGACCGGCCGTGGTGAGGTGCTGGAACGCCCCGCGTCAGGGACCCGCCGCGGGCGTGCCAGCGGTGGGGGGACGCGGGGTCCTCCGTCAGTCGCGCGCGGGCGCGGGGCGGTCGGACCGCCCGCCGCGGTGGCCCTCGCCGGGGCCGCGGTAGCGGTCGCGGTCGCCGGAGGGCCGGCGCGGCCGGTCGTCACGGCGGCCGCGGTCGCCTTCGCCGTAGGAGCGGCGGCGCCGGTCGCCGTCGCGGCGCGGACGCCGGCCGCCGGGGCCGCCGTGCGGGCGGCGCGACTCGCGGGCCGGCCGCTCGACCGGCTCCACCGGCACGCCGCTGGCGACGAGCTCGGCGATCGGGGCGTCGCCCGGCCGGATGCGGTCGACCTGCGGGTCCACCTTCGCCTGCCGGAACCGCCGCTTGGCCTGACCGACCTGGTCGGGCAGCAGCAGCGAGACCACGACGCCGCCGGCGCCGGCGCGGGCGGTGCGGCCCGAGCGGTGCAGGTAGGTCTTGTGGTCGGCCGGCGGGTCGTAGTGCAGGACCAGCGAGACGTCGTCGACGTGGATGCCGCGGGCGGCGACGTCGGTGGCCACCAGCACGGGGCTGCGGGCGTCGGTGAACGCCTCGAGCGCCCGCCGGCGGGCCGACTGCGGCAGCCCGCCGTGAATCGCCTCGGCCTTGATGCCGACGGCCTGCAGGTTCTCGGTGAGCCGGTCGACGCCGAGCTGGGTGCGGGCGAACACGATCGTGCGGCCCGGCCGCGCGGCCAGCTCCTGGGTCACCGGCACCTTGTCGCGGAAGGCGACGCTGTAGGCCAGGTGCTCGGCCGGCGGGGCGTCGTCGCCGGCGCGCTTGACCTCGTGCCGCGCGGGGTCGGTCAGGTAGCGGCGGACCAGCGTGTCCACCTCGCCGTCCAGCGTGGCCGAGAACAGCAGCCGCTGGGCGTCGGGACGGGTCTGGTCGAGCAGCTCCTGCACGACGGGCAGGAAGCCGAGGTCGGACATGAAGTCGGCCTCGTCGACGACGCTGACCTCGACGTCGGCGAGGGTGACCTCGCGCTGGCCGATCAGGTCCTGCAGCCGGCCGGGGGTGGCGACGACGACGTCGACGCCGCGGCGCAGCTGGGAGATCTGGCGCCCCATCGAGGCGCCGCCGTAGACGGTGGCGAACTGGGCACCGACGGCCTGGCCGAGCGGGGCCAGGTTGTCGGAGACCTGCTGGGCGAGCTCGCGCGTGGGCACGAGCACCAGCGCGCGCGGGGCGCGGGGGCCGCGGCGGGCGGTGAGGCCCATGCGGGCGAGCATCGGCAGGCCGAAGGCCAGGGTCTTGCCGGACCCGGTCGCCGCCTTGCCCAGCACGTCGCGCCCGGTGAGGGCGTCGGGCAGGACGGAGGCCTGGATGGCGAAGGGCGCGCGGATGCCGCGCCGCTCGAGGGCGGTCACCAGCTGCTGGGGCAGGCCCAGCTGGGCGAACGTGGGGCCCGCCGGGGCGGGGGTGTCGAGGGTGCTCTGGACGTCGACGGTGTCGGACGTGGTCATGCGGGGGTGGGGACTCCGATACAGCTCGGGCGCGTCCCGTGGTGGTGCGCGGGCGCCGTCAGTCGGCGTCCTCACTGGCGATCGCGGGCGTCGTGGGACGCGGCGGATCTGCACGGATGCGCTCATGCCCGGACGGACCGTCCGGGAGGATGTCCGGCGAGTGCCGGCACACCCACGGTAACAGCGGCGGCCGGTCCGCCCTTCCGCAGCGGGCGGTGGCCGTGATCACCCGCGGAGGGCGGCGTACCCCGGGCGGACGACGTCGTCGAGCAGCCGGGCCCGCTCGGCGTCGTCGGTGAACGCCGCGGCCAGCGCCCGCTCGGTGACCGTCTGGAGGTCGTCCCAGCCCCAGCCGTGGGCGGCGGCGACGTCGGTCAGCTCGCTGGTCACCGAGACGCCGCTCATGAGCCGGTTGTCGGTGTTCACCGTGACGGCGAAGCCCAGCCGGTGCAGCCGGCCCACCGGGTGCCGCGCGATCGAGGGGTAGGCGCCGGTCTGCACGTTCGACGACGGCGCGACCTCCAGCGGCACCTGCTCGTCGAGGACCCGCCGCGCCAGCGGGCCGAGCGGGCCCTCCATCGGCACCTCGTCGGCGATCCGCACGCCGTGGCCGAGCCGCTCGGCGCGGGCGCCGTCCAGCGCGGCCCGGATGCTGTCGACGCCGGCCGCCTCGCCGGCGTGGACGGTGCGGTGCGCGCCGGCGCGGTCGAGCAGCGCGATCGCCCCGGGGATCCGGTCCGGCGGGAAGCCGATCTCCGGCCCGGCCAGGTCGAAGCCGACGACGCCGGCGTCCCGGTACCGGACGACGAGGCCGGCGACCTCCTCCCAGCGGTCCTCCTGCCGCATCGCGCACAGCAGCGTGCCGACCGTGATCGGCGTCCCCGCCGCGGCCGCCTCGGTGCTGCCCGCGGCGAACCCGTCGAGGATCGCCTCCACGGCCTCCTCGATCGGGGTGCCGCCCGCCGTCACCAGCTCCGGCGCCATGCGGACCTCGGCGTACACGACGCCGTCGGCGGCGAGGTCGAGGGCGCACTCGCGGGCCACCCGCCGCACCGCCTCGGGCCGCTGCATCACCCCGACGGTGTGCGCGAACGTCTCCAGGTACCGCACCAGCGAGCCGGAGTCGGCGGCCTCGCGGAACCAGGTCCCCAGCGCCTCCGCGTCGTGGGCGGGGAGGGCGCGGTAGCCCGCCTCGTCGGCGAGCTCGAGCACCGTCTGCGGACGCAGCCCGCCGTCGAGGTGGTCGTGCAGGAGGACCTTGGGCGCGCGGCGGACCGAGTCGGCGTCGAGTGGTGCGGGCACCACCCGACGCTATCTCGTGCCGCGCTCCTGCCAGCGGAAGGTCAGGACGCAGAGCACCAGACCGGCGGCGCACCACACGGCCAGCACCAGCGCCACCCGCCCGAGCTCCCAGGACCCGGCCGGCTCCTGCGCGGCGAGCGCGTCGGGGAGGAAGACCGAGCGCAGGCCCTGCGCCATCCACTTGAGCGGGAACAGCGACGCGACCGTCTGCATCCAGCCCGGCACCTGGCTGAACTGGAAGAAGACGCCGGAGATGAACTGCAGCACCAGGGCGATCGGCGTGACCGTGGCCGACGCCGACCGGCCGTTGCGCGCGAGGCTGGACACGGCGATGCCGAGCAGCGTGCACGCCGCGGCGCCGAGCGCGGTCACCCAGGCGAAGGTCAGCCAGTCGCGGCCCGAGGGCAGGTCGACGTCGTAGAAGACCGCCCCGACCGCCAGCAGGACCACGATGATCAGCACCGTGACGGCGAGGACCTGCACGACCTTGCCGACGAAGTAGGCGCTGCGCGGCATCGGGGTGCCGTAGAGGCCCTTGAGCGTGCCGTCGGCGCGTTCGGTGGCGATCGAGATCGCCATGTTCTGCAGGCTGGCCCCGAGGATGCCGGCGGCGATCACACCGGCCAGGAAGTACTGGACGAAGCTGACCCCGCTGCCGAGGTCGTAGTCGAGCACCGCGCCGAACACCACGAGCAGCAGCACGGGGAAGACGAGGGTGAACACCACCGACTCGCGCTGCCGGAAGAACTCCTTGAGCTCCACCCCGGCGCGGGAGCGGTAGACGGCGGGCAGCGACGGCAGCGCCGTCCGCCCCCGGGTGACGGTTCCGGCGCTCACGCGCGGGCCTCCCCGATCATCTGCAGGTACACGTCCTCGAGGGTCGGGCGGGCCACCGCCAGGTCGGGCACCTCGCCGGGGAAGCGGGCGGACAGCGCGGAGACGAACGCCGTCGGGGTCGCGGTGGCCTCGCTGTGCCGGACGCCGTCCTCGGTCCAGCTGACCACCGCCGGCGCACGCCCGCGGCCGCCCAGCTCCGAGGGGACGGCGACCTCGGCCAGCCGCCCGTGCGCGATGACGCCGACCCGGTCGGCCAGCGCCTCGGCCTCGTCCAGGTAGTGGGTGGTGAGCAGCATCGTGGTGCCGAGGTCGCGCAGCGAGCGGATCAGCGACCAGAACTGCCGCCGCGCCTCGGGGTCGAAGCCGGTGGTCGGCTCGTCGAGGAACAGCAGCGAGGGGCGGCCGACGATGCCGAGCGCGACGTCGAGCCGGCGGCGCTGGCCGCCCGACAGCGAGCGGCCGCGGGCGCGGGCCTTCCCGGTCAGCCCGACCAGCTCGAGCACCTCGTCGGGGTCGCGCGGGTCGGGGTAGTAGGACGCCTGCGCGCGCAGCAGCTCGCGGCAGGTCAGCTGGCTGTCCCCGGCGCCGGACTGCAGCACGATGCCCAGCTGCGCCTTCCACCGGCGCCCGCCCGAGGCCGGGTCGGTGCCGAGCACCCGCACCTCGCCGCCGTCGCGGTCGCGGAAGCCCTCGCAGATCTCGACCGTCGTCGTCTTGCCGGCGCCGTTGGGGCCGAGCAGCGCGAAGATCTCGCCGCGCCGGATGTCGAGGTCCAGGCCGTCGACGGCGGTCGCGGTGCCGTAGCGCTTCACCAGCCCGCGGACGGAGATCGCCGCGTCCGGATCGAGGGGCTCCCCGGCGCGCGGGGCGGCGGTGGAGGTCGGTACCGCGGACGTGCTGGTCACGAGGACCCAGTGTCCTCTCCGATCGCGGCCCCGCGCCGACCGCCCTGGTCCGGCCCTCCTGCGGGGGCCCGCCGCCGGCCCCGTCCCGAGGCTCACCCCGAGCCTGCGAGGGGTGAGGAGGACGGGGTCCTTCCGGGGTGGGGCAGGAGGGCCCCTCAGGCGGAGATGCGGTCGATCAGCAGGGGCAGCGGCTCGTCGCCGGTGTCGACGCCGAGCGCACCCTCCAGCGCCTCCAGCGCCCGCGGGATGCGCGCGGCGTCGTCGGTGTGAAGCTCGAGCAGCGGCTGGCCCTCGGTCACCCGCTCCCCCACCGTCGCCGTCCAGGTGACGCCGGCGGCTGCGGAGACCGGGTCCTCCTTGCGTGCGCGGCCGGCGCCCAGCCGCCAGGCGGCGACGCCCAGGGCGTAGGCGTCCAGGCGGGTGAGCGTGCCGGTGGCCGGGGCGGTCACCACGTGCGTCTCCGCCGGCTGCGGCAGCGGCGCGTCGGGGTCGCCGCCCTGCGCGGCGACCATCCGCCGCCACACGTCCATCGCCCGGCCGTCGCGCAGCGCGTCGGCGGGGTCGACGTCGGGGCGCCCGGCGCCGGTGAGCATCTCCCGCGCCAGGGCCAGGGTCAGCTCGACGACGTCGGCGGGGCCGCCGCCGGCGAGGACCTCCACCGACTCGGCGACCTCGACGGCGTTGCCGGCGGCGCGGCCCAGCGGCCGGTCCATCGCGGTCACCAGCGCCACGGTGCTCACCCCGGCCGCCTCGCCGAGGCCGACCATGGTGCGGGCCAGCTCGCGGGAGGACTCGGGGTCCTTCATGAACGCCCCCGAGCCGGTCTTGACGTCGAGCACCAGCGCGTCCGCGCCCTCGGCGATCTTCTTGCTCATGATCGAGCTGGCGATCAGCGGGATCGACTCGACCGTCGCGGTCACGTCGCGCAGCGCGTAGAGCTTCTTGTCCGCCGGCGCGAGGTCGTGCCCGGCGGCGCAGATCACCGCGCCCACCTCGGCGAGCTGCCGCAGGTAGGCATCCTCGTGCACGTCGGCCCGCCAGCCGGGGATCGACTCGAGCTTGTCCAGCGTGCCGCCGGTGTGGCCCAGGCCCCGGCCCGACAGCTGCGGCACCGCGACGCCGCAGGCGGCGACCAGCGGCGCGAGCGGCAGGGTGGTCTTGTCGCCGACGCCGCCGGTGGAGTGCTTGTCGGCGGTCGGCCGGCCCAGCGGGGACAGGTCCTTCCGCTCGCCGGAGTCGATCATCGCCTGCGTCCACACCGAGAGCTCGCCGGCGGACATGCCCCGGAAGAACACCGCCATGAGCAGGGCGCTCATCTGCTCGTCGGGGATCGTGCCGTCGGTGTAGGCGCCGATCACCCAGCGGATCTGCTCGTCGGTGAGCCGGTCGCCGTCGCGCTTGGCGCGCAGCACGTCGATGGCGTCGAACGCGGCCATCAGCCCTGCCCCCGCTCCGCCGCGGCGACCAGGTCGTCGGGGCCGAAGGCGTCGGGCAGCACCTCGCGCATCGGCACGATGCCCAGCGACACCGTCTCGATGAGCATGTCGGCGCCGCCGTGCTCCCACAGCAGCTGCCGGCACCGGCCGCACGGCATGAGCGGCTGCCCGTCCCCGCCGACGCAGGCCACCGCGACCAGCCGGCCGCCGCCGGTGCGGGCGAGGTCGCTGACCATCCCGCACTCGGCGCACAGGCCCAGGCCGTAGCTGGCGTTCTCGACGTTGCAGCCGGTGACCACCCGGCCGTCGTCGACCAGCCCGGCCACGCCCACGGGGAACCGCGAGTACGGCGCGTAGGCGTGCGTCATGGCCTCCCGGGCCGCGCCGCGCAGCGCGTCCCAGTCGACGTCCGCCATCTAGTGCTCTCCTCTTCGGTAGACCAGCCCGTCGGCCTTGGGCATCCGCAGCCGTTGGGACGCCAGCGACAGCACCAGCAGCGTGGTCAGGTGCGGGGTGAAGAAGACGATCCCCTCGGGCAGCCGGTCGATGGTGAGGAACCCGACCAGCGAGGCGGCGGCGAAGACCCCGGCGATCCCGGCGACCAGCCACCTGCCGCGCCGCGCCTGCACGACCGCCAGGACGGCGAGGAGGACGGCGATGAGCAGCAGCAGGGCCACCACCGCGGTCTGGCTGCGCAGTTGCAGCGCGTCGGCGAACCCGAACAGGCCCGCCCCGGCCGCCAGCCCGCCGGGACGCCAGTTGCCGAAGATCAGGGCGGCCAGGCCGATGAAGCCTCGGCCACCGGTCTGACCCTCGCGGTAGATGCCCGCGACGAACACGAGGAAGACGCCGCCGAGGCCGGCCAGCGCGCCGGAGACGACCACGGCGAGGTACTTCAGCCGGTAGACCGGCACGCCCAGGGAGTCCGCGGCGGCCGGGTTCTCGCCGCACGAGCGCAGCCGCAGGCCGAAGGCCGTCCGCCACAGCAGCAGGTAGGACACCGGGACCAGGAGCACGGCGAGCAGGGTCAGCAGCCCCACGCCGCTGGTCAGCCCGCGCAGCAGGCCGGCCAGGTCGCTGACCAGGAACCAGTGCTGCCGTTCCAGGTCGCCGAGCAGGTCCGGTCCCGAGGACAGCACCGGCAGCGAGAACGACGGCGGGTCGCTGGCCAGGGACGGCGACTGCGTCGGGCCGCCACCGGTCTCCTCGTTGAACAGCAGCTCGGACAGGAAGCGGACGACGCCCTCGGCGAGGATGTTGATCGCGACGCCGGAGACCACGTGGTCGACGCCGAACGTCACCGTGGCGACCGCGTGCAGCAGACCGCCGGCCGCGCCGAAGACCACGCCGCCGATGACCGCGCCGGCCCAGCCCCACTGGTAGCCGGCCCAGCCCGCGCCCCAGGTGCCGAGGACCATCATCCCCTCGAGGCCGATGTTCACCACGCCCGCGCGCTCGGACCACAGCCCGCCGAGCGCCGCCAGGCCGATGGGGACGGCGAGCAGCAGCGCGGCCCGAAGCGTCGAGGACGAGGTGAGCTCCTGCTCGCCCGAGACGACGCGGACCAGCGAGAACAGCAGCCACAGGCCGACGAGCACCCACAGCACCCGCCGCGCCGGGCCGCCGCCGGTCAGCAGGTCGGTCAGCGGGCCGCGGCTGGGCTGACCGGTACGGGTCGTCGCCGTCGTGCTCATGCTCGTGCTCCCTGCTGGTCCCCGGGCGCACCGGCGCGGACCTGCTGCCCGCCGTCCGGGGCGGGAGGCGGCGGCACCGCTCCGTCCCCGCCGCCGTCCGGTCCCGGACCGGCCGACGCGCCGGCCCGCTCGGCCGAGCGCAGCGCCAGCCGCCGGGCGATCTCGTTGGCGATCACGACGGCGAGCACGATCGTGCCCTGGATGATCGTGACGACCGAGGACGGGATGTCGGCGAACTGCAGGGGCAGTGCCGCCCGGTCGAGGAAGGCGAACAGCAGCGCGGCCAGCGCGATGCCCACCGGGGTGCTGCGGCCCAGCAGGGCGACGGCGATGCCGAGGAAGCCGAGGCCGGCGGTGAACTCGGTGCCGTAGTCGTACTGCGAGCCGAGCAGGTCGGGCAGGCCGATCAGGCCGGCGATCGCGCCGGAGATGAGCATGGTCTTCACGACCATGCGCCGGGCGTCGACGCCGCTGGCGGTGGCCGCGGAGGGCGACAGGCCGGTGGCGCGCAGGTCGAACCCGAAGCGGGTGCGCTTGATCAGCACCGCGACGACGACCCCCACCACGATCGCGACCAGCAGGAAGCCGTAGAGACCGCTGCGCGGCGCGGCCAGGCCCAGCCCGGTGAGCAGCCCGTTGAGGCTCGGGAAGCGGCCGGACTCGGGGATCTCCGCGGTCGTGATGATCGAGGCGCCCGGCGGGCTGCCCCGCAGCGGGCCGGTCAGCAGGAACGACGCCAGGCCCAGCGCGATGAAGTTGAGCATGATCGAGCTGATGACCTCGCTGACGCCGCGGGTCACCTTGAGCACGCCGACGATGCCGGCCCACAGCGCCCCGACCACCATCGCGACGACCACGACGAGCAGCACGTGCAGCGGGCCCGGCAGCACGACGGCCGCGCCGACCGCGGCGGCCAGGATGGTGGCCAGCCGGTACTGACCCTCGACGCCGATGTTGAACAGGCCCATCCGGAACGCGACCGCGACGGCCAGCCCGGCGAGGAACAGCGGCACCGCCCGGTTGAGGATCACGACGATCGACTGCACCTGCTGCGAGGGGGTGGTGCCGAGGTCGACCATCACCCCGAACGCCTCGAACGGGTTCTGGCCGATGAGGGCGATGACCACCGCGGAGATGACCAGGGCGACCAGGACCGCGAGCACCGGGCCCAGCAGGGAGAGCCCCACCCGGCGGAGGACGCCGTTCACGCCGCACCCGCCGTCGTCCGCGCGCCGGTCATGTGCCCGCCGAGCTCCTCGGGGGTCACCCGCCGCGGGTCGAGGGTGGCCACCAGCCGGCCGCGGAGCATCACGTGCAGCGTGTCCGACAGGCCGATGAGCTCGTCGAGGTCGGCGGAGACGAGCACGATCCCGAGTCCCTCCGCGCGGGCGTCCTTGAGCAGCTCCCAGATCACCGACTGGGCGCCGACGTCGACGCCGCGGGTCGGGTGGGCGGCGATCAGCAGCCGCGGCGCGGCGCTCATCTCGCGCCCGACGATCAGCTTCTGCTGGTTGCCGCCGGAGAGGGCGACGGCCAGCGTGTCCGGACCGGGCGCGCGCACGTCGTACTCCCGCATGATCCGCGCGGTGTCGGCGCGGGCGCCGCGCCGGTCGATGAAGGGCCCCTTCACGGCCGGCGGGCGGGTCTGGTGGCCGAGGATGCGGTTCTCCCAGAGCGGCGCGTCCAGCAGCATGCCCTGGCGGTGCCGGTCCTCGGGGATGAAGCCGACGCCGGCCTCCCGGCGGGCGCGGGTGCTCCAGCCGGTGACGTCCTCCGTCCCGAGGACGACCGACCCGGCAGCCAGCGGGCGCAGCCCCATGATCGCGTCGACGAGCTCGGCCTGGCCGTTGCCCTCGACCCCGGCGATGCCGACGACCTCGCCCTCCCGCACGGTGAGCGTGACGTCGTCCACCACGGGGCGGTGCCCCACGTCGGTGACGGTGACGCCGGTCAGCTGCAGCACGGGGGTCTCGCGGACGGTGGACTCGCGGGTCTCCGGGGTGGGCAGCTCGGCGCCGACCATCAGCTCGGCCAGCTGCCTGGCCGTCGTCGTCCTCGGGTCGGCCGTGCCGACCGTGGTGCCGCGCCGGATGACCGTGATCGAGTCGGCGACGCGGCGCACCTCGTCGAGCTTGTGCGAGATGAAGATGACCGTCAGGCCCTCGCGCTTGAGCTCGGCGAGGTTGGCGAACAGCTCGTCGACCTCCTGCGGCACGAGCACGGCGGTCGGCTCGTCGAGGATCAGGGTCCGCGCGTTGCGGTAGAGGACCTTGGCGATCTCGACCCGCTGCCGGTCGCCGACGCCGAGGTCCTCGACCAGCGCGTCGGGCCGCAGTCCGAGGGAGTAGCGGTCGGAGATGTCGGTGATCCGGCGGCGCGCCTCGGCGAGGTCCAGCCGGCCGCGCCGGGTGGGCTCGCTGCCGAGGACGACGTTCTCCAGGACGGTGAAGTTGTCGGCCAGCATGAAGTGCTGGTGGACCATGCCGATGCCCGCCGCGATGGCGTCGGCCGGGCTGCGGAAGGTCACCTCGCGGCCGTCGACGAGGACCTGCCCCTCGTCGGGGCGGTGCTCGCCGTAGAGGGTCTTCATCAGCGTCGACTTGCCGGCGCCGTTCTCGCCCACGATGGCGTGCACCTCGCCGCGACGGACCCGCAGCTCGATGTCCCGGTTCGCCACCACGCCGGGGAAGCGCTTGGTGATCCCGCGCAGCTCGACGGCGAGGGGGACGTCACCCGCCGCCGGACTGTCTGCTGGCGAGTCCGCTGGTGCCATGCCGGCATCTCCTCGCTGTGGCCCGCCGGTGGGCGGGAGGTCACTTCGGACGGCTCCGGCGCGCGGGATCAGCCGCTGCGCCGGGCTTCGGGGCCCTGGGGCCGTGCGTATGGTGCCCTACCCACCGGGCTCCGTCCGAGCCCGGGGCGGCCCCGGCGCACCGCGGGCCCGGGCGTTCCCGCCCGGGCCCGCGTCGCAGGGTGGATCAGTCGTGCGGGCAGACCCGCACGAGGGTCACTCGATCGTCGTCGGGACCGTGATGGTGCCGTCGATGATCTGCTGCGCGTACCCGTCGATGTCCTGCTGGATGTCGTCGATGTAGCCGCCCGACGTGGACAGGCCCACGCCCTCGCCCTCCAGGTCGTAGCGGACGTCGGCAGCGCCCTCCACGGTGCCCTCGGAGAACTCGTTGATGAACGCCTCCACCGCGTTGTCGACCCGCTTGAGCATCGAGGTCATGATCACGGCCTGCAGCGCCGGGTCGTCGACCGTCTGGTACTGGTCGGAGTCGACGCCGATGGCGCGCTTGCCGGCGCTCGCGGCGGCCTGGAAGACGCCGACACCCGAGCCACCGGCCGCGTGGTAGACGATGTCGGCCCCGGCGTCGTACATGCCCTGGGCGACGATCTGGCCGCGGGCCGGGTCGTTGAAGCCGCTGAAGTCACCGGCCGGCGAGATGTACTGCCGGTCGATGACGATCTGCGGGTTGACCGCCTGGGCACCGGCCACGTAGCCGGCCTCGAACTTCTCGATCAGCGGGCTCTCCACGCCGCCGACGAAGCCGATGTGGGCGCTCTCGCTCTTCAGCGCGGCGGCGACGCCGGCCAGGAACGACCCCTGCTCCTCGGCGAAGACCAGCCCGGTGACGTTGTCGCCCTTGGCGCCGTCCTCGTTGGACCCGTCGACCTGCGCGAACGTGGTGTCGGGGAACTGCGGCGCGACCTCGGCGATGACGTCGTCGTAGTTGAAGCCGACGGCGATGACCGGGTTGAAGCCCTGCTCGGCCAGCTGGGTGAGCAGCTCGGCGCGGTTGGAGGCGTCGTCGTTGGGGCTGAGCTCCTGCAGCTCGCCGCCGAGGGCCTCGACGGCCGCCGACGCACCGGCGTAGGCGGAGTCGTTGAACGACCGGTCACCGCGGCCGCCGGTGTCGTAGGCGAGGCCGACGCGCAGCTCCTCGGTGGCGGTGCCGCCACCCTCGCCGCCGCCACCGGCGGCGGGCTCGTCGCTGGCACAGGCCGCCAGGGCCATGCTGCCGGCCAGCAGCAGCGCTGCGGCCTTCATCTTCCGCGCTCGGCGCAAGACGATCTCCTCTCTGGAGGGAGCTGCCCGCGCAGGACGCGGAGGGCGCTCCCGTGGGTCCTGGTCGCGGCCGCCCGCGGGCGGCCGCCCGGACGTGGACGACCCCGGCACGCTAACCGCGGTCTCCGGGCAGGCCGCCATGCCTGCGGCGGACCGAGACGGGATCGTTGTGAAGCGGCCCGGATCCGTGGCCCCCGCCACTGCGCCCGGTCCCCGCAGGTGCCCCCGCCGGGGCTAGCGTCCCCTCGTGCGGCGACGACGGGGTGCGCTCGCGGCCGTCCTGGCCGTGCTGGCCGTCCTCCTCGGGGGCGGCCCGGCGGTGGCCGCCCCGGACCCCGCGCGGCCCACCGCCGACCCCGCCGCCCCGACCCCGACCGCGCCGCTGCCCGGCGGCCCGCCGCAGGGCGAGGGCCCCGGTGGGGTCACCGTGGGCGGGGAGGGCCTGGACACCCGCGGCACGGTCGTCGTCGACGGCGCGCCACCGCTGCCGGCCGACGTCGTCGCGGCCGGGTGGCTCGTGGCCGACGCCGGCACCGGCGACGTCCTGGCCGCCCGCGACCCGCACGGCCGCTACTACCCGGCGAGCACGCTCAAGACGCTGACGCTGCTCACCCTGGCCCACCGGCTGGACCCGGCGGCGGTGGTCGCCGGCACCGTCGAGGACGAGGCGATGGAGGGCAGCAAGGTCGGGATCGTCGTCGGCGGCCACTACCCGGTCGGGCTGCTGTTCCAGGCGCTGGTGATGCAGTCGGGCAACGACGCGGCCAACGCGCTGGCCCGGGCGTTCGGCGGGACGGCGGCCACCGTGGACGCGATGAACGCCACCGCCCTGGAGATGGGCGCCTTCGACACGGTCGCGGGCTCGCCGTCGGGCCTCGACGTCGCCGGCCAGTCCTCCTCGCCCTACGACCTCGCGCTGTTCTTCCGGGCGCTGGTCGCCGACCCGTTCACCGCCGGGATCCTGCTGACGCCGACGGCGCAGATGCCCGGCGTCGAGGGCCGCTCGCCCGGCTTCCAGATCCAGAACGAGAACCCGCTGGCCGGCTACCCGGGGACCCTGGGCGGCAAGACCGGCTTCACCGACGCCGCCCGGCACACCTTCGTCACCGCCGCCGAGCGCGACGGGCGGCGGCTGGTGGTCAGCGTCATGGGCACCGAGAACGTGCCGCGCCGGGCCTCCGACCAGGCCGCGCTGCTGCTCGACTGGGGCTTCACGGTGCCGCCGTCGCTGGGCAGCGTCGGCACCCTGGTCGACTCCGCCGCCGACGTCGTCCCTCCCGAGCCGACGACGACCGCCGCCCCCTCCCCCGCCGGGCCGGCGGAGGTCGCCGCCGGCCCGGCGGACCCGGCTCCCCCGGCCGACGACGGCCCGCCGGCCCTGGGCGCGGTGGCGCTCGGCGCGGCGGCGGTCGCGGTGGTGGCCGCGACGCTCATCGGCCGGCGGCGGGCGGTGCGCCGGGCTCCGCGGGGACCGGCGGGTCCACAGGCCCGGCGGGGCGCTCGGGACCGGCGGGGACCTCCGGGGCGGTCGGGACCGTCCGCTCCAGGGCCGGGAGGGTCGCCGTCCACGCTGCGGTGAAGAACGCGAAGCGGGCCACGAGGTTGATCCAGACGAGGATGCCGACCGCGCCGCCGAACGCCGACGAGGTGACGCTGCCGGAGATCAGGGACAGGTAGAGGCTGCCGGCCAGCTTCATCAGCTCGAAGCCGGCCGCGCCGAAGAGCGCACCGGGCAGCAGCAGCCGCAGCGGGTGCGACGTCGAGGGCACCACCCGCAGCAGCCACAGGAACACCAGGACGTCGCCGGTGAAGGCGAGCACGATGCCGAGCACGCTGCTGACGGCGCCCCAGCCGGGCGCGTCCTCGACGCCGAAGACCGTCAGGACGCCGTCGGCGGCCTGGGTGGCGAACCCGGTCAGGCCGATGCTGGCCAGCCCGGCCGCGCCGAGGGCGACCAGCGCGACGAGGTCGGCGAGGTTGTCCCGCCAGAACTCCGGCTCGTCGACCGTCCCCTTCCAGATGCGCTCCATGCCGATCCGCAGCTTGTCCATCGCACGCAGCCCGGCGTAGAGGAAGCCCGCGACGCCGATCAGGCCGGTGAGGCCGGCCGCGCTGACGGCCGAGCGCAGCTCCCGGACGATCTGCTCCCCGGTCTCGTCGGGGAACGCGTCGCGGATGGCGCCGTAGAGCTCCTTCTGCAGCAGCGCGTCCCCGGAGAGCACCAGCGCGATGACCGACGCGACCAGCAGCAGCACCGGGAACAGCCCGAGGAACACGAAGTAGGTGACGCCGGCGGCCATGAGGTCGCCCTGGGTCCGGGTGTAGCGCCCGCCGGCGCGGGCCAGGTGGTCGAACCAGGGCCGGCGGCGGCGCTGGGCGTCGACGACGGCGGTGATCCGGGAGCCGAGGCCGGCGATGCGGGACCAGGGCGCGCGGACGACGTCGGCGGCGCGCGGCCGTCCGTCCCGGGGTCCACCCACCGGTCCGAGTCTGGTCCCTGGCAGGGGGTGCCGCGCGGGGGCCTAGTGCGGCGGGCCGGTGAGCGGGTACTCGCGGGCGACCGCCCAGGTGCCCTCCGGGGTCTGCTCGAACTCGGTGAACGAGGTGACGCGGAACTCCGCGGAGAGGTCGCCGAGGCCGGTGTAGGCCAGCTCGAGCATGTCGCCCGGCACGTCGTGGGCCACGGTCACGTGCGGGTGGTACGGGTAGGTCAGCGAGCGGGCCAGCGGGCCGGACCGGACGTCGGTGGCCAGCAGCTCGCAGTTGCCGATGCCGCGCGCGACGGCGACGAACACGACGTCCGAGACCGGCGTGAACGTGCCGGTGCCCGACAGGTGCATGTCGAAGGGCGGGTGCGCCGCGGCGACGCGCCCCAGGTGCTCGGTGATGGCCGCCCGCTCGACGCAGGGCACCTCGGTGGGCGGCAGCAGCGTGACGTGCGGCGGCACGAAGCCCGCCTGCGGGTCGCCCACCTTGGCGCGCCAGTCGGTCAGCAGCTGCGCCCACGGCTCGGGGATCGGCACCAGGACCCCGACGACGGCGGTCTCCGGCGGCGCCACACGGCTGCGCGGGACGAAGGTGTCGTCGTTCACGACTCCACCACCGGTGCCAGGAAGCCGACCCGCTCGTAGACCGCGCGGACGGTCCCCGCGGCCACCTCGCGCGCCCGGGCGGCACCGGCGGCCAGCAGCCGCTCGAGCTCGGCGCGGTCGTCGAGCAGCTCGTTGGTGCGCTCGCGGACCGGCGTCACGAACTCGGCGACGACCTCGGCGAGCTCCTTCTTCAGGTCGCCGTAGCCGCGCCCGGCGAAGCGCTCCTCGAGCTCCGCGACCGGCGTGCCCGACAGCGCGCTGTGGATGGCCAGCAGGTTGGTGACCCCGGGCTTGTTGACCGGGTCGGCCACGATCTCCCGGCCGGTGTCGGTGACCGCCGAGCGGATCTTCTTCGCCGTCACCTTCGGGTCGTCGAGCAGGAACACGCAGCCGGCCGGCGGCAGGCTCTTGCTCATCTTCTTGTCCGGCGACTGCAGGTCCATGATCCGCGCGCCGCCGGCCGGGACGAGGGTCTCCGGCAGGGTGAAGGTCTCGCCGAAGCGGCTGTTGAAGCGGGTGGCGAGGTCCCGGGTCAGCTCCAGGTGCTGGCGCTGGTCCTCACCCACCGGCACCTGGTCGGCCTGGTAGACGAGGATGTCGGCGGCCTGGAGGACCGGGTAGGTGAACAGCCCGACCGAGGCCGAGGCGGTGCCCTCGCGCTGGCTCTTGTCCTTGAACTGCGTCATCCGGCCGGCCTCGCCGAAGCCGGTGAGGCACTCGAGCACCCACGACAGCTGCAGGTGCTGGGGCACGTGGCTCTGCACGAACAGCGTGCTGCGCTGCGGGTCGACGCCGAGGGCCAGCAGCTGGGCGGCCGAGACCAGGGTGTTCCGGCGCAGCTCCTCGGGGTCCTGCGGCAGCGTGATCGCGTGCAGGTCGACGACGCAGTAGAAGGCCTCGGTCGTCTCCTGCAGCGCGACCCACTGGCGGAGCGCACCGAGGTGGTTGCCGAGGTGGAAGGAGCCCGCCGTCGGCTGGATGCCGGACAGGACACGGGGAAGAGGCACGACGGCCATCAAACCAGCCGGGCGCTAGGCGACCGGCGCGCCGGGGCGCACCGTGTCGGGGGTCGTGACGGCGAGCACGTCGTCGAGCGCGGCGAGGAACAGGGCGTCCTCCTCGGGCGTGCCGACGGTCACCCGGATCCCCTCGCCGGCGAACGGCCGGGTGATGACGCCGCGGGCCTCCAGCGCCGCGGCGGTCGCGGCGGACGGCTCTCCCAGCGGCAGCCACACGAAGTTGGCCTGGCTGTCGGGCACCGCCAGGCCGCGCCCGCGCAGGGCCGCGGTGAGCCGGTCGCGCTCGGCGACGACGGCGGCCACGCGGCGGCGGACCTCGTCCTGGCTGCCGAGCGCGGCGACGGCGGCGGCCTGGGCGAGCACCGAGACGCTGAACGGCACGTGCGTGCGGCGGACGGCGTCGGCGACGGCGGGGTCCTCCGCGACCAGGTAGCCGACCCGCAGGCCGGCCAGGCCCCAGGCCTTGGAGAACGTGCGCAGCACCGCGACGTTCGGGCGCCCGCGCATCAGCTCCAGGCCGTCGGGCACGTCGGGGTCGGTGACGAACTCGCGGTAGGCCTCGTCGAGCACGACCAGCACCGTGCCGGGCACCCGGTCGAGGAACCGCTCGAGCTCCGCCCGCCGGACCGCGGTGCCGGTCGGGTTGTTGGGGTTGCACACGAACAGCAGTCGGGTGTCGTCGTCCACCGCGGCGGCCAGCGCGTCGAGGTCGTGGGTGTCGGGGGCACCGCCGGGGACCGAGGGCACCAGCGGCACCTGGACGCCGCGCGCGCCGGCGACCTGTGCCAGCAGCGGGTACATCTCGAACGAGCGCCAGGCGAAGGCGATCGCCGTCCCGGGGTCGTTGAAGGCCTGGGCGAGCTGCTGGCAGAGCATGACCGCACCGCAGCCGGGGACCACCTGCGCCGGGTCGACGCCGTAGTGCTCCGCCAGCGCGGCGGTGAGGACGGCGGCCCCGTTGTCGGGGTACCGGTGGGTCTCCCCCGCCGTCTCCGCCAGTGCCCGCACGACCGCCGGCAGCGGCGGGAAGGGCACCTCGTTGCTGGCCAGCTTCACGGCGCGGTCGACGCCGAGCTCGCGCGCCAGGTCGGCCGGGTTGCGGCCGGGCTTGTAGGCCGGCAGCGCCTGCACCGCCGGACGTGCGCTCACCACGGACAGGTCCTCCCGGGCGACGGCTCCTAGGGTGGCCCCATGCGCGTTCTCGTCGCCGGTGGGGCCGGCTACATCGGCAGCGTAGTCACCGCCGCCCTCCTCGAGGGCGGCCACGAGGTCACCGTGCTCGACGACCTGTCGACCGGGCACGCCGACGCGGTGCCCGAGGGCGCCCGGTTCGTGCGGGCCACGCTGCAGGACTCGGCGCCGGTGCTGGCCGAGGTGCGGCCGGAGGCGGTGCTGCACTTCGCGGCGAAGAGCCTGGTCGGCGAGTCGCAGGTCAGGCCGGAGATCTACTGGGAGCACAACGTCGGCGGGTCGCTGGCGCTGCTCGAGGCGATGCGGGCGGTCGACTGCCGGCGGATCGTCTTCTCCTCCACCGCCGCCACCTACGGCGAGCCCGAGCAGGTGCCGATCCGCGAGGACGCGCAGACGCGGCCGACCAACACCTACGGCGCCACGAAGCTCGCCGTCGACGCGATGCTGACCTCGTACGCGACCGCCTACGACTTCGCCGCGGTGAGCCTGCGGTACTTCAACGTGGCCGGCGCCGCGTACGGCCTGGGCGAGCGGCACACCACCGAGACCCACCTCATCCCGATCGCGCTGCAGGTGGCGGCCGGGAAGCGCGAGGCGATGACGATCTACGGCGAGGACTACCCGACGCCGGACGGCACCTGCATCCGCGACTACATCCACGTCTCCGACCTCGCCGACGCGCACCTGCTCGCGCTGACCGCCCCGGAGCCGGGCGAGCACCGGATCTACAACCTGGGCAACGGCACCGGGTTCTCCGTGCAGCAGGTGGTGGACGCCGTCCGCGAGGTCACCGGGCACCCGGTGCCGGTGGAGGTGGGTGACCGGCGGGCCGGTGACCCGGCGCAGCTGGTGGCCTCCAGCGACCGCATCCGGGCGGACCTGGGCTGGACGCCGCGGCACCCCGACCTGGCCGGCATCGTGCGCGACGCGTGGGAGGTCGCGCAGAAGCGGGGCTGACCGGCCTCAGCCGGCCGGGGTGTCCTCCCCGGCCGGCTCGACGTCGGGCGCCCGGGTGACCGACAGGCGGGCGATCCGCCGTCCGTCGAGCTCGAGGACGGTGAGCGTGCGGCCCTCGACCTCGACGGCGTCGCCGACGTCCGGCAGCCGGCCGAGCTCGGCGAGGACGTAGCCGGCGACCGTCTCGTACGGGCCCTCGGGCAGCCGCAGGCCGGTGACCTGCGCGAAGTCGTCCAGGTTGAGCAGCCCGTCGACGTCGTGCGGACCGCCGGGCTCCTCGCCGTCCTCGGGGGCGACCTCCTCGTCGTACTCGTCGTAGATCTCCCCGATGACCTCCTCGATGAGGTCCTCGAGCGTGACGATCCCGTCGGTGCCGCCGTACTCGTCGACGACGATCGCCAGGTGCTGGTTCTCCCGGCGCATCTCCGACAGCGCCGTCAGCACGCCCGCGGTGCCGGGCAGCCGCTTCACCTCGCGGGCGAGGTCGCCCACGGTCGCCGCGCGCCCGGCCGGGTGCGTGGGGAACAGCAGGTCGCGCACGTGCACGAACCCGACGACGTCGTCCTGGTCGCGGCCGGCGACCGGGTAGCGCGACCAGCCGGACTCCGCGACCTGCCGCGCGGCGCGGCTGACCGTCGTCGAGGCGTCGAGGAACTCGACCTCGGTGCGCGGGGTCATGACCTCGCGCACCTCGCGGTCGCCGGCGCGGAAGACCTCGTCGATGAGCCTCCGCTCGTCGCTGGACAGCGACTCGTGCGCGGCGACGAGGTCGCGCAGCTCCTCCTGGCTGATCGCCTCACCGCTGGCCTTCGGGTCCCCGCCGAGCAACCGGACCAGCACGTTCGTCGACGCCGACAGCAGCCAGATGACCGGGCGGGACAGCCGGGCGATGGTGTTCAGCGGCCGGGCGACGAGCAGCGAGAAGCCCTCGGCGCGCTGCAGTGCGAGCCGCTTGGGGGTCAGTTCCCCCACGACCAGGGACACGTAGCTGATCGCGACGGTGACCAGCACCAGGGCCAGCGGGTCGGCGACGCCCTCGCGGAGGCCGCGGCGCACCAGCCAGTCGCTGAACGGCTCGGCCAGGGTGCTGGCACCGAAGGCGGCGGACAGGAAGCCGGCGAGGGTGACGCCGACCTGGACCGCGGCGAGGAAGCGGTTGGGGTCGCCGAGCAGCCGGGCCAGCGCGCGGCCGCGGCGGCCCCGCTCCGACAACACCCGGACCTGGGCCTCGCGCAGGGACACGAGCGCGATCTCCGCACCGGCGAACACGCCGCCGATCAGCACGAAGACGACGACCATGACGATGTCGAGCCAGACGTCGCTCACCGGCGGCGCGCTCCTCGTGTCTCGGGGTGGTGGTCCGTCCATGCTGCCCGGACGGGGACCCGAAACCCACCGCGCGCCCCGGGAGACGTCCCCCACGACCCCCGGCGCGACCTCCGTGTGACCTCGGTCACGTCACCCTCCCGGGTGACCTCCGGCTACGGCTACTCTGCACGAAGTCACAGAAAGCGACTTGTCGACTTCGTGAGGTAATCGCTCCGTGCGCCACCGGTCTTCCCCGCCGTCCGCCCGCCACGCCGCTCGGGTGGCACCCCAGCGCCCGCCGCGGCGCCGGGGCCGCGCCCGCCGCCTGCTGCCGGTCCTGCTGGTCGTCCTCGTCGTGGGCGGCATCGCGCTGCTCGTGCCGCTCATGGCCGCCGGCCGGGGCGGGCTGTCGACGGCGGAGTCCGCGGCGACCTCCGCGGCGGACGCGGTGGAGGACGGCGTGGAGGACGGCGCCGAGCGCACCGGCGTGGTGACGATGGGCGTGGACGGCGCCCCGACCACCGCTCCGGGGACGGCACCCGGCGCGCCGGGCTCGTCGGCGGCGGACTCCCCCGCGCCGGGCTCGTCCGCGCCGGACACCCCCGCGCCGGGGACCTCCTCGTCGGCGGGCCGCTCCACCGCGTCAGGCGGGTCGTCGTCGGCGCCCTCGTCGTCCTCGGCCGGGACCTCGTCGTCCGCGTCCTCGTCGTCCGCGTCCTCGTCGTCCGCGTCCTCGTCCTCGTCGTCCTCGTCCTCGTCGTCCGTGCTGCCCGGGTCCCCGGCCCCGGAGCAGGGCGGGTCCTCCTCGTCGGCCGGGTCCTCGTCGTCGGCCGGGTCCTCGTCGTCGGCCGGGTCCTCCGCGTCGGCGGCGGGGTCGGGGACGCAGACGCCGCCCCCCTCGTCGGAGCCCGCACCGGCGCCGGTGGCCCGGACCGCCGCCGCCCCGGCCGACCCCTCCGCTGAGGCCGCGGTGCTGACCCTGGTCAACCAGGAGCGCGCCGCCGCCGGGTGTGCGCCGGTGGTCGCGGACGCGGCGCTGGCCGCCGTCGCCCGGGCGCACAGCGCGGACATGCGCGACCGCGGCTACTTCTCGCACGACACCCCCGAGGGGCTCGACCCGTTCGACCGGGCCCGGGCCGCGGGCGTCGGCAACGCGCGGGCGGAGAACATCGCCCAGGGCCAGCCCGACCCGGCCGCGGTGATGGCGGCGTGGATGAACAGCCCCGGCCACCGGGCGAACATCCTGAACTGCTCGCTGACCGAGCTCGGCGTGGGCGTGGCCGAGGGCTCCGGCGGCCCCTGGTGGACCCAGCTCTTCGGCGCCTGAGCGCCGGCGCCGGGTGATCACGCCGGGTCAGGAGGGCTGTCAGCGTTCCGCTGGCACTGCTGGGTCCGGGGTGATCACCGGTCGAGGGCGCGCGCCAGGTCGCGGAGCAGGTCGTCGGGCCCCCGGAGGTCGCCCTTCGTCACGAAGTGGACGCGCCAGCCGGCGGACGTCAGCCCGTTGAGACGGCGCCGGTCCCGCGGCAGCTGGTCGGGCGCCCCGTGCCAGGCGCCGTCGTACTCGAGCGCGAGCCGGTGCTCGGGCCAGGCGAAGTCGACGCGGGCGACGAAGCGCCCTCCGCACCGGACCTCGTACTGCGCCACGGGGAGGGGCAGGCCGGACCGGTGCAGGAGGAGTCGCAGGCGCGTCTCCTGGGGCGACTCGGCGAGCCCGTCGGCGAGTGCCACCGCCCGGCGGGCGTACGCGCTGCCACGGCACCGGGGCAGCGCCGCGACCGCGGCCCGCACGGCAGCGAGGTCCGCGACGCGGGCGCGGACCAGTCCGTCGAGCAGGACGACGGCCTCGTCCGTCCCGTCCCGCCGGACGAGGTCCACCGCCGTCCGCACACGCGCGGTCCAGCGCAGCCAGGATCCGTCGTGGACGACGTCCCCGCGCAGCGGAGCGCTCCGCACCGCGACTCCGGGTCCCGGGCTCCAGCGTCGCCCTGGCGGCACGACGACCTCCACCGGGTCCTCGGCTCGCGCGAGGTCAGCGGCGCCCCAGAGCACCGCCGCGGTCCGCCCACCCAGCGCGGCGGACCGGGGCATCACCAGGCTGACCCCGCGGGCCATCAGCCGGTGGTCGACGGGCAGCCCGGCATCGGCGTAGACGTCCTGGCGCAACCGGCGCCAGGCCCCGCTCCGCAGCTCGTCCTTCGTCAGCACACCGGCCGCCACCGCCCACGTACCCCGGAACACCCGTCCGTGGAGCAGTGGTGGGCGGCGGGGCGCGACGGGCACCGGTGGAGCCTGCCCGGCGCCGGTCGTTCGGCGTGCCCGCTGTCCACAGCCTCGACCACCTCGGGTCGGGAGGGCGCTCGACGCCCGCGAGTGCCCGCCGGACCCGAGGTGATCACGCGGCCCCGAACGCGAGCGGCCCCCTCACCGCAGGGTGAGGGGGCCGCCGGCGTCAGCGACTACGTCAGGCCATGGCCTTCTGCAGGTTGCTGTCGATGGCCGCCAGGAAGTCCTGGGTGGTCAGCCACGGCTGCTCCTTGCTGATCAGCAGCGCCAGGTCCTTGGTCATCTGACCGCCCTCGACGGTGTCGATGCAGACCTTCTCGAGGGTCTCGGCGAACCGGGTGACCTCGGGGGTGCCGTCCAGCTTGCCGCGGTGGGCCAGGCCCCGCGTCCACGCGAAGATCGACGCGATCGGGTTGGTCGAGGTCTCCTTGCCCTGCTGGTGCTGGCGGTAGTGCCGGGTCACCGTGCCGTGGGCGGCCTCGGCCTCGACGGTGCGGCCGTCGGGCGTCATGAGCACCGAGGTCATCAGGCCCAGCGAGCCGAAGCCCTGCGCGACGGTGTCGGACTGGACGTCGCCGTCGTAGTTCTTGCACGCCCAGACGTAGCCGCCCTCCCACTTGAGGGACGCGGCGACCATGTCGTCGATGAGCCGGTGCTCGTAGGTGATGCCGGCCTGCTCGAACTGGTCCTTGAACTCGGTCTCGAAGACCTCGGCGAAGATGTCCTTGAACCGGCCGTCGTAGGCCTTGAGGATCGTGTTCTTCGTCGACAGGTACACCGGGTAACCGCGCTGCAGGCCGTAGTTCATCGAGGCCCGGGCGAAGTCGCGGATGGACTCGTCGAGGTTGTACATCGCCAGCGCGACGCCGGCCCCGGGCGCCTGGAAGACCTCGTGCTCGATCGGCGCGGAGCCGTCCTTCGGCGTGAAGGTCACCGTCAGGGTGCCCTCGCCGGGGAAGCGGAAGTCGGTGGCGCGGTACTGGTCACCGAAGGCGTGACGGCCGACGATGATCGGCTTGGTCCAGCCCGGCACCAGCCGCGGCACGTTCTGCATGATGATCGGCTCGCGGAAGATGACGCCGCCGAGGATGTTGCGGATCGTCCCGTTCGGGGAGCGCCACATCTTCTTGAGGCCGAACTCCTCGACCCGCGCCTCGTCCGGGGTGATGGTGGCGCACTTGACGCCCACGCCGTGCTTCTTGATCGCGTTGGCGGAGTCGACGGTGACCTGGTCGTCGGTGGCGTCGCGGTGCTCGATGCCCAGGTCGTAGTACTCCAGGTTGACGTCGAGGTACGGCAGGATCAGCTGGTCCTTGATGAACTGCCAGATGATCCGGGTCATCTCGTCGCCGTCGAGTTCGACGACGGTGCCCTCGACCTTGATCTTGCTCACGTCAGACATTCCCTCTCTGCAGCCCCGGCCCGTCGGGCCGGGAGTCGGTCAGGTCGCGGTGCAGTCGCTCTACAGCTCCGCGACGTCGGCCTGCTTGGCGCGCACGGCCTCGGCCGCCTCGCGCAGTCCGGCCAGCTCGCTCTCGGTGAGGTCCCCCTCGACCACCCGGCGCACACCCGCGCGCCCGATCTCGGCCTCGACGCCGAGGTAGACACCGGAGATGCCGTACTCGCCGTCGACCCAGGCGCACACGGGCATGACGGCGCCGGAGTCCTCCATGACGGCGCGGGCCATCCGGGCCGCGGCCGCGGACGGCGCGTAGTACGCCGACCCGGTCTTGAGCAGCGCGACGACCTCCGCGCCGCCGTTGCGGGTGCGCTGCACGAGGTGCTCGACGCGGTCGGGGGCCAGGACGTCGGCCAGCGGCTTGCCGTCGACGGTGCAGCGCGAGGGCACGGGCACCATCGTGTCGCCGTGCGAGCCGAGGGTCAGGGTGCGCACCGAGGACACCGGGACGCCGAGCTCCTCGGCGACGTTGTTGGTGAACCGGGCGGTGTCGAGCATCCCGGCCTGGCCCATCACCCGCTCCTTCGGGAAGCCGGTGGCCAGCTGCGCCAGGGCGGTCATCTCGTCCAGCGGGTTGGACACGACGATGACGACGGCGTCCGGCGAGGTCCGCGCGACGTTCTCGGAGACGTCCCGGACGATCTTCGCGTTGGTCTCGATGAGGTCCATCCGACTCATGCCGGGCTTGCGCGGCAGGCCGGCGGTGACGACGACGACGTCGGACCCCTCGGTGCCCTCGTACGAGCCGCCGCCGACGCCGACGACCCTCGTCTCGAAGCCCTCGATCGGCCGTGACTGGTTGATGTCGAGGGCCAGGCCCTCGGGCTTGCCCTCGACGATGTCGGTGAGGACGACGGTCTCGAAGACGTCGTACTCCGCGAGCCGGAGGGCGGTGGTGGAGCCGTAGAAGCCGGCACCGACGACGGTGACCTTGCCGTTCCTGGGCTGCTCTGCCATGGGCGTCAACCTAGACCCGGGACCCCGGTCGCCGCGCCCGCGGGCCGACGCTCAACTGCCCGGGACCGCGAGGGCCAGCGCCGACAGCGCGACCCCCGTCCCGGCCATCAGGACGACGTCGACCGGCCGGCTGCGGACGGCGAGGAAACCGACCCGGCGGACGGGGAGCACCAGCCGCAGCACGCCCGCGCCGACGAGCGCCAGCCCGACCACCAGCAGGCCGCGCCGCCAGTGCTCCAGCGCCACCATCCCGAGCCCCACCGCGACCACGACCAGCACCGCGAACAGCGGCAGCTGGCGCAGCAGCCCGGCCAGGAACGGCCGGCGCAGGTACAGCGGCGGGCGCGTCATCAGGCGCTGAGCACCTCGTCCGCGGCGGCGCGCTCGGCGGCCAGCACCACGTTCTGCAGGAGCATCGCCCGGGTCATCGGCCCGACCCCGCCGGGGTTGGGCGCCACGTGCCCGGCCACCTCGGCGACGTCCTTCGCGACGTCACCGGCGATCTTCCCGTCGACCCGGCTGACGCCGACGTCGAGGACCGCGGCGCCGGGCTTGACGACGTCGGCCGTGACCAGGCCCGGCACGCCCGCGGCGGCGACCACGACGTCGGCGGTGCGCAGGTGCTCGGCCAGGTCCCGGGTGCCGGTGTGGCAGAGGGTCACCGTGGCGTTCTCGGTGCGCCGGGTGAGCAGCAGCCCGAGCGGGCGGCCGACGGTGATGCCGCGCCCGACGACGACCACCTCCGCGCCGGCCACCGGGACGTCGTACCGGCGCAGCAGCTCGACGATGCCGACCGGCGTGCACGGCAGCGGCCCGTCGACGCCGAGCACCAGCCGGCCGAGGTTGACCGGGTGCAGGCCGTCGGCGTCCTTGGCCGGGTCCATCGCCTCGAGGACGGCGTACTCGTCGACCTGGCGGGGCAGCGGCAGCTGGACGATGTAGCCGGTGCACGCGGGATCGGCGTTGAGCTCCTCGACGACGGCGAGGACGTCGGCGAGCGTGGCGGTGGCCGGCAGCTCGCGCTGGATGCTGGCGATGCCGACCTGCGCGCAGTCGGAGTGCTTGGCGTTGACGTACCAGCGGCTGCCCGGGTCGTCGCCGACCAGCAGCGTGCCCAGGCCGGGCCGGTGCCCGGCCGCCGTCAGGGCCGCGACCCGCGCGGTGAGCTCCTGCCGGATGGTGGCTGCGGTCGCCTTGCCGTCGAGGATCGTCGCGGGCACCCCGACAGTGTGCCGGAGGCGCCTCCCCGCCGACCGCCGCGGCCCTACGCTTCGAGGTGAGCCCCCGCACGGCCGGATCCCTCGAGGAGAGCTGATGACCGAGCGCGACCCGTCCACCCGGCAGCTCGGGGCCGACTGGCGGGAGCAGACCACGCCGGGTCTGGCGCCCGTGGCCGGCGCGTCCGCGGGGGGCCCCGGCGCGTACGGCCAGGCGGGCCCGAACCCGTACACGACGCCCAGCTACTCCGACCGGCCGGTGCCGGTGCGCGGGCCGGACTCGCTCGGCGGGCTGCTGCTCATCCTCGCCGGCATCGCCGCCGCCGTGAGCCTGCCGCTGCGCTGGCTGGCGCGGGCCGGCGACACCGGTTGGGGTCTCGTCGGCCGCGGCTTCGACGAGGCGGACGCCGGCTTCGGCGCCCTGGTGGACTCCGGCTTCTGGCAGCCGCTCGCCGTCGTGCTGGGCGGGGGCGTGCTGTTCCTGCTCGGCGTCCTGCTGTGGCTGCCCGCCCGGACGCACCGCCTCCTCGGCGTCCTCGCGCTGTTCGTCAGCGCGCTGGCGATCGCCGCGGTGCTCGTGCCGTTCGCCGTGGAGGACTGGGACCCGGCGGCGTTCGGCGTCGGCTTCTGGTCCGCCTGCGCCGTCGGCGTCCTCGGCCTGCTCGGCGCGCTCAAGGCCATGCTCACCGGCCCCCGCTACCGCTGACGGTCCCGTGACACTGCCGTCCCACCGGACGGCACCGCGGCCAGGAGCCGTCCCCGGTCCGTGTCGGGCCGCTCCCGGCGCTCGGTCGTGGGAGCCTCCGGCCCCCGCTCCTCCCGCCGCCCGCGGAGTGCCCGGCTCAGCCCTCGACGAGGGCGCCGTGGGCGCGGGCGACCTGCACCGCCTGCACGAGGTCGATCCGGACGCCGGTGAGCTCCAGGCCCCGCCAGGGCCAGGCCTCGGTGGCCGCGCCGCGCAGGTCGGTGCCGCGCAGCTTCGCGCCCTGCAGGCGGGCGCGGTCGAGGTCGGCGCCGGTGAGGTCGCACTCGCGCAGGTCGGCGTCGGTGAGGTCGGCCTCGCGGAACCGCTGACCGGACAGGTCGCTGCCGGACAGGTCGACGCCGCGCAGTGACGTCCAACTCCAGTCGGAGTCGGTGCTGGTCAGCGGCCGCAGGACGGCGCCGGGGAACTGCGAGCCGGTGAGCTTGCAGCCCTCCCAGACGGCGTCGATCAGCCGGGCGCGGTCGAACCGGCAGGACAGGAACGCGCTGCCGCGGTGCCGCGACCCGCTCATCCGCACGCCGGTGAGGACGCAGGAGTCGAACACGCAGCGGCGGGTGACCAGCTCGGTGAGGTCGGCGTCGTCGAAGCGGCAGCGGGTGAAGGTGACGCCGTCGAGCTCGGCGCCCCACCAGTCGACGCGCGCGAGGTCGGCGTCCTCGAGCTCCTCCCCCGGCTCCGGCGGACGGACGTGGGGCCGGCCCCCCGGTGCGCCCGACCTCAATGCGCGAAGTGGCGGGTGCCGGTCAGGTAGAGCGGGACGCCGGCCGCCCGCGCCGCCGCGACGACCTCCTCGTCCCGCACCGACCCCCCTGGCTGCACCACCGCGCGCACCCCGGCGTCGAGCAGCACCTGCAGGCCGTCGGCGAAGGGGAAGAACGCGTCCGAGGCGGCCACCGACCCCGCGGCCCGATCCCCCGCCCGCGCGACCGCCAGCCGCGCGGAGTCCACCCGGTTCACCTGGCCCATGCCGACGCCGACGGTCGCCCTGTCGTGGGCGAGCAGGATCGCGTTGCTCTTCACCGCGCGGACCGAGCGCCACGCGAACACGAGGTCGTCGAGGCCGGCGGCGTCCAGCGGCTCGCCGCACGCCAGCGTCCAGGTGGTCGGGTCGTCGCCGGCGGCGTCGATGCGGTCGGCGCTCTGCAGCAGCAGCCCGCCGCCGACCGGCCGCAGCTCGACCGGGGGCCGGCCGGCCTCGGGCAGCCGCAGCAGCCGGATGTTCTTCTTCGCCGTCAGCACCTCGACGGCGTCGGCGGTGAACGACGGCGCGACGACGACCTCGGTGAACACGCCGGCCACCTGCTCGGCCATCGCCAGGTCGACCTCCCGGTTGGCCGCGATGACGCCGCCGAACGCCGAGACCGGGTCACAGGCGTGCGCCTTGCGGTGGGCGGCGGCGACGTCCGGGCCGACGGCGATCCCGCACGGGTTGGCGTGCTTGACGATCGCCACGCAGGGGTCGTCGTGGTCGTGCGCGGCCCGCCACGCGGCGTCGGTGTCGACGTAGTTGTTGTAGGACATCTGCTTGCCGTGCAGCTGCTCGGCGTGCGCGATCCCCCCTGTCCCGGCGCCCGGCTCGCCGCTGCGGTACAGCGCCGCCCGCTGGTGCGGGTTCTCGCCGTAGCGCAGCACGTCGGCGCGCTCCCAGGACGCGCCGACCCAGGACGGGAAGCCGGACTCGTCGTCGGGGGCGAGCACGTTGCCCATCCACGAGGCGACGGCGATGTCGTAGGTGGCGGTGTGCCGGAAGGCGGCCACGGCCAGCCGCTGCCGCTCGGGGAGGGTGAAGCCGCCGGCGGCCACGGCGGCGAGGACGTCGCCGTACCGGGCCGGGTCGACGACCACGGCGACCGACGGGTGGTTCTTCGCGGCCGCGCGCACCATCGCCGGGCCGCCGATGTCGATCTGCTCGACGCACTCGTCCGGGGTCGCGCCCGAGGCCACGGTCGCGGTGAAGGGGTAGAGGTTCACGACGACGAGGTCGAAGGCGGCGACGCCGAGCTCCTCGAGCTGCGCGACGTGCTCGGGCTTGCGCCGGTCGGCGAGGATGCCGGCGTGCACGGCGGGGTGCAGCGTCTTGACCCGCCCGTCGAGGCACTCGGGGAAGCCGGTGACCTGCTCGACCGGGGTGACCGCGATCCCGGCGTCGGCGATCCGCCGCGCGGTGGCCCCGGTGCTGACCAGCTCCACGCCGGCATCGGCCAGGCCGCGGGCGAGCTCCTCGATCCCGGTCTTGTCGTAGACGCCCAGCAGGGCTCTGCGGATGGGGGTCCGGCTCTCGGTCATCGCGGGCTCTCCTCCGTCGTCCCGGTGACGAGTCGCGCCACCGTCTCCACCAGGAGCGTCCGCTCCACGGCCTTGATGCGTTCGTGCAGGCGGTCCTCGTCGTCGCCCGGCAGCACCGGCACCTCGCGCCGGGCGAGCACCGGGCCGGTGTCGACGCCGGCGTCGACCAGGTGCACCGTGCTGCCGGTGACGTCCACGCCGGCGGCCAGCGCGTCGCGGACGGCGTGCGCGCCCGGGAACGCCGGCAGCAGCGCGGGGTGGGTGTTGACCAGCCGGCCCTCGTAGCGGGCCAGGACGGCGGGACCGACGATCTTCATGAACCCGGCGGACACCACCAGGTCGGGCTCGTGCGCGGCGATCGCCTCGGTCAGCGCGCGGTCCCAGGCGGCCCGGTCGGGGAAGTCGCGCAGCGCGACGGTGAACGTCGGCAGGCCGCGGCGGCGGGCGTGCGCGAGCCCGGCGGCGTCGCGGTCGGCGCCGACGGCGACCACCTGCGCCGGGTAGCCGGGGTCGTCGGCGGCCTCGAGCAGCGCCGCGCACAGCGAGCCGGTGCCCGAGATCAGCACGACGACCCGCGCCCGCGGGGAGGACTCGGGGCCGGGCACGTCCGCGACCCTATCGACGGCGCCAGGGGCCTCAGCCGAGGGACCGCCAGCGCGCGGTGGCCGCCCCGACCGCCGCAGCGACGCCGGCCTGCAGCGCGAAGGAGAGCGCCGTGGCCACGGGCGGCGCGCCGACGTCGGCGAGCGCGCCGTCGCCCAGCGAGCCGCCGGCCACCGCGGCGAGGACGCCCACGCCCAGCCCCAGGACGACGCCGGCCGGCACGCCCCACAGGCCGGCGACCACCGAGCCGCCGTCGTCGTCGGTCATGCGGCGGCCCAGCGCCACCCCGGCGACCAGCCCGGCCAGCGCCGGGACCGCCTGCGAGACGAACGCCAGCAGCGGCACCGCCTGGGTGTCGGGCAGCGCGGCCAGCAGCGGGAACGCCGGCACCGGACCGAGGCTGATCCCGTGCACCGAGACGACGGTGCCGGCGCCGACGGCGAACCCGGGCCCGGCCGCCACCCCGAGCGCGGCCGCGGCGGCGTTGGGCAGCAGCAGCGCCCCGAGCGCCAGCGTGCCCACCGCACCGGCCCCGGAGCCGCCGAGGGCGCCCGCGACCGCGGCGTAGCCGGAGGCGTCCGCGGCCAGCGCGACGGCGACGACGGCGAGACCCAGTGCGCCCGCGGCGAGCAGCCCGGCGAGGACGGCGGGCAGCAGGGGCCGCACCGGCCCGGGCAGGCGGTCCAGGACGCCGTCGAGCAGGTCGCCCTCCCGGAGCACGCCCCAGCCGACGGCGACCGCGGCGAGGACGGCGGCGCCGAGGCCGCAGCGCAGCAGGTCGGTGCGGGCCCCGGGCCCGTCGACGACGAGCCCGAGCAGGACCGCCAGCAGCGCGTGCACCGCGACCGCGGTCGCCACGACCCCGGCGGCGGCGCGGGCGCCGGCGGGCTCGGCGACGCGCAGCACGCCCCGCCCGGCCCGGTCGAGCCCCCAGGCGACGGCGAGGGTGAGCAGCAGCGGCGCGAGGACCAGCGGCCCCGACGGCAGGTCGAGCCCGCCGCCGTTGGCCAGCAGCCACAGCCGGCCGCCGACGCGGGCCGCGCTCGGGACCGAGAACCCGCCTGCGGGATCGAGCGTCTCGACCACCACGACCGCGAGCCCGAGCCCGAGCAGCCCGAGCAGCGTGACCGCGGCCGTGGCGGCGGCGGTCAGCGCGGCCGGGTACCAGGGCCGCCCGGCACCGGGGCCGCGCTGTCCCGGCACGGGCAGGCGCGCCAGCAGGGAGACCACGACCCCACTCTCGCAAGCGTCCCCGCCGTCTGTCCGCCGCACGCGCCGGGAGGGGCGCCGGAACGGCGACGAGGGCCGGCGGCAGTGCCGCCGGCCCTCGTCGGGACGGGTACGCCCGTGACGGAGCGCGGTCGGATCAGGGCTGGCCGTGACCCGAGGCGGAGGAACCGCCGTGCTGGCCGGAGGAGTGCTGACCGGGGTCGGTGACCGGCGACGGGGTGTACGGCTGACCGAGGCCCGGCTGCCCGGGCTGCCCCGGCTGCCCGGGCTGGCCCCACGGCTGCGCCGGCTGGCCGCCGTAGGGGGCGGGCCCGCCGTACGGGCCCGGGGCGCCGTACTGGCCCGGAGCCGCCGGCGGGCCCGGGGCGCCGCCCTGGCCGATGCCGAAGTCCGGCGCCTGCTGGTTGGCCCACTGCGCGGCGCCGGCGAGGGCGCCGGGCAGCGCCGGCCTGTTCCGCATCTCCGGCAGCAGCCGCAGGAACGCGAACACCGCCACCGCGACGGTGACCAGGAAGCCGAGCAGCGCGAACACCGAGAAGCCGGCGTCGAAGGTCTGGATCCAGGCGACCAGGGTGAGCAGCGCGGCCAGCCCGGCCAGGCCCACGGTGATCCAGCTGCGCGGGAAGCCCAGGTCCAGCTGCACGAACGCCGGCAGCAGCGCCCACACGCCGGCCAGGAGCAGCAGCACGAAGCTGAAGGTCACCAGGCCGCTGACCTCGAAGCCGGAGAAGCTGTAGCTGATCTCCGGGACGTCGAAGCCGGGGACGTCGAAGCCGAAGTCGTCACTGCTGGAGAAGGTCGCCCACGGCAGCAGCGCGAGGACCAGGTAGACCAGCGCGCCGGCGGCGACGACGTAGTCGGCCGTCCTCAGGCGCCCGAGGTCGAAGCCCGCACCGGCCGGGCGCGGGGCCTGGCCGTACGGCGACGGGGCGCCGGGCGGCGGCTGCTGGCCGTACGGCTGCCCGTAGGGCTGCGGCGCGCCGTGGGGCTGCTGGCCGTGGGGCGGCTGCTGACCGTAGGGGGCCTGCTGGCCGTAGGACGGCTGCCCCTGAGGAGCACCGTAGGACGGCGGCTGCTGCCCGTACCCCGGCGGCCCGTACCCCGGCGGCCCGTACCCCGGCTGGCCGTACCCCGGCTGGCCGCCCGGTCCCGGCTGCCCGGACATCCCGGGCTGCTGAGGCGGCTGACTGGACGTCATCGTTCGACTCTCCCTCGTCACATCGGTACGGCGTCGCGGATGCTCTCCCCCGCCGTCGACGGGCTGCAACCTCGCCACGCTCGCCCCTCACCACGAGGGGCGAGATCGTGACCGCCCCGCAACCCGTCCCCGGGAAGCGGAACTGCCCCGGCTCCTGGGGAGGGGCCGGGGCAGTCCACGGGGGGCGATCAGTCGCCGACGAGCTCCCGCATGAGGCGGGCGGTCTCCGACGGCGTCTTGCCGACCTTGACCCCGGCGGCCTCGAGGGCCTCCTTCTTGGCCTGCGCGGTGCCGGCCGAGCCGGACACGATGGCGCCGGCGTGGCCCATCGTCTTGCCCTCGGGCGCGGTGAACCCGGCGACGTAGCCGACGACCGGCTTGGTCACGTTGGCCTTGATGAAGTCGGCCGCGCGCTCCTCGGCGTCGCCACCGATCTCACCGATCATGACGATGGCCTCGGTCTCCGGGTCGTCCTGGAAGGCCTGCAGGCAGTCGATGTGCGTGGTGCCGATGACCGGGTCGCCGCCGATGCCGACACAGGTGGAGAAGCCGATGTCCCGGAGCTCGTACATCATCTGGTAGGTCAGCGTGCCGGACTTGCTGACCAGGCCGATCTTGCCCTGCTTGGTGATGTTGGCCGGGATGATGCCGGCGTTGGAGCGCCCGGGGCTGATCAGGCCGGGGCAGTTCGGGCCGATGATCCGGGTGGCGCCGCCCTGGGCGTGGGCCCAGAAGTAGGTCGAGTCGTGCACCGGGATGCCCTCGGTGATGACGACGGCGAGCCCGATCTGGGCGTCGACGGCCTCGATGACCGCGCCCTTGGCGCCGGCCGGCGGCACGAAGATGACGCTGACGTCGGCGCCGGTCTCCTTCATGGCCTCGGACACGCTGCCGAACACCGGCACGCTGGCGCCCTCGAAGTCGACGCGCTCGCCGGCCTTCTTCGGGTTCACGCCACCGACGATCGCGGTGCCGGAGGCGAGCATGCGCTGGGTGTGCTTGCGCCCCTCCGAGCCGGTCATGCCCTGGACGATGACCTTGCTGTTCTCGTTGAGGAAGATCGACATCTCTTCAGGTCCTGTCTGGAGGTGAGGGAACGGCCCCTTTCCAGGGGCCCGCCCCGAGCCTGCGAGGGGTGGGGAGGGAAGGGGTCCTTCCTCAGGCGGCGAGCTCGGCGGCCCGGCGCGCGGCGCCGTCCATCGTGTCCACCAGGGTCACCAGCGGGTGGTCCGCCTCGGCGAGGATGCGCCGGCCCTCCTCGACGTTGTTGCCGTCGAGCCGGACGACCAGCGGCTTGGTCGCCTCGTCACCGAGGATGCCCAGGGCGCTGACGATGCCGTTGGCGACGGCGTCGCAGGCGGTGATGCCGCCGAAGACGTTGACGAACACGCTCTTCACGGCCGGGTCGGAGAGGATGATCTCCAGGCCGTTGGCCATGACCTCGGCCGAGGCGCCGCCGCCGATGTCGAGGAAGTTGGCCGGCTTGACCCCGCCGAACTCCTCGCCCGCGTAGGCGACGACGTCGAGGGTGCTCATGACCAGGCCGGCGCCGTTGCCGATGATCCCGACCTCGCCGTCGAGCTTGACGTAGTTGAGGTCCTTCTCCTTGGCGCGCGCCTCGAGCGGGTCGGCCGAGGCGGAGTCCGCGAGCTCGGCGTGCTGGGGGTGCCGGAAGGAGGCGTTCTCGTCGAGGGTGACCTTCGCGTCGAGCGCGAGGACGGTGCCGTCGGGCGCCTTGGCCAGCGGGTTGACCTCGACGAGGGTGGCGTCCTCCTGGGCGAAGGTCTCCCACAGCTGGACGGCGATGGCGATCACCTGGTCGCGCACCTCGGGGGCGAACCCGGCGGCGTCGACGATCTCGGCGGCCTTCTGCGCGTCGACGCCGGTCGTGGCGTCGACGGGGATGCGGGCGAGGGCCTCGGGCCGCTCGACGGCGAGCTGCTCGATCTCCATGCCGCCCTCGACGCTGGCCATGGCCAGGAAGGTGCGGTTGGCGCGGTCGAGCAGGTAGGAGAAGTAGTACTCCTCGGCGATGTCGCTGGCCTGCGCCACCATCACGCGGTGGGTGATGTGGCCCTTGATGTCCAGCCCGAGGATGTCCTGGGCGCGGGCCCTCGCCTCGTCGGCGTCGTTGGCCAGCTTGACGCCGCCGGCCTTGCCGCGGCCGCCGGTCTTGACCTGCGCCTTGACGACGACGGTCTGCCCGATCTCGCGGGCGATCGCCTCGGCCTGGTCGGGTGTCTCGGCCACGCCGCCGGGCAGCACGGGCACGCCGTGCGAGGCCAGCAGGTCACGCGCCTGGTACTCGAAGAGATCCACGAACAGGCACCGTAAACCTCGCGCGTCCCGGCCGCCGCACCGGCACCGGGCCCCGTGCCCCGGGTCACAGGCCCCCGGACAGCCGCCGCAGCGCGGCCACGACGTCGTCGGGGGTGGTGCCGTCGGGGAAGCGGCGAACGTCGGCCGGCAGGTCGCCTCCGCCGTCGTCGCCGTCCCCGAGGACGAAGGCGGTGACGTCGTCGACGCCGGCGGCGGACAGCCGGGCGAGCACCTCGCCGAGCAGCCCCGGCCGCGCCCCGGCCACGCCGAGGGCGTCGGCGTCCTCCTGCACGACCGTCGCGGCCAGCCGCCCGGCCGAGGCGACCTCGCCGGTCAGCACCACCTCGGCGCCGGAGTCGCGCAGCGCGCGGGCGAGGGCGACCGCGCGCGGGTCGTCCCGGCCCTCGGGCCCGGCGACGACGACGCGCAGCCGCTCGCCCGCCGTCACCGGGCGGTCGTGCGGCGCAGCCGCCAGGCGAGCACGGTGAGCAGCGCGTAGCCCAGCCCGGCGGCGAGCAGCCCGGCGCCGGGGACGGTCCACTCCAGCTCGTCGGAGGCGAGGGCGTCGCGCAGCCCGCCGAGGCCGGCGGCGAGCACGGTCACCGCGACGGCGAGGAAGCCGCCGACGGCGGCCAGCCGCGGCCGCAGCGAGGGCGCCAGCACCGAGGCGAGCAGGACGGCGCCGGCCAGCAGCAGCCCGCCGAGCAGCGCCAGCCCGGGCCGCTCCAGGAGCGCCTGCGGGCCCTGCTGCTCGACCACGACCTCCAGGCCGGTGGACGGGTCGTCGACCAGCCGGTCGGGGACGTCGGCGGCCGGCAGCGCCAGGCACAGCACGGTGAGGACGCCGAGCAGCACCGCCGCGCCGGCCAGCGCGCCGCGGGCGGGGTCGAGCGCCCCCCGGTCCTCCATGACCGTGCGGCTCCACGCCGCCGCGGCGCAGACCGCGGCCAGGACGGTCAGCGCGAGCCCGGCGACCTCGAGCCACCAGCCGGCCCCGGTCTCCACCGAGCTGGTGAGCACCCGCTCCCCGGCCAGCACCTCGACGCCGGGACGGACGGTGGAGGCGCTGCCGCGGTAGACCTCGATGAGCAGGGAGCCCAGCGCCAGCACCCCGCCGACGCCGGCGTAGGCCAGCCCGAAGCGCGGCACCCGGCCGGCGGCGAGGCCGGCCCCCACCGCGACGGCGGTCAGCGGGACGACCAGGCCGACCAGCGCGCCGCCGAGCCCGCCGGCCAGCGACAGCTCCCGGCCGCCGACGACGAGGTAGGTCGGGGACAGCGCGGCGACCCCGGCCAGGCCGGCGAGCACGAGCAGCACCCCCGCGGTGCGGGCGCCGCCGGGGAGGTGCCCGACGACGAGCCCGTCGTCCGGGGCGGGAGGGGCGGCCGGGGTGCGGGCCGGGCGCCGGTCCGGGGCCGGGCGGGCGCCGGTGCGCCGCGCCCCGGCGGCGGCGGCCCCGGTGCGGCGGGCGGCACCCGTGGCCCCGGTCCGCCGGGCGCCGTCCCGGGTCCGGTCGTCGCGGGCAGCACTCTCACGGCCGGCCACGGGTCCCCCTTCGTCGAGATGTGTCGCGTTCCGGTCTCGATCTCGTCGAGATCCCCGCATCGTCCGTGTGACCGTCGCCACACCAGGGCATTACCGTCGTGTGAACCGAGCACCACAGCGGTGCTCCGCCGTCGACGGACCCGGGTCCCGGGACACCGCCGGCGGCCGCCGAACGGGAGGACGTCCATGCGCGCGACCGGCGACCCCGGGTGCCGTCCAGAGTGGCACACGGGAGAGCCTTCCCCGGGTACGCCACGGGACGCGCTCCGGGCACTGGTCTCCCCCACCACCGTCGCCGGCGGGCTCACCGAACTGGCCTGGGTCGGGGCGCACGCCCTGCTCTACCCGCTCGGCGCGCGGACCGAGGCCCTGCTGCTCGACCCGCGCTGCCGCCCGGGGGTCCAGCCGGCCGCCGTCCGCGCGCTGTTCGCCGCCGACCCGCTCGCCGCGCGCGTCCCGGTGCTGCTGGTCCACGGGCTCATCGACAACCGGTCGATCTTCACCGTCATGCGCCGCCGACTGCGGCGGCGCGGGTTCACCCAGGTCTGCACCTGGAACTACAGCCCGCTGCTGGGGGACGTCGCCGAGGGCGCGCGCGACCTGGGGGAGCACGTCGAGCGGATCTGCGCCCGGACCGGCCACGACCGGGTGCACCTGGTGGGACACAGCCTCGGCGGCCTCATCGCCCGGCACTACGTGCAGCGCCAGGGCGGGGGCCGGCGGGTGGAGTCGCTGGTCACCCTCGGCACGCCGCACGGCGGCTCGGTGCTGGCCCACCTGCTGCCGACGCCGATGGTGCGCCAGCTGCGGCCCGGGTCGCCGGTGCTCCGGGAGCTCGCCGAGCCGGCGCCGGACTGGTCGACCCCGATGACCGCCGTCTACAGCAACCTCGACCAGATCGTCGTCCCCACCGTGGCCGGCCGGTGCGACCACCCGGACCTGCAGGCGCGCAACGTCCTCGTGAGGGGCGTGGGGCACATGTCGCTGCCGTTCCACCGCGGCGTCGTCGACGAGGTGGCCGCGACGCTGGCCGGGCTGCGGCCGGCCGCCCCCGCGCCGCTCGCCGACGCCGCCTGAGCGGCACCCCACCCCGGGGAGACATGGCGACACGCAGCGTCGCTTCCCCCGGTCGGCCCTGACGGAACGTTACGGTCCGATCACGGCGCCGGTACCCACCGGCGGGCGTCCTCCCAGGCGCCTCCACCGCCGTCGCTCCCCCGACGGGCTGCCCCGTGCAGTGGTCCCGGGAGCGTGGACGAAGGGTGTCCCGTGACCGCGCTCCTCGAGCCCGCGGCGACCGGCCGCCGGGCGACCGGGCCCGACGCGACCGGCCGCATCTCGTCCGGCCCGCTGGGGACCCCGGCCGTGCCGCCGGTCCCGCGGCCCGCGGTGCCGAGCACCGTCCTCCCCGCCCGGGTGGTCGCCCCCGTCACCGCTCCGGCCGAGGACGCCGAGGTCGAGGACGCCGAGGTCGAGGACGCCGAGGTCGAGGACGCTGCCGAGGCCGCCGCCGAGCCGGCCGGCACCGAGCCCGACACCGAGCCCGCCGCGCGGCGCACCGTCCGCCGCCCGCCCGGGCGCCGCGGCCCGCTGTGGCTGGGCGCGCTCGTCGCCGGTGCGCTCGTCGCCGCCGTCCCCGCCCTCACCGGCGGCACCCCGGCCCCGGCCGCCTCGGTGAGCGCCGCCGACTACGGCCTCGGCGCCGCCGACATCGGCCTGACCGGGGACATGGAGGACGCCGGGGTCCGGCAGGGCATCACCCAGGCCGAGGCCGCCGTCCGGCTGTCGGAGCTGGCCGCCTCCCGCGCCGCCCGCGAACCCCGGACCGTCGCGCCGACCACCGGCCGGATGACCACCTGCTTCTGCCAGCGCTGGGGCTCCATGCACTGGGGCATCGACCTGGCCAACTCCCTCGGCACGCCGATCCACTCGGTGACCGACGGGGTCGTGCTGCGCGCCGGCCGGGCCTCCGGGTACGGCAACGCCGTCTACATCCAGGACGCCGACGGCAACGTGCACATCTACGGGCACATGCGCTACTACGACGTCGAGGCCGGCCAGATCGTGCACGCCGGCGACGAGATCGCGAAGATCGGCAACGAGGGCCAGTCCACCGGCCCGCACCTGCACTACGAGATCCACCGCGGCGGCATGACCGGCCGGCCGATCGACCCCGAGGAGTGGCTCGCCGACCACGGCGTCACCCTGTGATCCGGCGTCGCTCCGCTCCTGGAGCTCTCCCCGCGCTCCGGGAGTGCTGCAGCACCCCCGGAGGCCGCGAACGACCCCAGGAGCGCCCCTCCCGCGGCGGAGCGCGGGCCTAGAGCTTGACCAGCGGGGCGTAGCGCAGGACGAGGCGCTTGGTGCCGCCGGAGCCGAAGTCGACCGTGGCCTGTGCCTTGTCGCCGGCGCCGTTGACCTCGACCACCGTGCCCAGACCGAACGCGTCGTGGCTGACCCGGTCGCCGACCTCGACGGAGATCACCGGCCGGTTGCCGCGGCCGCCGCGCAGGCCGCCCGTCGACAGGCCGGTCGCGGCCACCCGCTGCTGCGCCGACGAGCCGGTGCTCGGCGCCGGCGTCGGGTCGGTGCGCGCCCAGTGCACGGTGTCCGAGGGCAGCTCGTCGAGGAACCGCGACGGCGGGTTGTAGGCCGGCTGTCCCCAGCTGGTGCGCACCGTGGCGCGGGAGAGGAACAGCCGCTGCCGCGCGCGGGTGATGCCGACGTAGGCCAGCCGCCGCTCCTCCTCCAGCTCCCGCGGGTCGCCGAGCGCGCGCAGGTGCGGGAACACGCCGTCCTCGAGGCCGGTGAGGAACACGACCGGGAACTCCAGGCCCTTGGCGGTGTGCAGCGTCATCAGCGTGACGACGCCGGCCTCGTCGCCGGAGACGGGGATCTGGTCGGCGTCGGCCACCAGCGAGACCTGCTCGAGGAAGTCGGTGACCGTGCCGCCGGGGTTGGCCGCCTCGAACTCGGCGGCCACCGAGATGAGCTCGTTGAGGTTGTCGACGCGGCCCTCGTCCTGCGGGTCGGTGCTGGCCTCGAGCTCGGCGAGGTAGCCGGTGCGGTCGAGGATGCTCTCCAGCAGCGCGGCCGGGCCCGAGCCGGTCTCGACCAGCTGCTCGAACTCCTCGAGCAGCGCGACGAACTCCTGGACCGCCTTGAGCGACCGCGGCGCCAGCGTGGTGATCTCCGGGCAGCGGCGCAGCGCCGACGGGAACGCGATCCGCTCGCGGTCGGCGAACTGCTCGATGCAGGACTCGGCCTTGTCGCCGATGCCGCGCTTGGGCGTGTTGATCACCCGGCGGAGGCTGACGACGTCGGCCGGGTTGGCGACCACCCGGAGGTAGGCCAGCGCGTCGCGGACCTCCTTGCGCTCGTAGAAGCGCACCCCGCCGACGACCTTGTAGGGCATGCCGACGCGGATGAACACCTCCTCGAACACGCGGGAGGCGTTGTTGGTCCGGTAGAAGACGGCGATGTCCGCGGGCCGGACCGTGCCGGCGTCGACCAGCGCGTCGATCTGCTCGGCGACCCAGGCGGCCTCGTCGTGCTCGTTCTCGGCGACGTAGCCCTCGATCAGCTCGCCGTCGCCGGCGTCGGTCCACAGGTTCTTGGGACGGCGGCCGGTGTTCTTGGCGATGACGGTGTTGGCCGCCTTGAGGATCCGCTGGGTGGAGCGGTAGTTCTGCTCGAGCAGGATCGTCGTCGCGTCGGGGTAGTCGCGCTCGAACTCGTCGATGTTGCGGATCGTGGCGCCGCGGAAGGCGTAGATCGACTGGTCGGCGTCGCCGACGACGCACAGCTCGGCCGGCGGGACCGGCCCCTCGCCCGTGCCGACCAGCTCGCGGACCAGCACGTACTGCGCGTGGTTGGTGTCCTGGTACTCGTCGACCAGCACGTGCCGGAACCGGCGGCGGTAGTGCTCGGCGACGTCGGGGAAGGCCTGCAGCAGGTTGACCGTCGTCATGATCAGGTCGTCGAAGTCCAGCGCGTGCGCCTCGCGCAGCCGCCGCTGGTAGAGCGTGTAGGCCTCCTTGAGCACCTTCTCCGGCGCCGTCTCGGGGCTGAAGGACTCCTCGTCCACCAGCTCGTTCTTCAGGTTCGACACCTGGGCGGCGAGGCTGCGCCCGGGGTAGCGCTTGGCGTCGAGGTCGAGGTCGCGGGCGACCATCGTCATCAGGCGGACCGAGTCGCCCTGGTCGTAGATCGTGAACGACGACTTCAGGCCGAGCTTCGCCGACTCGGCGCGCAGGATCCGCACGCACATCGAGTGGAAGGTGGACACCCACATCGCCCGGGCGCGCGGCCCGACGAGGTGCGCGACGCGCTCCTTCATCTCGCCGGCGGCCTTGTTGGTGAAGGTGATCGCGAGGACCTCGCCCGGCTGCACCCCGCGGGCCCCGAGCAGGTAGGCGATGCGGTGGGTGAGCACGCGGGTCTTGCCCGACCCGGCACCGGCCACGATGAGCAGCGGGCCGCCCTCGTGGACGACGGCCTGACGCTGGGGACCGTTGAGTCCGGCCAGCATGCGGTCCAGTTCCCGGCCGGCCGAGCCGGGAGCGGAACGCTGGAGCGCGGCGGTTCCGGGGAGGGCCTGCTGCACGCTGCTCATAGCCACACCACTGTAGTTCGGACCGACGACGGACCCGTCCCGCGACGGACGCCCTCGTGACCGCCGGGCGTGCTGTGGCACACTCGGCGACGTGCTGATCGCCACCGTCGGCTTTTACTACGGGCACCGGGTTCCGGTGTCCGTCGCCGCCGGCTGAGCAGCCGCCGCAACGAACGCCCCGGGCCCGAGGAGCCCGGGGCGTTTCTCGTTCCCCGGGGTCCGACGGCCGCTCCCCGCCCCGGAGGAACCCGATGACCGCCACCCTGCCGCCCACCGACGCCGACACCCGCATCGCCGAGCTGCGCGGCGAGATCGACGCCTGCGACGCCGAGCTGATCGCGCTGGTGCAGCGGCGGCTCGCCGTCTCGCAGGAGATCGGTGAGCTGCGCCGCGCCACCGGCGGCACCCGGCTGTCGCTGTCCCGGGAGCAGCAGGTGATCGACCGCTTCCGCACCGCCCTCGGCCCGGACGGCGCCGCGCTCGGGATGCTGCTGCTGCGCCAGGGCCGCGGCCGCCTCTAGACGACGGACCCCCTCGCCCCCCACCGCTCGCACGCTCGCGGCGGGCCCTGCGAGGGCCGCCCTGTCACGTTCCGGGCGACTGCGTCGTCTCCATGGACACCCCACCGGAGAGGACGACGCCGTGACCGAGACCCGCACCGCCCGCATCCCGCTCGACCCGCCGCGCACGCTGCTCACCCGCCTCGTCGACCGGTACTCGCGCCGCCGCTTCGGCGCGACGCTGGACCCCGCCGCGGCGTTCGGGCACCACCCCCGCCTGCTGCTCACCTACCTGCGCCACGAGCAGTCCCTCGCGAAGTGGGACCGGCTGGACCCGACGCTCAAGTCACTCGCGGTCATGTCGGCGGCGGTGACCGTCGGCTGCTCGTGGTGCGTCGACTTCGGCTACTGGGTCGGGACCGCGCACGAGGGCGTGGACCCGGCCAAGCTGCGCGCCGTCCCCGCCTGGCGGGACAGCGACGCGCTCACCGACCTCGAGCGGCGCGTCGTCGAGTACGCCGAGGCGATGAGCACCACGCCGATGGGCGTCACCGACGAGATGGTCGCCGCGCTGCGCCGCGACCTGGACGACGCCGCCCTGGTCGAGCTCACGATGATGGTCGCCGTGGAGAACAGCCGGGCGCGGGCCAACAGCGCCCTGGGCCTGACCAGCCAGGGCTTCCGGGACCGCTGCGAGCTCCCGGCTCCCGCGTGACCGGCCCGCTGCCGGCGTTCGACGCGCACCGGCGGCTGCTGTTCACCGTCGCCTACCAGATGCTCGGCAGCGTGGCCGACGCCGAGGACGTCGTCCAGGATGCCTGGCTGCGCTGGTCGGCGGCCGACCGCGACGACGTGGCCGACCCGCGCGCCTACCTGGTCCGGGTCACCACCCGGCTGGCGCTGGACCGGCTGGACTCCGCCCGCGCGCGCCGGGAGGCCTACGTCGGCCCGTGGCTGCCCGAGCCGCTGCTCACCGACGAGGCCGCGGACCCGGCCGACGAGGCGGTGCTCGGCGAGGAGGTGTCACTGGCGCTGCTCGTCGTCCTGGAGAGCCTGTCCCCCGCCGAGCGGGCGGTGTTCGTCCTGCGCGAGGTGTTCGGGCTGCCGGCCGCGGAGGTGGCCGCCGTCCTCGGCCGCTCCGAGGCGGCGGTCCGGCAGCTCGGCCACCGGGCGCGGGAGCACGTGTCCGCCCGCCGCCCGCGGTTCGACGCCGACCGGGCGACCCACCGCGAGGTCACCGAGCGGTTCCTCGCCGCGTGCGCGGGCGGCGACGTCGACGCGCTGCTGGCCGCGCTCGCCCCGGACGCGGTCCTGCTGACCGACGCCGGCGGCCGGGCGAAGGCGGCGCTGCGGCCGATCACCGGCGCGGACAAGGTGGCCCGCTTCCTCGCCGCCGTCATCCCCGGAGGGGTGTCGGTGCCGGGACTGCGGATGGTGCTGACCGAGGTCAACGGCCGGCCCGGGGTGGCGGCGTGGACCGGCGGGGAGCCCCTCGCCGCGGTCTCGCTGGTCGTCACCGACGGCCTGGTCCAGCAGGTCCTCGTGGTGCTCAACCCCGACAAGCTGGCGGGCCTGCGGAGGTGAGGTGCGGGAACGGCCTCCTCACAGGGGCCGGCGCCGAGCCTGCGAGGCGTGGGGGGCGAGGAGGCCCGTCACTTAGGCTCCGGCGGTGACCGCCGTCCCGCCCCGGAAGCCCGCCGAGCACGTCGAGCGCGTCCTGTGCGTGCTCGCCCACCCCGACGACGTCGACTTCGGCAGCGCGGGCACCGTGGCGACCTGGACCGCGGCCGGCACCGAGGTCGTCTACTGCATCGTCACCGACGGCGACGCGGGCGGCTTCGACGAGACCCCGCGCGACCGGATGGGCCCGCTGCGGCGGGAGGAGCAGCGCGCCGCGGCCGCCGCCGTCGGCGTCACCGACGTGCGCTTCCTCGGCTACCCGGACGGCCGGCTGGAGCTGACGCTCGACCTGCGCCGGGACATCAGCCGGGTCATCCGGCAGGTGCGCCCGCAGCGGGTGCTCACCAGCTCCCCGGAGCGCTGGTACGAGCGGGTCGGCGCCAGTCACCCCGACCACATGACCGTGGGCGAGTCGACGCTGCGCGCGGTCTACCCCGACGCCCGCAACCCGTTCGCCTTCCCGGAGCTCCTGGCCGACGAGGGCCTGGAGGCGTGGACGGTGGAGGAGGTGTGGCTGGGCGCCAGCCCGCGGGCCGACCACGCCGTCGACGTGACCGACGTCGTCGAGCTCAAGTTCGCCGCGCTCAAGAGCCACGTGACGCAGGTCAGCCACATCCACGACCTCGAGTCCTTCGTCACGGGCTGGATGGCGCAGACCGCCCGCCGCTTCGGCCTGCCCGACGGCCGCCTGGCCGAGGCCTTCCACGTCGTCCACACGGCGTGACCTCGCGGGTCACAGCAACCTGTTGGTCGCCGCCCACCGGGTGAGCTCGTTGCGGTTGGACAGCTGCAGCTTGCGCAGCACGTTGGACGCGTGGGACTCCACCGTCTTCACCGAGATGAACAGCCGCGAGCCGATCTCCCGGTAGGTGTAGCCGCGCGCCAGCAGCTGCATGACCTCGCGCTCGCGGGCGCTGAGCAGGTCCAGGCCGGGGTCGGTCGCCGGGTCCTCGGCGGGCGCGGCCGACGGCGCGCTCGCGGCGAAGGCGTCGAGCACGAAGCCGGCCAGCCGGGGGCTGAACACGACGTCGCCCTCGGCCACCCGCTGCACCGCCGACACCAGGTCCGGCCCGGAGATGGTCTTGGTGACGTAGCCGCGGGCGCCGGCGCGGATGACCGCGATGACGTCCTCGGCGGCGTCGGACACCGACAGCGCCAGCCAGCGCACGTCGGGCAGCTCGGCGCGCAGCGTCTCCAGCACGGTGCGGCCCCCGCCGCCGGGCATGTGCACGTCGAGCAGCACGACGTCGGGGACGGTGGCGCGGATGCCGGCGACGGCGGAGTCGACGTCGGACGCCTCGCCGACCACGGTGACGGCGCCGCCGAGCTCGGCGCGCACGCCGGCGCGGACCATGGCGTGGTCGTCGACGACGAAGACGCGGGGGACGCTCACGCGGCGGCCTCGCGGGGCAGCACGAGCTCGACCTCGGTGCCCTCGCCGGGCGCCGAGCGCACCGTCGCCGTCCCGCCCAGGCGGGTGAGCCGGCCGGACACCGAGTCGCGCAGCCCGCGTCGGTCGGCCGGGACGGCGGACGGGTCGAAGCCGGCGCCGCGGTCGCGGACGAACACCGACACCGACTGCGCGCCCACCTCGGTGTAGAGGTCGGCGGAGGTCACGCCGGCGTGCTTGGCGGCGTTGAGCAGCGCCTCGCGGGTGGCCGCGCCCAGCGCCGCGAGCGCGTCGTCGACCGGGGCGTCGCCGACGACGACCGGGTCCACGGTGAGCGCGTGGTCGCCCTCCACCTCGGCGACCATCTCCGAGACCAGCGCGGACCAGGTGCCGCCGCCGGGCGAGGACGCCGGCTCGTACAGCCAGCTGCGCAGCTCCCGCTCCTGGCTGCGGGCCAGCCGCGCGACGGCCTGCTGGTCACCGGAGTTCCGCTGGATGAGCGCGAGGGTCTGCAGCACCGAGTCGTGCAGGTGCGCGGCGACGGCGGCCCGTTCCTCGGAGCGGATGCGGGCGGTGCGCTCGGACTCGCGGGAGTCCAGCAGCCGCCGCCAGAACGGCGCGGTGGCCAGCACGACGCCGACCAGGATGACCAGGGTGGCCACGAAGCCGTTGCGCGCCGCGGCCAGCTGACCCGTCGTCGCGAGCAGCAGGACCAGGCCGATGGCGGCGAGCGCCGCGCCGCCGGCGAGCACCCAGCGGACGCCGGGCCGGGTCAGCGTGCGGTCGGTGTCCAGCTGCCGCCAGATGACGGCGAGCCCGCCGCCGACCAGCAGCAGCGGGGCGATGAGGTCGTTGTTCCCCCACGTCGCCAGGTTGGTGACCAGCACCATCGCGCCGAGGCCGAAGAAGACCAGGCCGACGGTCTGCCGGCGGCTGGGCCGCGGCGCCGTGTCGGGGGCGACCTCGCCCAGCGGCACGAAGAACCACAGCAGCGCGTAGGCGATGACGCCGATGCCGGTCACCGCCAGCGCGACGAACGCCGCGCGGACGACCAGCGGATCGGTGCGCAGGTGCGCCGCCGTCCCCGCCGCGACGCCGGCGAGCATCCGGCCCTGCCGCGGGCGCACGAGCGGCGGCCGGGTCTCCGCCGGGCGGGTCGCCACGGCGGTGGCGCCCGCGGGAGCCGGCGGGGTCCCGGTGGTCAGCGGGGTCTGCGTGGGCACGCCGACGGGCCCGGCCGGCGGGGCGCCGGCCGGCGGCCCGCCCGTGCTGGGCGCCGTCCTCGTCACGGCACCGATCGTCGCACCGCGCGCACCTCCCCCGGTACCGGGAAGCCCCCGGACGGGCAGGACCAGGGTCGGATGGGGGCCTTCCCCGATGTCGCGGCGGGCGCCCGCTCGGCACGCTCTGTGCCATGACCGCCGCCTCCCCTCCTCCCGCCCCACCCTTCGATCCCCCGCCCGCACCACGCCCCACGCTCCGGCGCAGCCGCACCGACAAGGTGCTCGGCGGCGTCGCGGGCGGCCTCGCCGAGTACAGCGGCGTCGACGCGCTGCTGTGGCGCGTCGGCTTCGTCGCCCTGACGCTCGCCGGCGGCACCGGCGTCCTCGTCTACGCGCTGCTCTGGCTGCTCATGCCGCGCGGCCCGCGCCGGGCCGGCGTCGACGGGGCGCCCGCCGAGCCGCCGGCGCCCCGCTCCCCCGTCGCCGGGATGACCGTCGCGGGGCTGCTCATCGTCGTCGGCCTGATGGTCCTGGTGACCCGCTACACCGACCTCGACCTCGGCCCCCGCGGCTTCCTCGCCGGCGCGCTGCTCGTCGTCGGCCTCGGACTGGTCGTCTCGGCGCTGACCCGCGGCCGCACGCCGCGCGGCGGGCTGATCGCGCTGGGCTCCGTGCTCACCCTGGCGCTGCTGTTCACCTCGTCCGTCCCCGCGTGGGACTCCGACGACCGCGTCGGGCCCGGCGGCGGCGTGGGCGACCGCGACTACCACCCGGCGACCGTCGAGGACGTGCGCCCCGTCTACAGCCTGGGCGCCGGCGACATGGACGTCGACCTCTCCCGCATCGACGTCGACGACGTCGACGAGCCGGTCGAGGTGCGCATCGAGCACGGCGTCGGCGACCTCGACGTCACCGTCCCCGACGACGCCGACGTGCAGGTCGACGTCGAGAACGGCATCGGCGACGCCGAGCTGTTCGACCAGGAGGACGAGGACGGCTACTTCCGCGCACCGGGCGGCGACAGCCGGCCCGAGTTCGTCCTGACCATCGACCACGGGGTCGGCGACCTGGAGGTGTCCCGTGCCTGACTACAGCGAGTTCCCCACCACCCCCACCGGCTGGCAGGAGCGCGCGCTGGCCGCCGACTGGCAGCACACCAGCGCCCTCCCGGTCGAGGCCCCCGCCCCGAAGCGGCGGGTGGACCTGGTCGCGCTGGTCCCGGGCGTCGCGTTCGTCGTCCTGGCCCTGGTCTTCCTCGCCGGGGTGACCGTGCCGCTGGGCTTCCTCGCCGACGGCGGGCTGCTGTGGCTGCTGCTGGTCGGCGTGGGCGTGGCGCTGATGGTGAGCGAGCTGCGGAGGGCGCGCCGCAGGCGCGGCTGACGACACGGGGCGGCCGTTCCGGGGGCCCGGGGAGCGAGGAGCTCCCCGGGCCCTCGCCGTGTCCGCGCGTGTCAGCCGGTGACCCGGTCGACGAAGGCCAGCGCCCGGGTCCAGAACAGGGCGGTGGCCTCCGGGTCGTGCTCCGCCGGCAGCGACGGGTCGGTGAACAGGTGCCCCTCCCCCGGGTAGCGGAAGACCTCGAGGGGCGCGCCGGCCGCGGCGACGTCCGCGGCGAACGCCTCGTCCCACTCCGCGGAGCGCTTCGGGTCGTCCGTGGTCCGGTGCAGCTGCGCGGGCAGCCCGGCCGGCCAGCCCGGCGCCCCGAGGACCGCCATCGGCAGTGCCCCGGAGACCAGCAGGACGCCGCCGCACCGGCGCTGTGTGGCCACGTGCTCGGCCATCCCCGCGCCGTTGGAGAAGCCGGCGGCCACGAACCCGTCGGGCAGGTCCCGGACGGCGTCGACCGCGCGGGCCATGAGGGCCGGGAAGCCGACCGACTCGACGTACGCGCCGGCCTCGGCGTAGTCGTCGAAGACCCGCCCGTCGTACTGGTCGACGACGCGGACCTCGTGGCCGGCGGCCCGCAGCCGGTCCGCGGCGTCGGTGACCCCGGGCCGGACGCCGAGGACGGAGTGGAAGAGCGCGATGGTCGTCACGGACCCACGGTGGCGGGTCCTCGGTGACACCGTCCTGTCACCGACTCCTGCGAGGATCCGCGCCGTGAACCGCACCGACCGGTTGCACGCGCTCACCGAGGAGCTGCGCCGTGCCGGGCCGCGCGGGCGGACGGCGCGGCGGTTGGCGGCGTGGCTGGAGGTGTCCACCCGCACGGTCAAGCGGGACGTGAGCGCGCTGCAGCAGGCCGGCGTCCCGATCTGGGCGACCTCGGGTCCCGGCGGCGGCTACGTGCTCGACGCCGCGGCCACGCTCCCGCCGGTGAACCTGACGCCGGCGCAGGCGGTGGCGGTCGCCGTCGCCCTGGCCGGCGCGGCGGACGCGCCGTTCGCCGCGGACGGCCGCGCGGCGCTGGAGAAGGTGCTCGACGTCCTCGGTCCGCAGGCCCGGGCGGAGGTGGAGCGGCTCGGCGGCCGGGTGTGGGTGCGGGCACCGTCGGCCCGGCGGCCGGACCCGGCGCCGGTGGTGGAGGAGGCGCTGGCCCGGCGCCGCGTCGTCGCGATCACCTACCGGGACCGGGCGGGGACGGCGTCCCGGCGGCGGGTGGAGCCGCACCTGCTGGCCCGCACCGGCGACCGCTGGTACCTCGTGGGCTGGTGCCGGGAGCGGGACGCGCCGCGCTGGTTCCGCTGGGACCGCATCGAGGCCGCCGCCCTGACCACCGAACCCGCCCCCGAGCGGGACGCCGCCGTCTACGGCACTCCCCCACCCGACGCGCACTCCGTCAGGTGACCGTCACTCCCACTCGATGGTGCCCGGCGGCTTGCTCGTCACGTCGAGGACGACGCGGTTGACCTCGGACACCTCGTTGGTGATGCGGGTGGAGATCCGGGCGAGCACGTCGTAGGGCAGCCGGGTCCAGTCGGCGGTCATGGCGTCCTCGCTGGACACCGGGCGCAGCACCACCGGGTGGCCGTACGTGCGCCCGTCGCCCTGGACGCCGACCGAGCGGACGTCGGCCAGCAGCACCACCGGGCACTGCCAGATCTCGGAGTCCAGCTTCGCCGCGCTGAGCTCCTCGCGGGCGATCGCGTCGGCCCGCCGCAGCACGTCGAGCCGGTCCCGGGTCACCTCGCCGACGATGCGGATGCCCAGCCCTGGGCCGGGGAACGGCTGGCGCTGCACGAGCCGGTCGGGCAGGCCGAGCTGCCGGCCCACCTCGCGCACCTCGTCCTTGAACAGCGTCCGCAGCGGCTCGACGAGGGTGAACTGCAGGTCCTCGGGCAGCCCGCCGACGTTGTGGTGGCTCTTGATGTTGGCCGTGCCGGTGCCGCCGCCGGACTCCACGACGTCGGGGTAGAGAGTGCCCTGCACGAGGAAGTCGACGGTCTCGCCGTGCGCCTGCGCGTCGGCGACGACGTCGGTGGCCGCCTGCTCGAACACCCGGATGAACTCGCGGCCGATGATCTTCCGCTTCTCCTCCGGATCGCTGACGCCGGCCAGCGCGGAGAGGAACTGCCCGCTGGCGTCGACCACCCGGAGGTCGGCGCCGGTGACCTCGGCGAGGTCGCGCTCGATCTGCTCGGTCTCGCCCTGCCGCATGAGGCCGTGGTCGACGTACACGCAGGTGAGCCGGTCGCCGATGGCCCGCTGCACGAGCGCGGCGGCCACGGCGGAGTCGACGCCACCCGACAGCGCGCACAGCGCCCGTCGGTCACCGATCTGCGCCCGGATGGCGGCCACCTGCTCGTCGACGACGTTGCTCATCGTCCAGCTGCGCTCGAGCCCGGCGATGTCGAACAGGAAGTGCTCGAGCACCGTCTGGCCGTGCGCGGTGTGCCGCACCTCGGGGTGGAACTGCACCCCGGCCAGCCGCCGGTCGACGTCCTCGAACGCCGCCACCGGCGCGCCGGTGGAGGTGGCGGTGACGGTGAACCCCGGCGGCGGCGCGCTGACGGCGTCGCCGTGGCTCATCCACACCGACTGCTCCACCGGCAGGTCGCCGAACAGCCGGCCCTGCGTGGTGACCGTCAGCGGGGTGCCGCCGTACTCGCGGTCGCCGGTGTGCGCGACGGTGCCGCCGAGCGTCTGCGCCATGGCCTGGAAGCCGTAGCAGATGCCGAAGGCGGGCACCCCGCCCTCGAACAGCGCCGGGTCGACCTGCGGCGCGCCCTCGGCGTAGACGCTGGAGGGCCCGCCGGAGAGCACGATCGCCGCCGGCTCCCGCTCCAGGATCTCCTCGACGGGCACCGAGGACGGGACGATCTCGGAGTAGACGCCGGCCTCGCGGATGCGCCGGGCGATGAGCTGGGCGTACTGCGCGCCGAAGTCGACGACCAGGACGGTGGGGAAGTCCATCAGTCGGGTCGACCGCCGATCACCAGGTCCACCCGCTGGAACTCCTTGAGGTCGCGGTAGCCGGTCTTGGCCATCGTGCGGCGCAGCGCGCCGAACAGGTTGGTCCGGCCGTCGGAGGTCTCGGCGGGGCCGAGCAGCACCTGCTCGAGCGACCCGGCCGACGGGATCGGCGCCGAGGTGCCGCCACGTGGCAGCCGCGGGTGCGCGGCCACCGAGTCCCACCAGACGCCGCCGCCGGGGGCCTCCTTCGCCGCCCGCAGCGGCTCGCCGACCTGCACGGCGTCCGCGCCGCAGGCCAGCGCCCGCGCGATCGCGCCGCTGGTCTCGATCCGGCCGTTGGCGATGACGTGCACGTACCGGCCGCCGGTCTCGTCGAGGTAGTCGCGGCGGGCGGCCGCGGCGTCGGCGATCGCGCTGGCCAGCGGCACCCGGATGCCCATGACGGCGTCGCCGGTGGAGAAGCTGTCGGCGCCGACGCCGACGACCACCCCGGCCGCGCCGGTGCGCATGAGGTGCAGCGCCGTCTGGTAGTTCGCCGCGCCGCCGACGATCACCGGGACGTCGAGGTCGGCGATGAACGACTTGAGGTTGAGCGCCGCGCCCTGGGTGGTCACGTGCTCGGCGGAGACGATCGTGCCCTGGATGACCAGCAGGTCGACGCCGGCGGCGAGCACCGCGGGCGCGAGCTGCTCGGTGTGCTGCGGCGAGACGCGCACCGCCGTCGTCACGCCGGCGTCGCGCATCTCCTTGATCCGGGCGGTGATCAGGTCCGGCTTGACCGGCTCGCAGTAGACCTGCTGCAGCAGCGACACCGGCGGCGGCGCCTCCGCACCCGCCTCGCGCAGCTGCCGGTAGACCGGCAGCGGGTCGTCGTAGCGGGTCCACAGCCCCTCGGCGTTGAGCACGCCGAGGCCGCCGGCCCGGCCGACGGCGATCGCCGTCGCCGGGCTGACGACGGCGTCGCTCGGGCTGGTGACCAGCGGGATGTCGAACCGGAAGGCGTCGATCTGCCAGGCCGTGGAGACGTCGTCGACGTCGCGGGTGCGGCGGGACGGGACGATCGAGACCTCGTCCAGGTCGTAGCCGCGGCGGGCGAAGCGGTTGAGGCCGATCTCGACGGTGTCGCGGGCGGGCACGGTCACCGCCCCCGGTAGTTCGGCGCCTCGACGGTCATCTGGATGTCGTGGGGGTGGCTCTCCACGAGACCGGCCGAGGTGATCCGGGTCAGCTGCCCGCGGTCCTGCAGGTCGGCGACGGTGCCGGCACCGGCGTAGCCCATCGACGCGCGCAGGCCGCCGACGAGCTGGTGGGCCACGGTCGCCAGCGCCCCGCGGTAGGGCACCTGGCCCTCGATGCCCTCGGGGACGAGCTTGTCGTCGGAGAGGACGTCGTCGGCGAAGTAGCGGTCGCGGCTGTAGGACTGGTTGCCGCGCTTCTGCATGGCGCCGAGGGACCCCATGCCGCGGTAGGTCTTGAACTGCTTGCCGTTCATGAACACCAGCTCGCCCGGGGCCTCCTCGACCCCGGCGAACAGCCCGCCGATCATGACGGTGTCGGCGCCGGCGACCAGCGCCTTGGCGATGTCCCCGGAGTACTGCAGGCCGCCGTCGGCGATGACCGGGACGCCGGCCGGCCTGCAGGCGAGGCTCGCCTCGTAGATGGCGGTGATCTGCGGGACGCCGACGCCCGCGACCACGCGGGTGGTGCAGATCGAGCCGGGGCCGACGCCGACCTTGACCGCGTCCGCGCCGGCGTCGACCAGCGCCTGCGCGCCGGCGCGGGTGGCGACGTTCCCGCCGACCACCTGGACGCCGCCGTCGCCGCCGAAGTCCTGCCGGACCCGGGCGACCATGTCGAGGACGGCGCGCTGGTGGCCGTGCGCGGTGTCGACGACGACCACGTCGACCCCGGCGTCGACCAGCAGGCCGGCCCGCTTGTAGGCGTCCTCGCCCACGCCGACCGCCGCGGCGACGACGAGCCGGCCGTCGGCGTCCTTGGTGGCGTTCGGGTACTGGTCGCGCTTGACGAAGTCCTTGACGGTGATCAGGCCGCGCAGCCGGCCGGACTCGTCGACGATCGGCAGCTTCTCGATCTTGTGCTGGGACAGCAGCCGCAGCGCGGTGTCGGGGTCGACGCCGACCGGGGCGGTGACCAGCGGCATCTTCGTCATGACGTCGCGCACGAGCCGGTTCTGGTCGGTCTCGAAGCGCATGTCGCGGTTGGTGACGATGCCGACCAGCACGCCCTCGTCGTCGACGACGGGCGCGCCGGAGATGCGGTAGCGGGCCGACAGGGCGTCGACCTCGGCGAGGGTGTTGTCCGGCGAGCAGGTGACCGGGTTGGTGACCATGCCGGCCTCGGAGCGCTTGACCAGGTCGACCTGGCCCGCCTGCTCCTCGGCGGCGAGGTTGCGGTGCAGCACGCCCACGCCGCCGACGCGCGCCATGGCGATCGCCATGCGGGCCTCGGTGACGGTGTCCATCGCGCTGGAGACCAGCGGCACGGCCAGCCGGACGCCCCGGGTGAGGCGGCTGCTGGTGTCGACCTCGGCGGGGACGACGTCGGACTCCCCGGGGATGAGCAGGACGTCGTCGTAGGTCAGGCCGAGCGGGGCGAACTTCGCCGGCAGCTCGGGGATCCGTTCGTCGGGCTGCATGGTGCCGCCACCCTCTCCGTCGGCTTCGCCCCCGGCCGGGCGCGCGGGAACCACTCCCGATCGTAGGCCGGGCGCTCCAGCGCCCGGGACGCCGCCGGGCGCTGGGCGTGGGAACCGTCGGCGCGGGCGGCTACCGTGGTGCCCCGGACGGGCGAGCCCGCGCGTCCGGGCCGGGACGCCCGCGCCGCCAGCACGAGGGAGGAGGCACCCGTGAGTCCCTTCGACGACGCCCCGGGGCCCGACTTCGACTCGCCGTCGGACCCGCCACCGCTGTCGATGGAGGAACGGGCCGGCGTCCTCGACGACCTGGCCGAGCTCGAGGTGTTCCGCACCCTGCTCGAGCCGACGGGGATCAAGGGCATCGTCGTCGACTGCCCGGACTGCGACGAGGAGCACCACGTCGACTGGGCGCTGATGCAGGCCAACCTGCGCCAGCTCCTCGAGGAGGGGCAGACCGGCCGGCACGAGCCGCCGTTCGACCCCGACCCCGACGACTACGTCAGCTGGGACTACGCCAGCGGCTACGCCGACGGGGTGGCCGCGATGGCCGAGCGCGAGGAGCCCGGCTCCGGCGGCACCGGCCGCCACGCCAGGGACGACTAGGCGAGGACGCAGCGAGGGGCCCCTCCGGATGCCGGAGGGGCCCCTCGCTGCGTTCTCGTGCGGATCAGCTCATCATGCCGCGGCGGAAGCCGGTGGCCACGGCCTCGGCGCGGTCCTTCGCGCCGAGCTTGCGGAACAGCCGGCGGGCGTGGGTCTTGATGGTGTCCTCGGACAGGTAGAGCTCCCGGCCGATCTGGGCGTTGCTCTTGCCCTGGCTCATCCCGGTGAGCACCTGCATCTCGCGCATCGACAGCGTGACCGCCGGCGCGGCCTCGCGGACGGGGGTGCTCACCACCCGCGGCCCGGCGCCGTTGAGCGGCGTCGCCCAGGCCGGCACGGGGGCGCCGACGGAGTTCAGCGGCACCGGGGCGGGCGCCGGCTGCGGCGGGCGGCCGTCGGCGCGCAGGCCGACGCGGGACAGGCCGAGGCCCATCTCCAGGGCGCTGGCGTCCCAGCGGAGGTACCCGCGGGCCCCGACGGCGACCGCGGCGCGCACCGTCTCGGCGTCGTCGGGCGCGCCGAGCACGAGCACCGGGACGGTGGGGTGGGTGCGGATGACCTGCGTGGCGACGGTCAGGCCGGTGTCCACCGCGCGCTGCGTGCCGACCAGCAGCACGTCGGGCTGGCGGGTGGCCAGGCGCTGGACGAGGGCGGCGGCGTCCCCGACGACCTCGACCCGGCCCACGAACGGCAGGGCCACCAGGCGCGCGGCGACGTCGTCGCGGACACGACGGCGCTCGTCGTACACCCACACGGTCGTGGCCCCGTGGCCCGGACCGCGCATCCTGTCGTCGATCACGTGGTTCTCCTCGTCTCCCCCGGCCGTGGAGGGCACCCGGGTCCCCACGACCCGGAACGGCTACGGCCTGGAACGACCATGACCGGCGGGAACGGGACACGACACCCGTGATCACCCTGCGGGGGGAGACGCGGACCGGGAAAATGTCCGATCCCCCTGTGTTTGACCCCGGGACCCCTCGGGCACCGGCTCCCGTGCGACCGGACCGCCCCCCTCCGGCTCGCACCGAGCCGAGGAGGACCGACATGGCCGACATCCGCCGTCTCCCGACGCCCGTTGCCGAGGTGTGGGACTGGCAGCTGCACGGCGCCTGCCGTGGCGAGAGCACCGCGCTGTTCTTCCACCCCGACGGCGAGCGCGGTCCCGCCCGGGCCCGTCGCCAGGCCGCGGCCAAGGCCGTGTGCGCGAAGTGCCCCGTCGTCGAGGCCTGCCTCAAGCACGCCCTGAGCGTCCGTGAGCCCTACGGCGTCTGGGGCGGCATGAGCGAGGAGGAGCGGGCCCGGCTGATCGCCGCGGAGCCCGCCGCCGTCGCCGCGGGGGTCTAGAGGGAGGACCCCCTCCTCCCCACCACTCGCAGGCTCGCGGCGGGACCCTGCAGGGGGCCGTACCCGGCACTCGCGAACGAGAGGGCCGGTCCAGCAGACGCTGGACCGGCCCTCTCGTGCTGTGCGGGCCCCGGGACGTCGCCCGGGGCCCGCACCGTTCAGTGGCTGTGGCCGTGGCCGTGCGAGTGGCCGTGGGTGTGGTGCCCGGCCCCCGCGTGCTCGTCCTCCTCCTCCGGCGCCTCGACGACGGCGGAGTCGGTGGTGAGCACCATCGCGGCGATCGACGCGGCGTTGCCCAGCGCGGCCTTGGTGACCTTGACCGGGTCGATGACGCCCTGGGCGGCCAGGTCGCCGTACTCGCCGGTGGCGGCGTTGAAGCCCTGGCCCACGCCGAGGTCGCGGACCTTGCTGACGACGACGCGGCCCTCGAAGCCGGCGTTGTCGGCGATGCGGGCCAGCGGGGCCTCCAGGGCGCGCTTCACGGCACGGGCGCCGGTCAGCTCGTCACCGGTGAGGTCCAGCGCGTCGATCGCGGCGGCGGCGTGCACGAGCGCCGAGCCACCACCGGGGACGACGCCCTCCTCGACCGCGGCCTTGGTGGCGGCGATGGCGTCCTCGATGCGGTGCTTGCGCTCCTTGAGCTCGACCTCGGTGGCCGCGCCGACCCGGATGACGCCGATGCCGCCGGCCAGCTTGGCCAGCCGCTCCTGCAGCTTCTCGCGGTCCCAGTCGGAGTCGGTGGCCTCGATCTCGCGGCGGATCTGGGCGACCCGGTCGGAGATCGCGCCGGCCGTGCCGCCGCCGTCGACGATCGTCGTCGTGTCCTTGGTGACGGTGACGCGGCGGGCGGTGCCGAGCACCTCGAGGCCGACCTGGTCGAGCTTGAGGCCGACGTCCTCGCTGACCACCTGGCCGCCGGTGACGACGGCGAGGTCGGTCATGAACGCCTTGCGACGGTCGCCGAAGTAGGGCGACTTGACCGCGACGACCTTGATCGTCTTGCGGATCGAGTTGACGACGAGGGTGGACAGCGCCTCGCCCTCGACGTCCTCGGCGACGATCAGCAGCGGGCGGGCCCCGTTGCCGAGCACCTTCTCCAGCAGCGGCAGGAGGTCGGCCAGCGCGCTGACCTTGCCCTGGACCAGCAGCACGAGGACGTCGTCGAGGACGGCCTCCATCGCCTCCTGGTCGGTGACGAAGTAGGGCGAGAGGTAGCCCTTGTCGAACTGCACGCCCTCGGTGACGTCGAGGTCGGTGGAGAGGGTGTTGCTCTCCTCGACGGTGATGACGCCGTCCTTGCCGACCTTCTCCATCGCCTCGCCGATCAGGCGGCCGACCTCGGCGTCCTGCGCCGAGATGGTCGCGACGCCGGCGATGGCGTCCTGCTCCTCGACCGGGGTGGCCACCTCGTCGAGAGCGCCCCACACGGCGTCGACGGCGGCGCGCATGCCGCGGCCGAGGCCCATCGGGTTGGCGCCGGCGGCGACGTTGCGCATGCCCTCCTTGACCAGGGCCTGCGCCAGCACGGTCGCGGTGGTGGTGCCGTCACCGGCGACGTCGTTGGTCTTGGTGGCGACGTTCTTGGCCAGCTGGGCGCCGAGGTTCTCGTACGGGTCCTCGAGCTCGACCTCGCGGGCGATGGTGACGCCGTCGTTGGTGATGGTCGGGGCGCCGAACTTCTTGTCGAGGACGACGTTGCGCCCGCGCGGGCCGAGGGTCACCTTGACGGCGTCGGCGAGCTTGTCCACGCCGCGCTCGAGCGCGCGGCGGGCGTCCTCGTTGAACTTGATGATCTTGGCCATGGGGCCCTTCCGATCAGATCGCTACGGGGTGAGACGGCGACCGCCCCGGGACCCGGTCATTCGGGTCGCCGGGGCGGTCGCTTCAGGCTGAGCGGGGAAGTGTCGTCACTTCTCCACGACGGCGAGCAGGTCGCGGGCGGAGAGCACCAGGTACTCCTCGCCGGCGTACTTGACCTCGGTGCCGCCGTACTTCGAGTAGATGACGACGTCGCCGACGTTGACGTCGAGCGGCACGCGGTTGCCGTTGTCGTCGATGCGGCCGGGGCCCACGGCGATGACCGTGCCCTCCTGCGGCTTCTCCTTGGCGGTGTCCGGGATGACCAGGCCGGAGGCGGTGGTGGTCTCGGCCTCGTTGGCCTGGACGACGACGCGGTCCTCGAGCGGCTTGATGTTGACCTTGGTAGCGGTCGTCACGAGGTGACGCCCCCTTCGGGATCGAACGGCGGGTGGTCTCTCATGCTGTGGCACGGGGGCCGGGCCTGCCGTCGCGGGGATCAGGCGCCTGCCCGTGTCGGTTGGCACTCTACCCACGAGAGTGCCAGCCCCTCAACCGGGTCGCCGGGTCGGGCGACGCCGCCCTGCGGGAGGCTGGACGCCGTGCCCGACGACGCCGGCCCGGTCGCCCTCCTGCGCACGCCGGAAGGGACCGCGGCGACCGCGCGGGCGGCGGCCCTGCTGGCGGAAGGGGCCGACGTGCTCGCGGGCGTGGCCCGGCTGCGCGCCGAGGTCGGCCCGGAGCTGGCCGGCCCGGCCTGGGAGCTGGCCCGGCTGCGCGCCCGGGCCCGCCCGGTATTCGGCGCCGACGCCGACCGGCTGTTCCTCACCGCCGACACCCTCGAGCAGGCCGGCCGTCCCGAGCTGGCCGCCCGCCGCGCCGCCCGGCTGCTCGCCGACGGCACCGACTCCGCCGCCGACCTCGGCTGCGCGGCCGGGACCGACACGGTCGCGCTGGCCCGGGCCGGTGCGCGGGTGCTCGCCGTCGACCGCGACCCGGTGGCCCGGGAGCTGACCGCCGCCAACGCCGCGGCACTCGGGGTGGACGACGACGTGTGGGTGGTCGCCGGCGACGTCGTCGACCTGGTGGACGCCGCCCGCGGTGGGGAGGTGGCCGGCTGCGGCGCCGCCGTCCTCGACCCCGCCCGGCGGGGCGGCGGGCGACGGCTGCTCGACCCTGACCGCTGGTCCCCGCCGTGGTCGACGGTCGCCACGCTGCTCGACCGGGTGCCGCGGGCGGTGGTGAAGGTGGCGCCCGGGCTCGACCACGACCGGGTGCCCGAGGGCGTCGAGGCCGAGTGGGTGTCGGTGCGCGGGTCGGTCGTCGAGGCGCTGCTCTGGGGCCGCGGGGTGTCGGAGGTGTGGCGGCGGGCGACCGTCGTCCGGGACGGCGCGGTGCACGAGCTGACCGCGGACGCCGACCCCGGCACCGCCGACACCGGCCCGGTCCGCGGGTGGCTGCACGAGCCCGACCCCGCCGTCATCCGGTCGGGCCTCGTGTCGCTCGTGGCCGCGGAGCTGGGCGCCACGCTGGTCGACCCGACGATCGCCTACCTGACCTCCGACGCCGCGACCGGTTCACCCTGGGTCACCTCCTACCGCGTCGACGCGGTGCTGCCGTTCCACCTCAAGAGGCTGCGGGTGCTGCTGCGGACCCGGGGCGTGGGCCGGGTGGTGGTGAAGAAGCGCGGCTCGGCGATCGAGCCGGAGACCCTCGCGCGACAGCTGCGCGGGCCGGGGAGCGGGACGGCGACCGTCGTCGTCACCCGGGTCGCCGGCACACCCACGGCCCTTGTGTGCGCCATCAACCCGGGTTGACGGGATCCACTCATCAACCTAGGTTGACGAGCGTGGCGGTCGGACGGGTCGACGTGCCGGGTCCCGAGGACCCGGAGGAGGCGCTGGCTGCCGTCGTCGCCCTGCGCCGGCTCGCGGGCCGGCTCGAGGTGGAGGCGGTGGTCGAGGCGGTCGGCCGGGGCTGGACGTGGGCCCAGGTCGGCGAGGCGCTCGGCATCAGCGCGCAGGCCGCCCACAAGAGGTTCGCCCCCGAGGTCCGCGCGCGGCGCGGGCACCGACCAGGAGGAGAGAGCTGATGGGGATCGCCACCGCGGTGCGGGACCTGCGGACGGTGGAGGCGCTGCTCACCGGCGCCGAGGCCGAGGCACGCGGCAGCGGGGAGGCGACGCCCGGCCCCGAGCACCTCCTGCTCGCGGCCACCGCGCTCCCGGACGGCACGGCCGCCGCCGCGCTCGCCCGGGTCGGGACCGCCGCCGAGCGGCTGCGCGCCGCCGACGAGGCCGCGCACGCCGCCGCGGCCGGGACGGTCGGGGTCGGCGCCGCGACCGGCGAGCCGGCGCTGCGCGGACCCGCCACCGGCCCGATGCGCTCGACCCCGCAGGCGCAGCAGGTCTTCCGGGCGGCGGTCGCGGCGGCGAAGGCGGCGCGCTCCCCGCTGCGCGGCGCGCACGTCGTCGCCGCGGTGTGCGACCTCGAGCGCGGCACGGTGGTCCGCGCGCTGGCCGACCTCGGCGTCGACCGCGCCCGGCTGCGCGACGCGGCCCGCGCCGTCAGCGGCTGACGACGTCGATCGGCAGCGAGCTGTCGGCGCCCAGCTCCGGCGCCGACGGCTCCACGCCGGCGGCCACCAGCCGCGAGCCGAGCGCGGCGACCATCGCGCCGTTGTCGGTGCACAGCCGCGGGCTGGGCACCCGCAGCACGATCCCCGCCGTCGCGCAGCGCTCCTCGGCCAGCGCCCGCAGCCGCGAGTTGGCCGCCACTCCCCCGCCCAGCACCAGGTGGTCGACGCCGTGCTCGCGGCAGGCCCGCACCGCCTTGGCGGTCAGCACGTCGGCGACCGCCTCCTGGAACGACGCCGCGACGTCGGCCACCGGCACCGGCTCCCCCGCCTTCCGCCGGGCCTCGACCCACCGCGCGACGGCGGTCTTCAGCCCGGAGAAGCTGAAGTCGTAGGGCGCGTCGCGGGGGCCGGTGAGCCCGCGCGGGAAGTCGATCGCCGCCGGGTCGCCCTCGCGCGCGGCCCGGTCGATCGGCGGGCCGCCGGGGAAGGGCAGGCCCAGCACGCGCGCGACCTTGTCGAAGGCCTCGCCGGCGGCGTCGTCGATCGTGCGGCCCAGCGACTGCACCTCCTGGGCGAGGTCGGGCACCAGCAGCAGCGAGCTGTGCCCGCCGGAGACCAGCAGCGCCAGCGACGGCTCGGCGAGGCGGCCGTGCTGCAGCTCGTCGACGGCGACGTGCGCGGCCAGGTGGTTCACCCCGTACAGCGGCTTGTCCAGCGCGAGCGCGTACGCCTTGGCGGCGGCCAGCCCGACCAGCAGGGCGCCGGTGAGCCCGGGCCCGGCGGTGACGGCGACGGCGTCGACGTCGGCGGCGGACACCCCGGCCTCGGCCAGCGCGCGGTGCACCGTCGGGACCATCGCCTCCAGGTGCGCCCGCGAGGCGATCTCCGGCACGACCCCGCCGAAGCGCTCGTGCTCGGCCATCGAGGTGGCCAGCGCGTCGGCGAGCAGCGTGTGCCCGCGGACGACGCCGACGCCGGTCTCGTCGCAGGAGGTCTCGAACCCGATCACCAGCGGCTCGTCAGCCACGGAGCCTCTCCCTCCTCATCACGACCGCGTCGGTGTTGCTCGGCTGGTAGTAGCCGCGCCGCCGGCCGATCTCGGTGAACCCGCGCCGGCGGTAGAGGCCCTGCGCGAGCTCGTTGTCCGCCCGCACCTCGAGCAGCACCACCGGGCTGCGCCGGTCGGCCTCGGCGAGCAGCGCGTCGAGCAGCCGCGCCCCGATCCCCTCACCCTGCCGGTCGCGCGCGACGCCGATGGTCGCCACGTGCGCCTCGTCGTCGTAGGCGATGAGCCCGGCGTAGCCGACCACGGCCCCCTCGTCCCCGTCGTCCGTGTCGACGGCGACCAGGTAGTGGCGGGTGTCGGTGCGGGCGAGCTCGTCGCGGTACATCGCGCGGGTCCAGGTGTCGGGCGCGAAGAGCTCCTCCTCCAGCGCGAGGACCGCGTCGAGGTCGGCCAGCCGCATCGGCCGCAGCCGCACGCTCACCGGACCTCCTCGCCGGCGCTCGTCGGCCCGGCGACCGCCGGTGCTCCGCCCCCGCGCGAGCTCACGAGCCCGCTCACGTGGTGGTCACCGGCTTGAACGACGTCGGCGGGACGGCGTCGGGGCGGCGGAGGTAGAGCGGCACCAGCGGCCCGGCCGACGACGGGTCGTCGAGCAGGGGCGCCGCCGCGCGCAGCAGCCCGGCGGTGGTCACCTCGGCGGGCTCGACCGGCGCGCCCAGCCGGTCGGCGAACCGCGGGTCGCCGACCAGCGGGCCGGGGAGGCCGGCCTCCTCGGGACGGACGACGCCGGGACCGTCCACCCGCGCGCCGGCGTCGTCGTAGGCGGCCCAGTAGACCTCCCTGCGGCGGGCGTCGGTGACCACGGTGCGGCGCCCGGAGCCGACCGCGTCCAGCGAGCAGACCCCGACCGCGGGGACGCCGCGCGCGTCGGCGAGCGCCGCGGCGGTGACGACGCCGACCCGCAGGCCGGTGAAGGGCCCGGGGCCGAGGCCCGCGACGACGGCGCCGACGTCGGCGAGGGTCAGCCCGGCCGCGGCCAGCGCCTCGCGGACGGCGGGGACGAGCAGCTCGGCGTGCCGGTTGCCCGAGGGCACCGCCCGCTCGGCGAGCACCTCGACGGCGCCGGCCGTGCGGCGGGCGACCCCGGCGACGAGGGTGGGGGTCGCGGTGTCGAGGGCGAGGACGAGCACGGCTCGCCAGGTTAGACCGACGGCTCGTACACGACCTCGGGGCCGTCGACCCCGTCGACCTGCTCCCCCACCTCGAGGGAGCCGAACGGGAGCGCGACCGCCCGCGACGCCGCGTCGCCCGGCGCGGTGCACACCCGGGCGACCGCGACGCCCGGCGCGCGCCGCGCCCGGTCCAGCAGCAGGGCCAGGGCCGCCCGCGCGCAGCCGCGGCGCCGGTGCTCCGGCAGCACGGCGTAGCCGATCTCCACCGTCCCGCGGGCGTCGGGCGGGCCGTGGAAGCCGGCGCGGCCGACGGCCGGGCCGCGGGCGACGTCCCGGACGACGCCGGTCACCCACGCGGCGGCCGACGGGTCGGCGGCCACCTGCGCGGCCCGCATCCGCCACACCGGCGCCTACTCCGGGGCCCGCGAACGCCGGCGGCAGCGGGACCGGCGCCGGGGTGGTGTCGCCGTCGGCGAGGGCCGCGAGCACCGGGCCGCTCAGCGCCGGCACCTCGACCCGCGGCGTCACGGCGACCGATCCGGACAGCTCCCGCGACGTCCGTCCACACCCGCACGGTGCCCGGGGCGGGACGGGCAGGAGCAGGTCCGAGGACCGCCCGTCGGCGTGGGGTCGCCGGTCAGCAGGCGAACTCCTGGTCCTCCGGGACCACCGTCCAGAGGTCCTCACCCGCGTAGTCGGTGTAGAGGTTGGCGATGTACGGGCCACTGGAGGTGTACCTGCCGACCCGCGCGGTGTGGCCGTCGGACCAGACGATCGTGAAGGCCATGACGTACGTGCTGCCGTCGAAGGTGCACGACTTGCCCGTCAGGCTCACCCAGGAGTCGACCTGCGGCTGCGGCGCGGGAGCCGGGGCGGGAGCGGGGGCCGGTGCGGGGGCGGAGGCCGGCGTCGACGCCGGGCGGGAGGGCGTCGCCGCAGCGCCCGAGGAGCCCCGCGCCGGCTGCGGCGGGGCGGTCTGCCGCGAGGCACCCGTTGCGGCCTCGCCGGCCGCCTGCTCGGCGGCGGCCCGCTCGGCGGCAACGTGCTCGGCGGCCACCTGCTCGGCGGCGACGCGCTCCGCCTCACGGACGGCGGCAGCGGCGGCCTCCTGCTCCACGGCGAGGCCGTTGACGGTCGGCGGGGCGGTCGCCGGCGCGGACGGGGTGACCTGCGCGGCGGCGCCGACACCGGCGTCCGCGCAGCCCGCGGTGAGCGTGACGAGCCCGGCGGCGACGGCGGCGGTCGTGACCCGGCGCAGGAGGCGGCGGCCCGCTGCACCCGGATCGCACCCGGCGGGCGCGCCGGTCGTCGAGGCGCCGCGGCCGGCGGAGGGAACGGAGGTCGTGGACACGGGGAGCACGTCCGCTCATCGGCAGGGTGCGGCCGCGACTGAAATCCGCCCGATCCCGATCCGGGAAGGGTCCTCAGCCGTCGAGGCGCGCCTCCCAGCCGGGGCCGTGCGGGACCAGCACCGCGGTGCGGACGTCGTCGTCGCGGCGGTCCAGCCGGACCTCGAGGTGCTCGTCGGCCAGCCGCTCGACCAGCCCGGCGCCCCACTCGACCACCGTCACCGACTCCTCGGTGGAGGCGTCGAGGTCGAGGTCGTCGACGTCGGCCACGCTGCCGAGCCGGTAGGCGTCCACGTGCACCAGCGGGAGCCGCCCGCCGCGGTGCACGCGGGCGATGACGAAGGTGGGCGAGGTGACCGGCTCGGCCACCCCGAGCGCGGCGCCGAGGCCCTGGGTGAGCGCGGTCTTGCCCGCCCCCAGCGGGCCGGTGAGGACGACGAGGTCGCCCGGCCGCACCACCGCGGCGAGCGCCGCGCCCAGCGCCCGGGTGTCCTCGGGGGTGGGCAGCTCGTGCTCGCGCCTCACGGGGCCAGGCTCCGCGCCACCGAGGTGAGGTCCTCGAGCAGCCCCGCCCGCGGCGCCCCGGCCGGGCCGAACCGGATCGCCGCCGACGGGTGGTAGGTCGCCCAGACCGCGCGGCCGCCGACGTCGTGCGGGCGGCCGCGGGCCTCGGCGAGCACGGTCCGCGGCCCGAGGAACCACTTGGCCGACGACAGCCCGAGCGCCACGACGACGGGCGGGTCGAGCAGCTCGAGCTGGCGGCGCAGCCAGCCGCTGCAGCGGGCCACCTCGGAGGTCTTCGGCGTCCGGTTCCCGGGCGGCCGGCACTTCACGATGTTCAGCACCGCGGCCTCGGCGCGGTCCAGCCCCGCCTCGGCGAGCAGCAGGTCCAGCAGCTGCCCCGACTTCCCGACGAAGGGCCGGCCGGTCTCGTCCTCGTTGGCGCCGGGCGCCTCCCCGACCAGCGCGAACCGGGCCCGGCCGCGCACCGGCGGGTCCCCGACGACGACGTGCTGCCGGGTGGCGGCCAGCTCGGGGCAGGCGACGCAGGGGGTGGCGGCCGCGGCGAGCTCCGGCCAGCCGGCGGCCGCGGCGGCGGTGCGCGCGACCTCCTCGGCCATCGCCCGGGTCTCGGCGTCGAACCGGGGCGGACGGGAGGCGGCCACGCGCCGACCCTACGGGGGCCGCTGCGGCCGGGCCTCCGGGCTTCCCTCCGCGGCCCGGGAGCCTCACCCTGTGCTCGGGACCCCGCGCCGGGAGGAGCCGCCATGACGCCGCAACCGGACGTGTACGACGTCGCCTGCCTCGCCGGCGGGACGCAGCGGGTGGTCGACACCGCGCTGGTCGCCCTGGTGGTCACCGGCCGGGTGCGCGCCGTCGCCCCGGGCGAGCTGCAGGTGGTCTCCCCGCGGCGCCGGCACCCGGTCGAGGCCGCGGTCCTCGACGCCGTCGGGGCGCGGGGCCGCCGCTCGGTGGAGACCGTGCGCTGGCGTGCGCTCGGCGACGACCGGGTGACCGAGGTCGTGCGGCGGCTGCGGCACGAGGGGCTGCTCGGCCGGCTGCTCGGCCCGACCGCCGCGGGCCGGCGGCTGCTGCGGGACGCGCGGGCCGGCGACGGCGACCCGGTGCGGCGGGTGGCGCTCGACGGCGTGCAGCGGCTTCCCGACCCGGCGCTGCGGGCGGCGGTGGTGGCGCCCCCGCGCCGTCCGGTCGTGCCCGGCGCCGGGACGCCGTGGGAGCTGACCTTCGCCGACGGCTGCGAGGCCGCCCACCGCACCCGCGAGGAGCTGATGGGCCGCCTGTACGACGCCCGCGGCTGAGGGCTCAGTCCCGGACGGGCACCCCGGCGGCGACGCGGCGCAGCAGGCCGGACAGCGCCCGGGTGACCTCCTCGGGCCGCTCCAGCGGGACCAGGTGCCCGGCGTCCGGCACGACGACGTACTCGACCATCGGGCCCTCGCCGCCCAGCAGCTCCACGAGGGTGTCGCTGTGCGCCTTCGGGATCATCTTGTCCGCGTCACCGGTGAGCACCAGCGTCGGCACGCTGCGCAGCGGCTGCAGCGCGCCGGTCTCGTCGAGGCCGGCCAGCGCCGGGTAGAACTCCGCGATCACGTCGACCGGCGTGCCGCCGATCATCGCGTCCACGTAGCGGCCCAACCGCGGGTCGACGTCGGTGGAGGAGAACGACAGCGACCAGGTGGCCGCGGAGACGACGTCGGCGGCCAGCCGGCGGGTGCGCTCGGCGAACGCCGGCCGGCGGCGCATCGTCCAGGCCGCGACCGGCAGCACCGCGGCACGCAGGCGGGTGAGGAACTCGGGCAGGCCGAAGTCGAGGTCGGCCAGGTTGCCGCTCGACGTCGACACCAGGGCCGCGCCGACGACCTTGGTGCCGAACAGCTCCGGGTGCAGTTCGGCCAGGCCCATGACGGTCATGCCGCCCATGGAGTGGCCGACGAGCACGACCGGGCCCTCGGGCACCCGGGTCTCGACGACGGCGGCGAGGTCGCGGGCCAGCTGCTCGATCGTCGAGTTCTCGGCCGGGCCCCGGGTGGAGCCCCCGTGGCCGCGCTGGTCGTAGAACACCAGCCGGGCCGCGGGGCGGTGCCCGTTGGCGGTGGCCAGCTGCGCGCCCAGCGACCGCCGCTGGAACGTCCACGACGCCATCGACAGCGTGTAGCCGTGCACGAAGACGACGGTCAGCGGCGCGTCGAGCGGGCCGACCTCCTCCACCGCCAGCAGCACGCCGTCGTCGGCCTGGACCAGCGCGGTGCGGTCGGCCCGGCGGGAGGCCGGGCCGAGCGGGTCGTCCTCCCGCAGCTCGGCGGCGGTGGCGCCCTCCGGCAGCGCCCCGGCGGGACTCAGCCGCTCCGCGCGCACCCGCCGGGTGGCGATCCGGGCGACGGCCACGCCGACGGCGGTGGTCGCCGCCGCCAGGCCGACGACGGCCCCGGCGACCCCGGCGGCCGGGTGGCGCTCCAGCGCCCCGGCGACACCGGACCGCGCCGGGGCGGCCGCGCGCCGCACCGGTCCCCTGCTGCGTGCCATCAGACCGCCCCCGCGGACCCGACGTGCCGGCGGGTGAACCGCCCGCCGACCCGGGTGACCAGCTCGTAGTGGATGGTGTCGACCGCGTCGGCCCACTGCTGCGCGGTGGGCTCGCCCCGGTCGCCGGGACCCCAGAGGACCACCTCGTCGCCCGGCGCCACGGCGGCGTCGCCGACGTCGAGCACGAACTGGTCCATGCACACCCGCCCGGCGATGGTGCGCTGGGCGCCGCCGGCGAGCACCGGCGCCCGGTTGCCCGCCGCCCGCGGCACCCCGTCGGCGTACCCGACCGGCACGAGCGCGAGCGTGGTCTCGGTCACCGGCGAGTAGGTGTGGCCGTAGGAGACCCCGACGCCCGCGGGCACCCGCTTGGTCAGCGCGACCCGCGCGCGCACGGTCATCGCGGGCCGCAGGCCGTGGACCGCCGGGTCGCCGCCGAGCGGGTCCAGGCCGTAGAGGGCGACGCCGGGTCGGACCATGTCGTACCAGGTGTCCGGCAGCGCCACGGTGGCCGCGGAGTTGGCCAGGTGCCGGCGCCCGTCCAGCCCGGCCCCGCGGGCGAGGTCCACGGCCTCGTCGAACACCCGCACCTGGGCGCCGATCGTCGGGTGGGTCGGCGCGTCGGCGTAGGCCATGTGGCTCCACAGCCCCACGACCTCGACCTCGCCGTCGGCCTGCGCGCGGGCGGCCGCGGCGACCAGGCCCGGCCAGTCGGCCGTCGTGGCGCCCTCGCGGGACAGGCCGGTGTCGGCGAACAGGTGCAGCCGCGCGGCCCGGCCGGTGGCGCGGGCGGCGGCGACCACCTCGGCCAGCCCCCACTCCGCGCTCACCGACAGCTCGACGTCGGCCTCCAGCGCCGGGGCGAAGTCGGTGCCGGGGGTGTGCAGCCAGGCCAGCAGCGGCGCGGTCACCCCCGCGGCACGCAGCGCCAGCGCCTCCTCCAGCACGGCGACGCCGAGCGCGTCGGCACCGCCGGCCAGCACCGCCCGGGCCGCGGGCACCAGCCCGTGCCCGTATCCGTCGGCCTTGACCACCGCCATCAGCGGCCGGCCGACCCGCTCGCGCAGCACGGCGGTGTTCGCCGCGATCGCGTCGAGGTCGACGACCACTTCGGCCCGGGGTTCGCTCACACCCCCGAGTCTCGCAGGCCGGTGCCGCGCACCCGGCCCACCGTCTCGGAGAGCCGCCGCACCATGTCGCCGGCGACCAGCGGCCCGGTCTCGGCGGCGACCTGACCGGCGCGGCCGTGCAGGTGCGCGGCCGCCGCCGCGGTCTCCGCGGCCGGGGTGCCGGTGGCCAGCAGGGCGCCGAGGATCCCCGAGAGCACGTCCCCGGTGCCGGCGGTGGCCATCTCCGGGGTGCCGGTGCCGTTGACGAACGCGGTCCCGCCCGGGTCCGCGACGACGGTGGCGCTGCCCTTGAGCAGCACGACCGCGCCGAGGTCCGCGGCCAGCCGGCGGGCGCTGCCGACCCGGTCGGCGCCGACCGCGACGCCGAAGCGCTCGAACTCGCGGTCGTGCGGGGTGAGCACGGTGGGCGCGGCCCGGCGGCGGACGAGGTCCGGCTCGCGGGCGGCCATCGTCAGCGCGTCGGCGTCGACCACCACCGGCAGGTCGGTGGCCAGCACCTCGGCGAGCACGCTGCGGGCGTCGTCGTCGGTGCCCGTGCCCGGGCCGACCACCCAGGCCTGCACGCGGCCGGCGTCGCCGGGGCGGCCCGCGGTGACGATCGCCTCGGGCCAGGCGGCGCGCACGCCCTCGGCCGCGGTGCCCGCGTAGCGGACCAGCCCCGGCCGGGTGCGCAGCGCCGCCCCGGTGCACAGCACCCCGGCGCCGGGGTAGGTGGCCGAGCCGGCCACGATCCCGACGACGCCGCGGGAGTACTTGTCGTCGACGTCGCCGGGCGGCTGCAGGTGCGCGGCGACGTCGTCGTCGGTGAGCTGGTGCGCCCGCGCCGGGGCCAGGTGCGGGCCCAGGCCGATGTCGACCAGGTGCACCGTGCCCGCGTACCCGCGGCCCTCGCCGACGACGAGCCCGGGCTTCACCGCGCCGAAGGTGACCGTGTGGACGGCGGCGAACGCGGCGCCCTCGACCGCGCCGGTGTCGGCGTCCACACCGCTCGGCACGTCGACGGCGACGGTGGTGCCCGGCCCGGTGGCGGCGCGGTCGGCCAGCCGGGCGGCGTCCGGCCGCAGCCCGCCGCGGCCGCCGATGCCGACGATCCCGTCGAGGACGAGGTCGGCGCGGTCCAGCCCGTCGGGCCCGTCCGGGCCGGTCACCCGCCCGCCGGCGCGGCGCAGCGCCGCCAGCCCAGCGGGGTGGGCGCGGTCCGGGGCGAGCAGCACGGCGGTCACCCGGGCGCCGCGGGCGGCCAGCCGCGCGCCGGCGAACAGCGCGTCGCCGCCGTTGTTGCCGCCGCCGGCGAGGACGGTGACCCGCGCGCCGGGCGCCCGGCCGAGCAGCCGCAGGCAGACGGTGGCCAGGCCGGTCGCCGCCCGCTGCATGAGCGCGCCCTCGCGGGTGCGGGCCAGCAGCACGTCCTCGGCGGCGCGGACCTCCGCGACGGTGGACAGCCCGATCACGGCGCCCCCTCCCGCCCGGCCCCGCCCTCGGCGACGACCACGGCCGACGCGATGCCGCCGTCGTGGCTGAGCGAGAGGTGCCAGCTGCTGATGCCGAGGTCCGCGGCCCGCTTCGCGACCGTGCCGCGCACCTCCAGGTGCGGGCGGCCGCGCTCGCCGACCATGACCTCGACGTCGTGCCAGTGCAGCGAACCGGGCGCGCCGAGGGACTTGGCGACCGCCTCCTTGGCGGCGAACCGCGCGGCCAGCGACTCCGCGGTGCGGGGGCTGCCGGACGGCGTCGTCTGCTCGTCCGCGGTGAACAGCCGGTCCCGCAGCCCGGGGGTGCGCTCCAGCGACTCGGCGAAACGGGTCACGGGGACCACGTCGATCCCGACCCCGACGATCACCGGGCCAGTCTGCCGTGCGCCCGCCGGACGCGCCGTCCTGGCTCACCGTCACGCGTCCTGGCTCACCGCCGACGGCGAGCCAGGACGCAGCACGATCAGCTCACCTGATCGTGCACGAGCTCACTCGACGGTGACGCTCTTGGCCAGGTTGCGGGGCTGGTCGACGTCGAAGCCGCGGGTGTCGGCGATCTCGCAGGCGAGGATCTGCAGCGGCACCGTGGTCACCACCGGGGCGAGCAGGGTGGGCGTGCGCGGCACCCGGATGAGGTGGTCGGCGTAGGGGACGACGTCGTCGTCGCCCTCCTCGGCGATGACGATGGTGCGCGCCCCGCGGGCCCGGATCTCCTGGATGTTGGAGACGACCTTGCCGTGCAGCACGCTGCGCCCGGCCGGCGACGGCGCGATGACCACCACCGGCGTGCCCTCGTCGATGACCGCGATCGGGCCGTGCTTGAGCTCGCCGGCGGCGAAGCCCTCGGCGTGGATGTAGGCCAGCTCCTTGAGCTTGAGCGCGCCCTCCAGCGCCACCGGGAAGCCCACGTGGCGGCCGAGGAACAGGACCGTGTCCGCGTCGGCCAGCGACCGGCCCAGCTCCCGCACCGGCTCCATCTGGGTCAGCACCTGCTCGACCGCCTCGGGCAGCCGCTGCAGCTGCTGGACGATCGAGCCGACCTCGTCGGCGTACTTGATCCCGCGCACCTGGGCGAGGAACAGCCCGACCAGGTAGCAGGCGACGATCTGCGCCAGGAACGCCTTGGTCGAGGCGACGGCGATCTCCGGGCCGGCGTGGGTGTACAGCACGGCGTCGGACTCGCGCGGGATCGTCGAGCCGTTGACGTTGCAGATGGCCAGCACGCGGGCCTTCTGCTCCTTGGCGTGCCGCAGCGCCATGAGGGTGTCCATCGTCTCGCCGGACTGGCTGATGACGACGACCAGCGTGGAGCGGTCGAGCACCGGGTCGCGGTAGCGGAACTCGCTGGCCACCTCGACCTCGACCGGGATGCGGGTCCAGTGCTCGATGGCGTACTTGGCGATCAGCCCGGCGTGGTAGCTGGTGCCGCAGGAGACGACGAAGACCTTGTCGACGTCGCGCAGGTCCTGGTCGGACAGCCGCACCTCGTCGAGGAGCAGCTCGCCGTCGTCGCCGAGGCGCCCGCGCAGGGTGTCGGCGACCGCCTGCGGCTGCTCGGCGATCTCCTTGAGCATGAACCAGTCGTGGCCGCCCTTCTCCGCGGCCGCGGCGTCCCAGTCGACGGTGTAGGCGGCGGGCTCGGCGGGCGCGCCCTCGAAGTCGGTGACGGTCAGGCCGCGGGTGCGGTCGATCTCGACGACCTGGTCCTGGCCGAGCTCGCGGGCCTCGCGGGTGTGCGCGATGAACGCCGCGACGTCGGAGCCGAGGAAGTACTCGCCGTCGCCGACGCCGACCACCAGCGGGCTGTTGCGGCGGGAGGCCACCAGCGTGTCGGGCTCGTCGGCGTGCGCCGCGACGAGGGTGAACGCGCCCTCCAGCCGGCGGCTGACCAGGCGCATCGCCTCGGCGAACCGGCCCGGGCCCGCGGGCAGCTCCGCGTAGGCGGCGGCCAGCAGGTGCGCCACGACCTCGGTGTCGGTCTCCGAGCGCATCTCGGCGCCGGCGGCCTCGCACTCGGCGCGCAGGTGCGCGAAGTTCTCGATGATCCCGTTGTGGATGACCGCGACCCGGCCGTCGGCCGACAGGTGCGGGTGGGCGTTGCGGTCGGTCGGGCCGCCGTGCGTGGCCCAGCGGGTGTGCCCGATGCCCAGCGTCGACTCCGGCAGCGGGTCGTCGGCCAGGACCTTCTCCAGGTTGGCCAGCTTGCCCGCCTTCTTGGCCGACGCCAGCTCCCCGGAGCCGTCGCCGTCCACCCGGACGGCCACGCCCGCGGAGTCGTATCCGCGGTACTCGAGCCGGCGCAGGCCCTCCAGGACGACGTCCAGGGCGTTCTGGGGGCCGACGTAACCCACGATGCCGCACATGTGTATCGAGGCTACCGGGGAAGGGGGACCGATCCGTCCCCCTGCGGTGTGAGACGCGGAGCCCGTCCCACCCGCCCCACCGGGCCGGTCAGGACCAGGGCGTCACCGGGCGCGGGCGGGGCACGCCGTCGACGGCCACGTCGAAGCGCTCGTCGAAGAAGCACAGCAGCCCGCGCAGCCCGGCCGCGTCGGGCAGCGGGTCCCGGTAGCTCCACACCGCGTCCGGGACCAGCCCGTCGCCGGTCCGCACCGACCAGTACTCCGCCTGGCCCTTGTACGCGCACCAGGTGCGCGTCTCGCTGGGCACCAGGTCGGCGACGACGTCCTCGGCCGGCAGGTACCAGCGCACCGGCAGCAGGGTCTCGAACACCAGCCGCGGCCGGGAGGAGGCCGCCAGCAGCTCCCCGCCGGCCGACACCCGCACCGACCGCGACCCGGCCCGGACGTCGACCCGGTGGAACGGGTCGCGCGGGTGCCCGTGCAGCGGCTCGTCCTCCTCGTACCAGGCGTCGCAGCCGCCGAAGTCCAGGACGACGTAGCCGGCCAGCGCCGGGTCCGCCGGGCAGAACCCCTCGACGACGCGGTCGCTGCCCGGTACCCGCACCGCCACCGGCTCCCCCGGCGTGCTGCGCACGGAGAACGGGACCCGGGGGTCGAGCACGCGCAGCTCGGTCACGTCGGGGACGGCGAAGCCGGTGCCCGCCGGGACGTCCGGGGGCGGGGCCGGGGCGGGCGCGAGGGTCCCGCGCAGGTCCTCGCGCGGGACGGCGTACGCGGGCACCACCCGCCGCGGCTCCCACACGAGCAGCGCCCGGTCGGTGAGCGCGACGACGACGCCGTCGGCCTCGGCCCGCACCCGCTTGGCGGTGGGCTCGTACCGGAGCCGGCCGACGGCCCCGCCGACCAGGTCGCGCATCCGCACGGTCATCGCGTCCTCCCGCCGGGCCGGTGGGCGCCATGCTCGTCCCGGGGCGGCGCCCCGGTCCAGCCCGGCGGTCAGTCGACGGCGGCGACGACCGCGGCCAGCCGGGAGGCGATCGCGTCGGCGAGCTCCTGGGTGGGCGCCTCGACCATCACGCGCACGAGCTGCTCGGTGCCGGAGGGCCGCAGCAGCACCCGGCCGTCGTCCCCGAGCTCGGCCTCGGCGGCGTTGACCGCGCCGCCCACGGCCTCGCTCTCCACGACCCGGATGCGGTCGCGGACCGGGACGTTGACCAGGGTCTGCGGGAGCCGGCGCACCACCGAGGCCAGCTCGGCGAGCGAGGCGCCGGTGGCGGCCATGCGGGACAGGAGCGACAGGCCGGTGAGCAGGCCGTCGCCGGTGGTGGCGTGGTCGAGGAAGACCAGGTGGCCGCTCTGCTCCCCGCCGAGGCTGAGCCCCTGCTCGCGCAGCGCCTCGAGGACGTAGCGGTCGCCGACGGCGGTGGTGTGCACCGCGATGCCGGCGTCGCGCATCGTGTGGTGGAAGCCGAGGTTGCTCATCACCGTGGCGACGACCGTGTCCCGGGCCAGCTCGCCGCGCTCCTTGAGCGCCAGCGCGCAGACGGCGAGGATCGCGTCGCCGTCGACCACCCGCCCGTCGGCGGTGACCGCGAGGCAGCGGTCGGCGTCGCCGTCGTGCGCGATGCCGAGGTCCGCGCCGGTCTCGCGGACGGCGTCGGTCAGCGGGCCCAGGTGGGTGGAGCCGATGCCGTCGTTGATGTTCCAGCCGTCGGGCTCGCCGCCGATGACGGTGACCTCGGCGCCGGCGCGGCGGTAGACGTCGGGGGCGACGGTGGCGGCCGAGCCGTGCGCGCAGTCGACGACCAGGCGCAGTCCGGACACCGACGCCGGGAGCGTCGACAGCAGGTGCTCGGCGTAGTCCTCGACGGCGCTGGGCAGGTCGCGGACCCGGCCGATGTCGGCACCGGTCGGGCGGTGGCCGTCGGTGCTCCGGCGGGAGGTGGCGAGGGTGCTCTCGATCGCCGCCTCGACCGCGTCGGGCAGCTTGTGGCCGCCGCGGCTGAACAGCTTGATGCCGTTGTCGGGCATCGGGTTGTGGCTCGCCGAGATCATGACGCCGAGGTCGGCGCCGGTCTCGGCGGTGAGGAACGCGACGGCCGGGGTGGGGAGCACGCCCACGCGCAGCACCTCGGCACCCGCGCTCGCGAGGCCCGCCACGACGGCGGCCTCGAGCATCTCCCCGCTGGCGCGGGGGTCACGCCCGACGACCGCGACGGGACGCGAGGTCCCGTCGCGGTCGGCGAGCACGTTGGCGGCGGCACGCGCCACCGACAGGGCCAACTCCGGCGTGAGGTCGGCGTTGGCCCGACCCCGGACGCCGTCGGTCCCGAAGAGGCGACCCACGGCGGTGCCGGTCAGCGCTTCGAGTACTGAGGAGCCTTGCGGGCCTTCTTGAGGCCGTACTTCTTGCGCTCCTTGACCCGCGCGTCGCGGGTGAGGAAGCCGGCCTTCTTGAGGGCCGGGCGGTCCTCGGCCTCGACCTCGATGAGGGCGCGGGCGATCGCCAGGCGCAGCGCGCCGGCCTGGCCGGTGACGCCGCCGCCCTTGAGGATGCCGACGACGTCGTACTGCTCGGCCTTCTCCAGGGTCACGAACGGCTCGCGGATGAGCTGCTGGTGCACCTTGTTCGGGAAGTACTGCTCGAGGCTGCGGCCGTTGAGGCGGAACTGGCCGGTGCCGGGCACGAGGCGCACCCGGACGACGGCCTCCTTGCGCCGGCCGACGGTCTGGACCGGGCGCCCCTCGGCGTCGGTCACGGTGAGGGGGGAGGTCACTGGGCCACCTGCTTGATCTCGAACGTCTGGGGCTGCTGGGCGGCGTGCGGGTGCTCGGGGCCCGCGTACACCTTCAGCTTCTTGATCATCTGCCGGCCGAGGCTGTTGTGCGGCAGCATGCCCTTCACCGCGCGCTCGACGACGCGGTCAGGGTGGGTGCGCAGCTGGTCGCCGACGTTGATCGCGCGCAGGCCGCCCGGGTAGCCGGAGTGCCGGTAGGCGGTCTTCTGGTCGCGCTTGGAGCCGGTGAGGGCGATCTTGTTCGCGTTCACGACGACGACGAAGTCACCGACGTCGACGTGCGGGGCGAACTGGGGCTTGTGCTTGCCGCGCAGCAGGGTCGCGACCTGGCTGGCGAGTCGACCGAGCACCACGTCGGTGGCGTCGATGACGTGCCAGGCGCGGGTGACCTCGCCGGGCTTGGGTGAGTACGTGCGCACGGCGCTCGTGTCCTCCGTCGTCGTCGGGGTGGCTGGTGGGATCGCCTCACCGAGGACGGGAGACGCCGACGGCGCGCGCGCACCAGCCGGCGGCCGCGCACCAGCCGACGACGATACCAGCCGGATGACGTGCTGGAACGGCCCCGTCAGGGACGGGGTCCTCCCTCAGCCGGTGCCGAGGTCGCGCTGGGCCGGCAGCACCGCCCCGGCCACCGCGGCGCCCAGCCGCCGTCCCCGTGTCCCCGTCACGGGCGGGAGCCGAGGGCGGCGTCTGCGCAGGTCGCACACCCGGGGACGCAGGCGCCCGCCCGGTCGGGGGTCAGCCGACCCGGCGCAGCAGCCCGGTCTCGACGTCGTAGACGGTGCCGCAGATCTCCTTGGACAGCAGGAACGGGCTCTCCCGCAGCAGCCGGATCGACTCGCGGACGTCCTCGTCGACGTCGGTGAACGCGCGCGCGGGCCACGGCGGCCGGACGCCGGTGGCCTGCTCGACCAGGTCGGCGAACGAGGCGTCGTCGGTCTTCTGCAGGCCGCAGTCGGTGTGGTGCACCAGCACGATCTCGCGCGTGCCGAGCACGTGCTGGGAGATGGTCAGCGAGCGGATGGTGTCCTCGGTGACCACGCCGCCGGCGTTGCGGATGACGTGCGCGTCGCCCACGGCTAGGCCGAGCAGCGGGAACAGCGGCATGCGCGAGTCCATGCAGGCGACGACGGCGACCCTGCGCGCCGGGGCCACCGGCAGCCCGCCCCGGAAGTCGCGGGCCCACTCCTCGTTGGCGGCCAGCATCCGCTCGTACTCGGCCACGTGGGCGCTCCTCTCGTGTGGTCAGGCAGTGGAAGCTCTCCGCACGCCTCGGGCGCGCGGACGTGGGGACAGCTTCCTATGCCTCCACCACCCGCTCGCGGGCGACCTGGCCGGCGAGCGCCGCCGGGGAGAGGTCCGGGCGGCCGCCGAGCCGTCGGACGGTGAGCGTGGCCGCCGCCGAGGCGGTCCGCGCGGCCTCGGCCGGGCCGGCACCGCCCAGCAGCGCGGCGACCAGCCCGGCGACGTGGGCGTCCCCGCCGCCGGTCGGGTCGACGGGGTCGCTGTCCGACAGCGGCACGCGGACCACCCCGTCGGCCGGCCGGTCCGCGCCGCCCGTGGCCCGCGACCCACCGGCGCGCCAGGCGACCACCTCGCCGTCGGCGCCCGCGGACAGGACCACCAGCCGCGGTCCGGCCGCCCGGAGCTCGAGCGCGGCCTCCCGGACGTCGTCGACGCCGTCGAGGTCCCGGCCGACCAGCAGCGCGGCCTCCGCGGCGTCGGCGCGCAGCACGGCGGCGCGGGCCAGCAGCGCGTCGCGGGTGGCGTCGTCGGCGGGGGCGCCGTCGGCGACGACGAGCGCGTCCGGGCGGACCAGGTCCAGCGCCGCGCGCACCGCCTCCCCCGGCTGCTGCATCTGCAGGGACAGCGCCTGGCACCCGGCCACGAGGTCGGCGGCCGCGGCGACGTCGCCGGCGGTGAGCAGCACGCCGTCCGGGACGTCCTCGAGCAGCCGGCGCGCGCCGCCGCGCCCCACCACGTCGACCAGCAGCGCAGAGGGGACGCCCGGCCGCCGGCGCACGCCGGACACGTCCACGCCGTCGGCGCGGGCCTGGGCGAGCAGCGGGTCGCCGTCGTCCCCCACCACGCCGACCAGCGCCACCGGGACGCCCATCTGGGCCAGTGCCACCGCCTGGTTGGCGCCCTTGCCGCCGAGCACCTCGATCCGGCGGAGCACCTCCGCCGAGCCGCCCGCGGACGGCAGCCGCCCGACCTGCAGCACCAGGTCCCGCCCGGCCTGCCCGAGCACGACGACGTCGGTCATGCCGCCCACGCTGCCCGCGGCCCCGGGCACCCGCCAGCCGGGCCGGGGCCCATCCGCCAGGATGACCGCGTGCGCACGGTCGAGGAACACCAGGCGGCGGTCGCCGCCCTGCTCGCCCCGCTCGGGGAGGAGGAGGTGCCGCTGGCCGCGGCGCACGGCCGGGTCCTCGCCCGCGACGTCGTCGCGGAGGTGCCGCTGCCCGGCTTCGACAACTCGGCGATGGACGGCTACGCCGCCCGCTCCGCCGAGCTCGGCGCGCTCCCCGCCCGGCTGCCGGTGGCCGACGACGTCCCGGCCGGCCGCACCGACGTCGTCCCCCTGGCGCCGGGCACCGTGCAGCGGATCATGACCGGCGCGCTGCTGCCCCCGGGCGCCGACGTCGTCGTCCCCGTGGAGCTCACCGACGCGGCCACCGACGTCGTCGAGATCCGCGACGCCCCCGCCGCCGGGACCCACCTGCGCCGCGCCGGGGAGGACATCACCGCCGGCACCGTCGCGCTGGAGGCCGGCGGCCCGCTCGGCGCCGCGCAGCTCGGCCTGGCCGCCGCGGTCGGCGCCCGGACGCTGTGGGTGCGCCGCCGCCCGCGGGTGCTGGTGCTGTCCACCGGCAGCGAGCTCGTCGAGCCGGGCGAGCCGCTGCTGCCCGGTCAGGTCTACGAGTCCAACTCGCTGCTGCTGTGCGCGGCCGCCGAGGACGCCGGGGGCACCGCGCGGCGGCTGCACTTCGTGCCCGACGACGTCGGCCAGTTCCTCGCCACCGTCCGCGCCGAGCTGGCCGAGGCCGACCTGCTGGTCACCAGCGGCGGGGTCAGCGCGGGCGCCTACGAGGTGGTCAAGGACGCGTTCCGCACCCTCGGCACGGTCGAGTTCGTCAAGGTCGCGATGCAGCCGGGCGGCCCGCAGGGCTGCGGCACGGTCGACGGCGTCCCCGTGGTCACGCTGCCCGGCAACCCGGTGAGCTCGTTCGTGTCCTTCGAGGTGTTCGTCCGCCCGGCGCTGCGCCGGGCGCTCGGGCACTCCGCGCCCGGCCGGCTGCGCGCGCCCGCGGTGCTCACCGCGCCGCTGCGCTCCCCCGCCGGGCGGCGGCAGTTCCTCCGCGGCCGCTACGACGCCGGCCGCGTCTCCCAGGTCGGCGGACCCGGCTCGCACCTGGTCGCCCACCTGGCCCGGGCCAACTGCCTGGTCGTCGTGCCCGAGGACGTCACCGAGCTGCCCGCGGGCGCCGAGGTCGACGTCGTCCTGATCGAGGGAGCCCTGCAGTGAGCGAGCTGACGCACGTCGACGAGAAGGGCGCCGCCCGGATGGTCGACGTCTCCGCCAAGCCGGTGACCGCCCGCGAGGCCACCGCCGCCGGCCGGGTGCTGGTCAGCCCCGAGGTGGTGGCGCTGCTGCGCGGGGAGGGCGTGCCCAAGGGCGACGCCGTCGCCGTCGCGCGGATCGCCGGCATCGCCGGGGCCAAGCGGACGCCGGACCTCGTGCCGCTGTGCCACCCGATCGCGCTGCACGGCGTGACGGTCGACGTCGAGGTCACTGACGACGCCGTGGAGATCACCGCCACCGCCCGCACCGCCGACCGCACCGGCGTGGAGATGGAGGCGCTGACCTCGGTCGCCGTGGCGGGGCTGACGGTGATCGACATGGTCAAGGCCGTGGACCCGCGGGCCTCGATCACCGACGTGCGGCTGCTCGCGAAGTCCGGCGGCAAGAGCGGGGAGTGGCGGCGGTGAGCGAGCTCCCCGCGGACGCGCGGGCCGTCGTCGTCACCGCGTCCAACCGCGCCTCGGCCGGGGTCTACGAGGACCGCAGCGGGCAGGCGCTGGCCGAGGGGCTGCGGGCGCTCGGCTTCGTCGTCGAGGGGCCGCACGTGCGCCCCGACGACGTCGGCGCGCTGGCCGCCGTCCTCCGCGAGGCGGTGGCCTCCGGTGCCGACGTCGTCCTCACCACCGGCGGCACCGGGCTCTCCCCCACCGACGTCACGCCCGAGGCCACCCGCGCGGTGGTCGAGCGGGAGGCGCCCGGGCTGGCCGAGGCGGTGCGCCGCCACGGGGAGGGGAAGGTGCCGACCTCGGTGCTGTCCCGGGGCATCGCCGGCACCGCGGGGCGGACGCTGGTCGTGAACCTGCCCGGCTCCCCCGGCGGCGTGCGCGACGGGCTCGCCGTCCTCGGCCCGCTGCTCCCCCACGTGGTCAGCCAGCTCCGCGGCGGCGACCACCCCCGGGGTGGCTGATCGGCCTCGACGTCGTCCCCTGACCGGCCGCGTCGACGAGCGTGTGCGTACGCGCGGTGTTCCTCGGCCCGAGAACCGGCGTGGGCGCACACGCTCGCCGTCAGTCGGGCAGGACGATGCGCTCCTGGCGGGTGTAGACGTTGCAGCCGTCGCCGCGGAGGAAGCCGACCAGCGTGATGCCGACGTCGGCGGCCAGCTCCACCGCCAGCGACGACGGCGCCGACACCGCGGCGAGCACCGGGATGCCGGCCATCGCCGCCTTCTGCGTCAGCTCGAAGCTGGCCCGGCCGCTGACCATGAGCACGTGCCCGGCCAGCGGCATCCGGCCGGCGCGCAGCGCGTCGCCCACCACCTTGTCCACCGCGTTGTGCCGGCCGACGTCCTCGCGCAGCGCCACCAGGTCGCCGTCGGCGGTGAACAGCCCCGCCGCGTGCAGGCCGCCGGTCTTGGTGAACACCTCCTGCGCCGCGCGCAGCCGGTCGGGCAGCGCCAGCAGCGTGGCCAGCTCCAGCCGGGTGCCGTCACCGGCGACGTCGTACCGCGTGCGGGTGCGGATCGCGTCGATGCTCGCCTTGCCGCAGACGCCGCACGAGCTCGAGGTGAGGAAGTTGCGGTCCAGCGCGGTGTCCGGCGGCTCCACGCCCGGCGCCAGGTCGACGTCGACGACGTTGTAGGTGTTGCGGCCCTCGGCGTCCACCGAGTCGCAGTAGCGCAGCCCGGCGACGTCCTCGACGCCGCCGATGACGCCCTCGGTGGCCAGGAAGCCGTGCACCAGGTCGAAGTCCGCGCCGGGCGTGCGCATGGTGACCGCCAGGGGCGACCCGGCCAGCCGGATCTCCAGGGGTTCCTCGGCGGCCACCGTGTCGGGCCGGGTGGTGCGCACGGGGCCCCGGATGCGCAGCACGGGGGTGCGGCTGGTGACTCGTCCCACGAACGGCGACGGTACCCATGCGCGGCCCCTACGGTCGGACCGTGACCGCGCCGGACCCGCTCCAGCCCTACGCGGCGGTGGTCCTGGCCGGCGGCCGCGCGGCCCGGCTGGGCGGGCAGGCCAAGCCGCAGCTGGAGGTGGGCGGCCGCACGATGCTCGCCGCCGTCCTCGCCGCGGTCCCCGACGCCGCGTCGCGGGTCGTCGTCGGGCCGCCGCAGCCGGTCCCCGACGGCGTCCGCGTCGTCCGCGAGCGGCCGCCCGGCGGCGGGCCGGTGGCCGCGATGCGCGCGGGGCTCGCCGTCGTCGACACCGCGGTGGTCGCCGTCCTCGCCGGCGACCTGCCGTTCGTGACCCCCGGGCTGCTCCGCGACCTGCGGGCGCGGCTGACCGCCGACGGCGTCCTGGTCGTCGACGACGCCGGCCGCGACCAGTACCTGCTCGGCGTCTGGCGGACCGCGGCCCTCCGGGCGGCCGTGGCCGGCGCGGACGGCCCGGTGCCGGTCCGCCGGGTGGTCGGCCGGCTGACGGTCACCCGCTGGTCCCCCGCCCGGGAGCCGGGCACCCCGCCGCCGTGGACCGACTGCGACACCCCCGCCGACCTCGCCCGGGCCCGCAGGGACGCCGGCGGGTGACCGCCCCGGCCGCGGGGTACGGCCTGCGCATGCGCGTCGTCATCGCCGGTGCCCACGGTCAGGTCGCCCGTCGCCTCGGCCGGCTGCTCACCGGGCGCGGGGACACCGTCGTCGGCATCGTCCGCAACCCCGACCACACCGCCGACCTCGAGGCCGACGGCGTCACGCCCGCGGTGCTGGACCTCGAGTCCGCCTCGGTCGACGACGTCGCGGAGGTCGTCCGCGGCGCCGACGCCGTCGTGTTCGCCGCGGGCGCCGGCCCGGGCAGCGGCGCGGAGCGCAAGCACACCGTCGACCACGGCGCCGCGGTCCTGCTGGCCGACGCCGCCGAGCGCGCCGGCGTCCGCCCCTACCTGCTGGTGTCCTCGATGGGCGTCGAGCAGGCCCGGCAGGGGACGCCGAAGGGCATGGACCCGGTGTTCGCCGTCTACCTGCAGGCGAAGCTGCGCGCCGAGGACGTCATCCTGCCGCGCCCCGCGCTGGACACCGTGATCGTGCGGCCCGGGCGGCTGACCGACGAGCCCGGCACCGGCCGGGTCACCCTCGCCCACGGCGTCGAGTACGGCGAGGTCCCCCGCGACGACGTCGCCGCGGTCCTGTTGGCCTTCCTCGACTCCGGCAAGACGAACGAGGTGGTGGAGCTGGTGTCCGGCGACACCCCCGTCGCCGACGCCGTGGCCGCCCTCCCCTAGTCGCGGCGGGCGCGGGTGACCAGCGCGCGGGCGGCGAGGTCGGCGTCGGCCGGGTAGTCGACCCGTACCAGCGTGAGCCCCCCGGGCGGGGCGACGACGACCTCGCCCGCCCGCTCCCGGCGGTCGAGCAGGCCGGCCGGCCACTCCGGCGCCCGGCGCCCCTCCCCGACGGCGACCAGCGCGCCGACGAGGCTGCGCACCATCGAGTGGCAGAAGGCGTCCGCGGAGGCCCTGACGGTCACCAGGTCGCCGTCGCGGGCCGCGGCCAGCTCCAGCAGCGTGCGGACGGTCGTGGCGCCCTCGCGGCGGCGGCAGAAGGCGGCGAAGTCGTGCTCGCCGGTCACGAGGCGGGCGGCGGCGTCCATGGCGGCGGCGTCGAGCCGGCGGGGCCAGCCGACGGTGTCCGCCCGGCGCAGCGGCGGGGGCCCGGCGTCGCTGTCGGTGAGCCGGTAGGCGTAGTGCCGCGCCAGGGCGCCGAAGCGGGCGTCGAACCCGGGCGGCGCCTCCGTCACGGCGGGCACCGCGACGTCCGGCGGCAGCAGGCCGCGCAGCCGGCGGACCAGGCGCTCGCGCTGCTCCTCCCAGGCGGCGCGCGGGACGTCGGCGTGCGCGACCTGGCCGGTGGCGTGCACGCCGGCGTCGGTGCGGCCGGCGACGGTCAGCTCGACCGGCGCGCGCAGCACGGTGGCCAGCGCGATCTCCAGCTCGCCCTGCACGGTGCGCCGGCCGGGCTGGCGCGCCCAGCCGGAGAAGTCCGTCCCGTCGTAGGCGACGGACAGCCGGAGACGGACGAGCCCGCCCCCGGGATCGGGAGCGGGCTCGTCGCGGTGGTGCTCGGTGTTCAGCAGCGGGTCACTTCGGGTCGGGCGCGGACTCGCCGCCGGGGGCGTGGGTGCCCGCGGTCGCGGCGTCCCCGATCTCCGCCGCCTCGATCTCCGCGGCCGCCGCTGCGGCCACGTCCGGGGACAGCACCGGGTCCTCGACCACGGCCAGGTTCTCGGCCCTGGGCTCGGGGGTGACGTCGCCGTCGTCCTGGCGCTCGCCGTCCGGGTTGTAGAGGTCGGTCACGACCTCCTGCGCCTCGGCGTCGACCTCACCGGAGGTCACGGCCGGCGAGGTGTCGCCACCGGGACCGGTGGTCTCGCCCTCGAACGTCGCGCCCTGGTCGCCGCCGCCGGCGGAGACCCCGGCCGCGCCGGCGTCGCCGCCCTGGCCCGGCTGCTCGCTCACTTGGCGCCGTCCGCGTCCCCGGCCGGGGCCTCGGCGTCCGCGGCGACGGCGGTGTCGTCGGCGTCGCTCGCCTCGGCGTCGGTGACCTCGGCCTCGGCCTCGGTCGCGTCGGCGTCCGCGGCCTCGGTGGTGTCCTCGTCGGCCGCGGCGGTCTCGACGGCGTCCGCGGTGACCTCACCGGAGGCGGCGGCCGCGCCGGCGCCGGCGGCGAAGCGGGTGCCGCGGGCGCGCTCGGCCTCACCGACGGCCTGCTGGGCCACGGTCAGCGCCTCGACGAGCTCGATGACGGCCATGGGGGCGTTGTCGCCCTTGCGCGGGCCGACCTTGGTGATGCGGGTGTAGCCGCCGGGCCGGTTCTCGAAGCGCGGGCCGATCTCGGCGAACAGGTGGTGGACGACGTCCTTGTCCCGGATGACCGTCATCACCTGGCGGCGCGCGTGCAGGTCACCGCGCTTGGCGAAGGTGACCAGCTTCTCGGCGAACGGGCGCAGCCGCTTCGCCTTCGCCTCGGTGGTGGTGATCCGCCCGTGCTCGAACAGCGACGTGGCCAGGTTGGCCAGCATCAGCCGCTCGTGCGAGGGGGACCCGCCGAGACGGGGGCCCTTGGTGGGGGTGGGCATGTCGGTCCTTCCTCACGCGGCCGGGCGGGCGTCTGCCGGCTGCATCCGGGTGGTGCTGTCGCTTTCGTCAGTGTGGCGGGCCTGCGCACGGCGGGCCCACGCGGTCCGGCCGGACGGCGGTCGTCCCGCCGCCCGGCCGGTGCAGCGTCAGAGCTGCTCGGTCTCCTGGTAGGAGCCGTCGTCGTACTGGACCTGCCCGTACTCGGTGCCGTACTCGCCGTGGCCCTGGTAGGCGTCGGTCTCGTAGCCCTCGTCGTAGCTCTCGACCGAGGTCGGGATGAACCCGGGCGGGCTGTCCTTGAGCGCCAGGCCCATGGCCGCCAGCTTCATCTTGACCTCGTCGATCGACTTGGCCCCGAAGTTGCGGATGTCGAGCAGGTCGGCCTCCGAACGGGTGACCAGCTCACCGACGGTGTGCACGCCCTCGCGCTTGAGGCAGTTGTAGGACCGGACGGTGAGGTCCATGTCCTCGATCGGCATCGAGAAGTTCGCGATGTCGGCGGCCTCGGCCGGGCTGGGCCCGACCTCGATGCCCTCGGCGTCGACGTTCAGCTCGCGCAGCAGGCCGAACAGCTCGACCAGCGTGGAGCCGGCGGAGGCGATGGCGTCGCGCGGCGCGATCGAGGGCTTGGTCTCGACGTCGACCACGAGGCGGTCGAAGTCGGTGCGCTGCTCGACGCGGGTGGCCTCGACGGCGTAGGTGACCTTGAGGACCGGCGAGTAGATCGAGTCGACCGGGATGCGGCCGATCTCCTGGCCGGGCTGCTTGTTCTGCGGCGCCGGGACGTACCCGCGGCCCCGCTCGACGACCAGCTCGATCTCGAGGCGGCCCTTGCCGTTGAGGGTGGCGATGTGCAGGTCGGGGTTGTGCACCTCGACACCGGCCGGGGGCGCGATGTCGGCGGCGGTGACCTCACCGGGGCCCTGCTTGCGCAGGTACATGGTCACCGGCTCGTCGGAGTCGGAGCTGACGACCAGGCCCTTGAGGTTGAGGATGATCTCGGTGACGTCCTCCTTGACCCCGGGCACGGTCGTGAACTCGTGCAGGGTGCCCTCGATCCGGATGCTGGTGACGGCAGCGCCGGGGATCGAGGACAGGAGGGTGCGGCGCAGCGAGTTGCCGAGGGTGTAGCCGAAGCCGGGCTCCAGCGGCTCGATGACGAACCGCGAGCGCTGCTCGGTGAGGGTCTCCTCGGTCAGCGTCGGACGCTGTGCGATGAGCATCGTGTGTTCTCCCTTGGGTCCTCCGGCGCCCGCCATATGACGCCGTGAGGGGGTGGTGCGGGCCCCGGCGGACATCGGTCCGCCCGCCGGGGCCGTCGGCCCCTCTGCAGGGTCCCGCCGCGAGCGTGCGAGCGGTGGGACCCTGCAGAGGGGTCCTTCTGCTTACTTGGAGTAGAGCTCGACGATCAGCTGCTCCTGCACCGGGGTGTCGATCACCTGGCGGGCCGGGACGCTGTGCACGACGGCGCGCAGCTGGCCGCTGATGACCTCCAGCCACGGCGGCACGGGGCGCTCGCCGGCGCGGGCCTGGGCGATCTCGAAGGGCACCATCCGCCGCGACTTCTCGGCGACCTCGATGATGTCGTTCGCGCTGACCCGGTAGGACGGGATGTCGACCTTGCGGCCGTTGACCCGGATGTGGCCGTGCTTGACCAGCTGGCGGGCCATGTCGCGGCTCTCGCCCCAGCCGGCCCGGTACACGACGTTGTCCAGGCGGGACTCGAGGATCTGCAGCAGGACCTCACCGGTCTTGCCGGTCTTGCGGTTGGCCTCCTCGTAGTAGCCGCGGAACTGCTTCTCGAGGACGCCGTAGATGCGGCGGGCCTTCTGCTTCTCGCGCAGCTGCAGGAGGTACTCGCTGTCCTTGCTGCGGCCCCGGCCGTGCTCGCCCGGCGGGTAGGGCCGGATCTCGATCGGGCACTTCGGGGACTCGCACTTGCTGCCCTTGAGGAACAGCTTCATCTTCTCGCGCCGGCACATGCGGCAGTCGGCTCCGGCGTAACGGGCCACGTCAGGTACTCCTCGTTCTTCTCGTCAGTGGCCGGTCAGACCCGGCGGCGCTTCTTGGGGCGGCAGCCGTTGTGCGGCTGCGGCGTCACGTCCTGGATCTGCCCCACCTCGAGGCCGGTGGCCTGCAGCGAGCGGATCGCGGTCTCGCGGCCCGAGCCCGGGCCCTTCACGAAGACGTCGACCTTGCGCATGCCGTGCTCCTGGGCCTTGCGCGCGGCGTTCTCGGCGGCCATCTGGGCGGCGAACGGCGTCGACTTGCGCGAGCCCTTGAAGCCGACGTGGCCGGCCGAGGCCCAGCTGATCACGTTGCCGGTCGGGTCGGTGATCGACACGATCGTGTTGTTGAACGTGCTCTTGATGTGAGCGGCGCCGTGGGCGACGTTCTTCTTCTCCTTGCGGCGGACCTTCTTGGCACCGGCCGCGGCGCGAGCCCTGGGAGGCATGTCTCTCCGGATTCCTTCTGACGTATGGCCTGGAAACACGCGCGCAGCCCGCCGCTCCCGCCCTCCCGGGTCGCCGCGACGGGCCGCTGCGCGGCTTACTTCTTGCCGGCCTTCTTCTTGCCGGCGATGGTCTTGCGCGGGCCCTTGCTCGAGCGCGCGTTGGTGCGGGTGCGCTGACCGTGCACCGGGAGGCCACGGCGGTGCCGCAGGCCCTGGTAGGCGCCGATCTCGATCTTGCGGCGGATGTCCGCGGCCACCTCGCGGCGGAGGTCACCCTCGACGCGGAAGTGCTCGTCGATGTAGTCGCGCAGCTTCAGCAGGTCCTCGTCGCCGAGGTCCTTGACGCGCAGGTCCGGGCTGACGCCGGTCGCCGCCAGGGTCTCCTTGGCGTGCGCCTTGCCGATCCCGTAGATGTAGGTGAGCGCGATCTCCATCCGCTTCTCGCGGGGCAGGTCGACGCCGGCCAGTCGTGCCATGTCTCAGGTACTCCCTCAGCCCTGCCGCTGCTTGTGGCGGGCGTTGTCGCAGATGACCATGACCCGGCCGTGCCGGCGGATCACCTTGCACTTGTCGCAGATCTTCTTCACCGACGGCTGGACCTTCACCGGTGCCGCCCCTCATTCCTGTCGATCGATGGCCGCCCACGCGGCACCCGGAGGTGCCCCGCGCCGGCGGCGGTCACTTGTAGCGGTAGACGATGCGACCGCGGGTCAGGTCGTAGGGCGAGAGCTCCACGACGACGCGGTCCTCGGGCAGGATGCGGATGTAGTGCTGGCGCATCTTGCCGCTGATGTGGGCGAGCACCCGGTGCCCGTTCTGCAGCTCGACCCGGAACATCGCGTTGGGCAGCGGCTCGACGACGCGACCCTCGACCTCGATGGCCCCGTCCTTCTTCGCCATGCCCGACACGGCCTCCCTGACTCGGTGGTGCTGGTTGGTGTGGTGCTGGAGTCGCATGCGACCGCGCCGGATGCCGGTCGGGTCGAACGCGGTGGTTGCAGATCAGGTGGTGCAGGCGCTCCCGCGAGGGCGTCCCGGGTCGTGCGGCCACAGCACGACGACAGGACGGCGCGAACGCCGTCGTTCACTGTACCCCGCTGCAGCGGGGCGCTCCAACCCGGCCTCTGTCACAACGGAACACCCCGGGTGGGCCGCCGGCCCCCCTCGGGGGAGTCCCGTCACGAGCCCGCGAGTGGTGGGGCGAGGAGGCCGGCTCAGGTGCGCGGGGTGATCCCGAAGGGGGCCAGTCCCGCGACGCCGCCGTCCTCCGCCGTCAGGACCCAGGGCCCCTCGGGGGTGATGGCGACGGTGTGCTCGAAGTGGGCGGCCCGGGAGCCGTCCTTGGTGACCACGGTCCAGCCGTCCTCGAGCTCGGCGGTGGCCGGGTCGCCCACGGTCACCATGGGCTCGATCGCCAGCGCCAGGCCGGGGACCAGCCGCGGGCCGCGACCGGGCCGGCCGTAGTTGAGGACGTGCGGGTCCTGATGCATCTCGGTGCCGATGCCGTGCCCGCCGTAGTGGTCGACGATCCCGTACGGGTGCGCCTCGGCGGTGACGACCTGCTCGACCGCGGAGCTGATGTCGGTCAGCCGGCCGCCGGCCACGGCCCTCGCCAGCCCGGCCCACATCGACCGCTCGGTGACGTCGATGAGCGCGGCGTCCTCGGCCGACGGCGGACCGACGGTCACCGTGACCGCCGAGTCGCCGTGCCAGCCGTCGAGGATGGCGCCGCAGTCGATGGAGATGTTGTCGCCCTGGGCGAGGGTGCGCTCCGGGTCCGGGATGCCGTGCACGACCTCGTCGTTGATCGACGCGCAGATGCTGCCGGTGAAGCCGTGGTAGCCGAGGAACGACGGGATCGCCCCGGACGACCGGATGACGTCCTCGGCGATCGCGTCGAGCTCCCCGGTGGTCACGCCGGGGCGGACCGAGGCGCGGACGGCGGCGATCGCCTTGGCGACGACGAGGCCGGCGCCGCGCATGAGCTCGATCTCGTGCGGTGTCTTGATCTGGATCATGCGTCCACTCCACTTCGCCAGCAGCGGGAGGCGGGTCAGGATCCCGGCCGACATGGGCGGCGCCGTCCCCTCAGCCGTCGCTCGGCTGCCCGGGCTGGACGGGCCGGCCCAGGGCGGTCATCACCCGGGCGGTGACCTCCTCGATGGTGCCGATCGCGTCGATGCGCGACAGCAACCCCTCGCCGTCGTAGAACCCGGACAGCGGGGCGGTCTGTTCCCGGTAGACCTGGAGGCGGTGCCGCACGGTCTCGGGCCTGTCGTCGTCGCGCTGCACCCACTCGCCGTCGACGAGCATCCGGCGGCCGGAGAGCCGGCGCACCAGCTCCTCCTCCTCGACGACCAGCTCGACGACGCGGTCGAGCCCGTGCCCGAGCTCCTCGAGCGAGCCGCGCAGCTGCTCGGCCTGGGCGATCGTGCGGGGGAAGCCGTCGAGCAGGAACCCGGCCTTGGCGTCGGGCTCGGCGAGCCGGTCCTTGACCATCGCGACGGTGATCTCGTCCGGGACGAGGTCGCCGGCGTCCATGTAGACCTTGGCCTTGCGGCCGAGCTCGGTCTGCCCGCTGACGTTGGCGCGGAAGATGTCGCCCGTCGAGATGGCGGGCACCCCGAGCTGGCCGGCGATGATCTGGGCCTGGGTCCCCTTGCCGGCTCCCGGCGGGCCCAGCAGCACGATGCGCACTACTTCAGGAACCCTTCGTAGTTGCGCTGGTTGAGCTGCGTCTCGATCTGCTTCACGGTCTCCAAGCCCACTCCCACCATGATCAGCACTGCGGTCCCGCCGAACGGGAAGTTCTGGTTCGCCCCCTGCTGCGTGATCGACAGGAAGAAGTTCGGCAGCACCGCGACGATCCCCAGGTAGATCGACCCGGGCAGGGTGATCCGGGACAGCACGTACTGCAGGTACTCCGCCGTCGGCCGGCCCGGGCGGATGCCGGGGATGAAGCCGCCGTAGCGCTTCATGTCGTCGGCCCGCTCCTCCGGGTTGAACGTGATCGACACGTAGAAGTACGTGAAGAACACGATCAGGCCGAAGTACAGCGCGACGTGCACCGGGCTGCTCTGGTCGATGACGTAGTTCTCGAAGAACTGCCGGACCGGGCCGGTCTCGTCACCCTGGAGCTGGGTGATCAGCTGCGGGAGGTACAGCAGCGACGAGGCGAAGATGACCGGGATGACGCCGGCCTGGTTCACCTTGAGCGGGAGGTAGGTCGAGGTGCCGCCGTACATGCGGCGGCCGACCATGCGCTTGGCGTACTGGACCGGGATGCGCCGTTGCGCCTGTTCGACGTAGACGACGGCCCCGATGATCAGCAGGGCGAAGGCGCAGACGACGGCGAAGACGACGCCGCCGCGGGTCTGCAGGATCGAGCCGCCCTCGGCGGGGATGCGGGCCGCGATCGAGGTGAAGATCAGCACGGACATGCCGTTGCCGATCCCCTTCTCGGTGAGCAGCTCGCCGAGCCACATGATCACCGCGGTGCCGGCGGTCAGGGCGACCACGAGGACGACCGTCGTCCAGATGCTGTCCGACGGGATGATGTCCTGCTGGCAGCCGGGGAACAGCTGGCCGCTGCGGGCCAGGGCGATGATCCCGGTGCTCTGCAGGATCGCCAGGGCGATCGTCAGGTAGCGGGTGTACTGGGTCAGCTTCTGCTGGCCCGACTGCCCTTCCTTCTTCAGCTGCTCGAACCGCGGGATCACCACGACCAGCAGCTGCACGATGATGCTGGCGGTGATGTACGGCATGATCCCCAGCGCGAAGATCGACAGCCGGAGCAGCGCCCCGCCGGAGAACAGGTTCACCAGCGAGTAGACGTCGCGCTGGCTGCCCGCCTGCGCCTGCTCGAGACAGCTGTTGATGGCCTCGACGGAGACCCCCGGGCCGGGCACCGAGGCGCCCAGCCGGTACACGGCGATGATCGCCAGGGAGAACAGCAACTTGCGCCGGAGGTCTGGCGTCCGGAACGCCGCGGCGAACGCCTGCAGCACGTGCCCTCCCCTGCTCGGTCGGATGAGGTTAGCAACGACGGGGGTCGCGCCGGTCACACCCTCCCTCACCGGTGGCACACCGGCGGGCGGGGCGGGCGACTCCCCGGGGCCCGGACGCGGGGGCGCGCGGGCCGGACAGCAGACGACCCCCGGGGCGATGGGGCACCCGGGGGTCGTCGGCGGTCAGATGCGGGTGGTGCTGCCCCCGGCCGCGGCGATCTTCTCGGCGGCGGAGGCCGAGAAGGCGTGCGCGTGCACGGTGACCTGGACGCCGCCCAGCTCACCGGTGCCGAGGACCTTCACCGGCTGGCCGCGGCGGACCGCGCCGGCGTCGGCGAGCGTGTCGGGGTCGACGTGCCCGCCCTGCGGGAACAGGGACGCGATCCGGTCGAGGTTGACGACCTGGAAGACGACCTTGTTCGGGTTCTTGAAGCCGGACATCTTGGGCAGCCGCATGTGCAGCGGCGTCTGGCCGCCCTCGAAGCGCGCGGAGGTGTTGCCGCGCGCCCCGGTGCCCTTGGTGCCGCGACCGGCGGTCTTGCCCTTGGAGCCCTCACCCCGGCCGACGCGCGTCTTGGGGGTGTGGGCGCCCGGGGCCGGACGCAGGTGGTGGACCTTGAGAGTCATGACGAGTCCCTGCTCAGATCTCTTCGACGGCGACGAGGTGCGTCACCGTGGCGACCATCCCGCGGATCTCGGGACGGTCCTCCTGCACGACCGTGTCGTTGATCCGCTTGAGGCCCAGGGACCGCAGCGTCTGCCGCTGGTTGGGCTTCGTGCCGATCGCCGACCGGACCTGGGTCACCTTCAGCTGCGCCATGTCAGACCCCCTGGCCCGCACGCGCCCGCAGCATGGCGGCCGGGGCGACGTCCTCGAGGGGCAGCCCGCGGCGGGCGGCGATCTCCTCGGGCCGGACGAGCTCCTTCAGCGCCTGCATGGTGGCGTGCACGATGTTGATCGGGTTCGACGAGCCGAGGCTCTTCGAGAGCACGTCGTGGATGCCGGCGCACTCGAGGACGGCGCGCACCGGGCCACCGGCGATGACACCGGTACCGGGGCTGGCCGGCTTGAGCAGCACGACACCGGCAGCGGCCTCACCCTGCACCGGGTGCGGGATGGTGCTGGCGATGCGCGGCACCTTGTAGAAGTGCTTCTTGGCCTCCTCGACGCCCTTGGCGATCGCCGCGGGCACCTCCTTGGCCTTCCCGTAGCCGACGCCCACGGTGCCGTCACCGTCGCCGACGATCACCAGGGCGGTGAAGCTGAAGCGCCGACCACCCTTGACGACCTTCGACACGCGGTTGATGGCGACCACGCGCTCGATGTAGTTGCTCTTCTCGGCAGGCGCGCCGCCGGGCCCCCGCCCGCCGTCACGACGGTCGCGGCGGTCGTTGCCGCCGCCGGCGCCGCCGCCGCGTCGCTGTGGTCCTGGCATCAGACGTCCCTCTCGATCTGCTGGTTGGCGGTGCTGCTCATCAGAAGTCCAGCCCGCCCTCACGCGCGCCGTCGGCCAGCGCGGCGATGCGGCCCTGGTAGCGGTTGCCCCCGCGGTCGAAGACGACCTTGGTGATGCCGGCGGCCTGGGCGCGCTCGGCGACCAGGGCGCCCACCCGGCGGGCCAGGGCGGACTTGTCGCCCTCGGCGCCGCGCAGGCTGGCGTCGAGCGTCGAGGCGCTCACCAGCGTACGGCCGGCGGTGTCGTCCACCACCTGCACGTGGATGTGCCGCGTGCTGCGGTTGACCACCATGCGCGGGCGGTCCGGCGTGCCGGAGACCCGCTTGCGGAGCCGGTTGTGGCGGCGCAGCCGCGAGACGCGGCGCGCGGTGCTGATGTCGGTGCCGACGGGCGTGTGCACCCGAGCGGCCTTCTCGGTCTGTGCCATCACTTACCCGTCTTCCCGACCTTGCGCTTGACGACCTCGCCCTGGTAGCGGACGCCCTTGCCCTTGTACGGGTCGGGCTTGCGGAGGCCGCGGATGTTGGCGGCCACCTGGCCGACCTGCTGCTTGTCGATGCCGGTCACCCGCAGGCGGGTGGGCGACTCGACGGTGAAGGTGATGCCCTCCGGGGCACGCACCGGCACCGGGTGGCTGTAGCCGAGCGCGAACTCCAGGTCCGAGCCGCGGGCCTGGACGCGGTAGCCGACGCCGACGATCTCGAGGGTCTTGGTGTAGCCCTCGGTGACGCCGGTGATCATGTTGGCGATCAGGGTGCGGGACAGGCCGTGCAGCGCCCGGCTCTCGCGCTCGTCGTCGGGCCGCTGGACGCTCAGCGTGCCGTCCTCGCCCCGGGCGACCGTGATGGGCGCCGCGACGGTGTGGGAGAGGGTGCCCTTGGGGCCCTTCACGCTGACCGTCTGGCCGTCGATGGTGACGTCCACGCCACCGGGCACGGGAACCGGCAGTCGTCCGATCCGTGACATCTCGCTCGCTCCTCTTACCAGACGTAGGCGAGGACTTCCCCGCCCACGCCCTTCTTGGTCGCCTGCCGGTCGGTCAGCAGCCCGGTCGAGGTGGAGATGATGGCCACCCCCAGGCCGCCCAGGACCTTCGGCAGGGCGTTCGACTTCGCGTAGACCCGCAGACCCGGCTTGGACACCCGGCGCACCCCGGCGATGCTGCGCTCGCGGTTGGGGCCGAACTTGAGGTCGATCACCAGCTCCTTGCGGGTGGCGCCGTCCTTCTCGACGTCCTCGACGCGCCAGCCGGCGATGTAGCCCTCCTGCTGGAGGATCTCGGCGATGTGCGTCTTGAGCTTCGACGACGGCATGCGCGTCGAGTCGTGGTAGGCCGTGTTCGCGTTGCGCAGCCGCGTGAGCATGTCCGCGATCGGGTCGGTCATCGTCATGGGTGTCGTGCCTCTCTCGCCGCGGTTCCTCACGCGTCCCTCGCGTGGGCCTCTCGGCGAACGGTGGAGCTGGGGGCCCGCCCCGCGCGGTCAGCGCGCGGGGCGGGTGGTGCGGACTACCAGCTGGACTTGCTCACGCCCGGCAGCTCGCCGGCGTGCGCCATCTCCCGCAGGCAGATCCGGCACAGGCCGAACTTGCGGAAGACCGAGTGCGGACGACCGCACCGCTGGCAGCGGGTGTAGCCGCGGACCGCGAACTTGGGCTTGCGGGCCGCCTTGTTGATCAGCGCCTTCTTGGCCATCTGTCTGTCTCCTCGGCCCGGCTCAGCGGATGGTGGTGACGACGGGCTGGCCGGCGAACGGGAAGCCCAGGAGGCGGAGCAGCTCGCGACCCTCCTCGTCGTTCGTGGCGGTGGTGACCAGCGTGATGTCCATGCCGCGCGGACGGTCGATCTTGTCGACGTCGATCTCGCGGAACATCGACTGCTCGGTCAGCCCGAACGTGTAGTTGCCGTGCCCGTCGAACTGCTTGGCGTTCAGGCCGCGGAAGTCTCGGATGCGGGGCAGGGCCAGCGCCAGGAGCCGGTCGAGGAACTCCCACATGCGGTCGCCGCGGAGGGTGACCTTGGCGCCGATGGGCATGCCCTCGCGCAGCTTGAACTGGGCGATGGACTTGCGGGCCCGGACGACGGCCGGGCGCTGGCCGGTGATGGCGGTGAGGTCGCGGACCGCGCCGTCCATCAGCTTCGCGTCGCGGGTCGCCTCGCCGACGCCCATGTTGACGACGATCTTCGTCAGCCGCGGGATCTGCATGACGTTCTCGAAGCCGAACTCCTCCTGGAGGGCCGGCACGATCGACTCGCGGTAGTGCGCCAGCAGGCGCGGGAGCTCACGGGTGGGTGCAGTCATCGTCAGAGGTCCTTACCGGTCCGCCGCGACACCCGGATGTTGCGGCCTTCCTCGTCCTGGCGGTAACCGACCCGGGTCGGCGTCCCCTCGGAGTCGATCACCATCACGTTGCTGACGTGGATGGGAGCCTCCTGGGTGACGATGCCGCCCTGCTGCGCGCCCCGCTGGTTCGAGCTGATGCGGGTGTGCTTCTTGACGCGGCCGACGCCCTCGACGAGGACCTTCTGCAGCTTGGGGTAGGCGGCGATCACGCGACCCCGGGCGCCCTTGTCCTTGCCGGACAGGACCACCACGGTGTCGCCCTTCTTCACCTTCATGCCCGGCGTCTTGGCCGGCGGGGTCTTCTTGGCAGCCATGGTCAGAGCACCTCCGGGGCGAGCGAGATGATCCGCATGAAGCGCTTGTCGCGCAGCTCGCGGCCGACGGGACCGAAGATGCGCGTACCGCGCGGGTCGCCGCTGTCGCGGATGATCACCGCGGCGTTCTCGTCGAAGCGGATGTAGGAGCCGTCGGGACGACGACGCTCCTTCCGCGTGCGGACGACGACGGCCTTGACGACGTCGCCGCGCTTGACGCCGGCACCGGGCAGCGCGTCCTTGACGGTCGCCACGATGACGTCGCCGATGCCGGCGTAGCGCCGCCCGGACCCGCCGAGCACCCGGATGCAGAGGATCTCCTTCGCACCGGTGTTGTCGGCGACCCGGAGCCGCGACTCCTGCTGGATCACGTCCTACTCCCAAATCTCAGTGGTGACAGCCGGGCCGGAACGGTGAACCGGCTGTCCGGTACCCACGCGCGGACGCACCGGCGACTGATGCCGCCGGTGCGTCCGACACGGGTACCGGGATGTGGCGCTCACCCGGAGGGGCGCCAGTCGTCCAGGGTACCCGGTCCCGCGACCCGCCCCGCAGGGCGTGGGTCACAGGGCCCGCGGACCCCCGACGGGTGTTACTTGGCCTTCTCGAGGACCTCGACCAGCCGCCACCGCTTGGTGGCCGACAGCGGCCGGGTCTCCATGATCTGCACGCGGTCACCGATGCCGGCGACGCCCTGCTCGTCGTGGGCCTTCAGCTTGCTGGTGCGACGGATGACCTTGCCGTAGAGGCCGTGCTTCACGCGGTCCTCGACCTCGACGACGATGGTCTTGTCCATCTTGTCGCTGACCACGAGGCCCTCGCGGACCTTGCGGTAGCCGCGGCCGGCCAGGCCGGGGCCGCTGGCGACAGCGGTGTTCTGGGGCTCGCTCATGCCACACCCTCGTTCGGGGCGACCGAGAGACCCAGCTCGCGCTCGCGCATGATCGTGTAGATCCGGGCGATGTCGCGGCGGACGGTCTGCAGTCGCCGGTTGTTGTCCAGCTGGCCGGTGGCCACCTGGAAGCGCAGGTTGAACAGCTCTTCCTTGTGCTCACGCAGCCGCGTGGCGAGCTCCTCGGCCGAGAGCTCGCGCAGCTCCGGGGCGGTCAGACCGGCGGCCATCACACCTCTCCTTCACGCGTGATGAAGCGAGCCTTCATGGGCAGCTTGTGGATGGCGCGGCGCATGGCCTCGCGGGCCACCGACTCCGGGACACCCGACAGCTCGAACATGACGCGGCCCGGCTTGACGTTGGCGACCCACCACTCCGGGGAGCCCTTGCCGGAACCCATGCGGGTCTCGGCCGGCTTCTTGGTGAGCGGGCGGTCCGGGTAGATCGTGATCCAGACCTTGCCGCCACGGCGGATGTGCCGGGTCATGGCGATACGGGCGGACTCGATCTGCCGGTTGGTCACGTACGCCGGCTCGAGGGCCTGGATGGCGTACTCACCGAAGTTGATCGCCGTGCCGCCCTTGGCCCGGCCGGAGCGGTCCGGGTGGTGCTGCTTGCGGTGCTTGACGCGCCGGGGGATCAGCACGTGTCAGCCCTCCGTGTTCTCGGTCGCGGTCGTCTCGGCCGCGGCGGTCGCCTCGGGGCCGGCGGCCTCGGCGACGGTCTGCTCGGGCGCGACCTCACCCGAGGTCACGGCCACGGTGCTGTCGCCGGTCTCCGGACCGGTCGACGTCTCGGCGGCGGCGCGGCCGGCCTCGGTACCACCGGCGGTGGTGCCGCTGGAGCCCGACCGGCGGGGGCGCTGCGGGCGCTCCCGGCGCTGCTGCCGGGCGGCGAGGGCCTCGAGGGCCTCGCGCTCGGCACGCGAGCCGCTGACGTCGCCCTTGTAGATCCACACCTTCACGCCGATGCGGCCGAAGGTGGTGCGGGCCTCGTACAGGCCGTAGTCGATGTTCGCCCGGAGGGTGTGCAGCGGCACGCGACCCTCGCGGTAGAACTCCGACCGGCTCATCTCGGTGCCGCCCAGGCGCCCGGAGCACTGCACCCGGATGCCCTTGACCTGCGGGCTGCGCTGGGCCGACTGCATGGCCTTGCGCATGGCGCGGCGGAAGCTGACGCGGCTGGACAGCTGCTCGGCCACGGCCTGGGCCACGAGCTGGGCGTCGGCCTCGGGGTTCTTGACCTCGAGGATGTTCAGCTGCACCTGCTTGCCGGTGAGCTTCTCCAGCTCGCCGCGGATGCGGTCGGCCTCGGCGCCGCGGCGGCCGATGACGATGCCCGGCCGGGCGGTGTGGATGTCGACCCGGACCCGGTCACGGGTGCGCTCGATCTCCACCTTCGAGATGCCGGCGCGCTCCATGCCCTTGGTCATGAGCTTGCGGATGGCCACGTCTTCCTTGACGTAGTCCTTGTACAGCTTGTCGGCGTACCACCGGGACTTGTAGTCGGTGGTGATGCCGAGGCGGAACCCGTGCGGGTTGACCTTCTGACCCACTAGCGGGTCCCTCCCCTCGTGTTGGAGCGCTGCTGCGTGCCCTGCTGCTGCGTCGCCGGGCCGGACTGGCCGGTGCGCCGGCGGGCGGTGCGGGACTTGCCGGCGAGGTCGGCGCTGGAGCCGACCTCGCTCACCTCGACGGTGATGTGGCTGGTCCGCTTGTTGATGCGGTAGGCGCGGCCCTGGGCGCGCGGCCGGATCCGCTTCATGGTCGGGCCCTCGTCGACGTAGGCGGCGCTGACGACGAGCGCGGCCGGGTCCAGCCGCAGGTTGTGCTCGGCGTTGGCGACGGCGCTGGCGACGACCTTGGCCACCGGCTCGCTGGCCGACTGCGGGGCGAACCGCAGGAGGGCCAGGGCCTCGTCGGTGGGCAGGTAGCGGATGAGGTCCACCACCCGGCGTGCCTTCATGGGGGTGACGCGGACGCCGCGGGCGACGGCCCGGGCGACCTGCGTCTCCTCTCCCAGCTGGGAAGTCATCTCAAGTCTCTCTCTCGGGACCGGGCTCAGCCGCGCCGCGACCGGCGGTCGTCCTTGACGTGACCGCGGAAGGTCCGGGTCGGAGCGAACTCGCCGAGCTTGTGCCCGACCATCGCCTCGGTCACGAAGACCGGGACGTGCTTGCGACCGTCGTGCACGGCGATGGTGTGGCCGAGCATGTCCGGGATGATCGTCGAGCGGCGGGACCAGGTCCGGATGACCGTCTTGGTGCCCTTCTCGTTCTGCGCGTCCACCTTCTTGAGCAGGTGGTCGTCGACGAACGGGCCCTTCTTCAGGCTGCGTGGCATGTCTGTCGGACTCCTCTAACCCGCTCAGCGCTTCTTGTTGGTGCGCCGGCGGCGCACGATCAGGGCGTCACTGGCCTTGCGCTTGCGCGTGCGGCCCTCCGGCTTGCCCTTCGGGTTCACCGGGTGGCGACCACCGGAGGTCTTGCCCTCACCACCACCGTGCGGGTGGTCCACCGGGTTCATGGCGACACCGCGGACGGTCGGGCGCTTGCCCTTCCACCGCATGCGGCCGGCCTTGCCCCAGTTGATGTTCGACTGCTCGGCGTTGCCCACCTCGCCGACGGTGGCGCGGCAGCGCACGTCGACGTTGCGGATCTCGCCCGAGGGCATGCGCAGCTGGGCGAAGCGGCCCTCGCGGGCGACCAGCTGGACGCTGGTGCCGGCGGAGCGGGCGATCTTCGCGCCACCACCCGGCCGCAGCTCGATCGCGTGCACGACCGTGCCGACGGGGATGTTGCGCAGCGGCAGGTTGTTGCCCGGCTTGATGTCGGCCGAGGGGCCGCACTCCACCGTGTCGCCCTGCTTCAGGCGGGCCGGCGCGATGATGTAGCGCTTCTCGCCGTCGGCGAAGTGCAGCAGCGCGATGCGGGAGGTGCGGTTCGGGTCGTACTCGATGTGCGCGACCTTCGCCGGCACGCCGTCCTTGTCCGCCCGACGGAAGTCGATGACGCGGTAGGCGCGCTTGTGGCCGCCGCCCTGGTGGCGAGCGGTGACCTTCCCGTGGACGTTGCGCCCGCCGCGACCGTGCAGCGGCCGGACCAGCGACTTCTCGGGGTGGTCGCGGGTGACCTCGGCGAAGTCGGCGACGCTGGAGCCACGGCGGCCCGGCGTCGTCGGCTTGTACTTGCGGATAGCCATTGCTGACTCGGTTCCTCTGTCTCTGGTCCGGCAGTCCGGGCTCAGGCGCCCGGGCCCCCGAAGATCTCGATCCGGTCGCCGGGCGCCAGCGAGACGATGGCCCGCTTGGTGTCCTTGCGCTTGCCGAGCTTGTTGCCCCGGCTGCGCTTGCGCTTGCCCTGGCGGTTGATGGTGTTCACGCCGAGGACCTTCACGTTGAAGACCTGCTCGACCGCGATCTTGATCTGTGTCTTGTTGGCCTCGGGCAGCACCACGAACGTGTACTGGTTCTCGTCCAGCAGCCCGTAGCTCTTCTCCGAGATGACCGGCGACAGCAGGACGTCCCGGGGGTCGCGGACGCTCACGCCTTCTCCTCGGTGGTGTCGATGGCCTCGTTCTGCTCGAGGTCCAGGTCGGTCGTGCCCTCGGCCGGCTGGATGGACGGGATGGCGCCGGGGATGTCCGGCGTCGTCAGGTCCGGCTTGGTCAGCGAGGTGCCGCCCTTGCCGCCGCTGCCGCTGTGCGGGCCGGCGACGAACTCGGCCAGCGCGGTCTCGGTGAAGACCACCTCGTCGCTGACCAGGACGTCGTAGGTGTTGAGCTGGCCGGCCTCGATCAAGTGCACGCGCGGCTCGTTGCGCAGGCTCACCCAGTTGAGGACGTCGTCGCGGTCGAGGACCACGAGCACCCGCTTGGCACCCGTCACGGCGTCGAGCGTGGCGATGGCCGCCTTGGTCTTCGGGGCGTCGCCGTCGACGAAGGTGGTGACGACGTGCACGCGGCCGGCGCGCGCCCGGTCGGAGAGGGCGCCGCGCAGGGCGGCGGCCTTCATCTTCTTGGGCGTGCGCTGCGAGTAGTCGCGCGGCTGGGGGCCGTGGACCGTGCCACCGCCGGCGAACTGCGGCGCGCGGATCGAGCCCTGCCGGGCACGGCCGGTGCCCTTCTGGCGGTACGGCTTGACGCCACCGCCGCTGACGGCGCCGCGCGTCTTGGTCGCGTGCGTGCCCTGGCGGGCCGCGGCCAGCTGGGCGACGACGACCTGGTGCATGAGCGCGACGTTCGCGTTCGCGTCGAACAGGTCACCGGGCAGCGTGACGCTGCCGGAGGTCTCCCCCGCCGGCGTGCGGACGTCGACCTGGCGGTCGGCGCGCGCCGCCTCGGTCGCGGTCGACTGGGTCACTGGTTGTCACTCCCCACGGGGCCACCCTTGACGGCCGAGCGGACGAGCACGAGGCCGCCCTTCGGGCCGGGGATGGCGCCCTTGATCAGAAGCAGGCCGCGCTCGGTGTCCACCTTGTGGACGGTGAGCGAGAGCGTCGTGGTCTTGACCGCACCCATGCGGCCGGCCATCTTCAGGCCCTTGAACACGCGGCCGGGGGTGGAGGCACCGCCGATGGAGCCGGGGTGCCGGTGCTTGCGCTGGGTGCCGTGGGCGGCACCGAGGCCACGGAAGCCGTGCCGCTTCATGACACCCGCGGTGCCCTTGCCCTTGCTGGTCCCGATGACGTCGACCTTGGCCACGCCGTCGAACACGTCGACGGTGAGCTCCTGGCCGGTCGTGTACTGACCGGCGTCCTCGGTGCGCAGCTCGACCACGTGGCGGCGCGGCGTCACGCCGGCCTTGGCGAAGTGGCCACCCTCGGGCTTGTTCACCTTGCGGGGGTCGATCTCGCCGAAGCCGAGCTGGACGGCCGAGTAGCCGTCGACCTCGGGGGTGCGCACCTGCGTCACCACGTTCGGGCCCGCCTTGACGACGGTCACCGGCACGATGCGGTTGTTCTCGTCGAAGACCTGGGTCATCCCCAGCTTCTCGCCGAGGAGCCCGCGGAACGTACTCGCCATGACTGGACTCGGTTCCTTACTGGATGTTCACGTCGACCGAGGCCGGCAGGTCGATGCGCATGAGCGCGTCGACCGTCTTCGGCGTCGGGTCGAGGATGTCGATGAGCCGCTTGTGCGTGCGCATCTCGAAGTGCTCGCGCGAGTCCTTGTACTTGTGCGGCGAGCGGATGACGCAGTACACGTTCTTCTCCGTCGGCAGCGGCACCGGGCCGACGACGCGCGCACCGGTCTTGGTCACCGTGTCGACGATGCGCCGCGCAGAGGCGTCGATCGCCTCGTGGTCGTAGGCCTTCAGCCTGATGCGGATCTTCTGTCCCGCCATCGCTGTCTCTCGCTCCTGCCGATCGCTGTTCTGCTAGCTGGGGAACGCCGGGTGCGTCCGGACGTCATCCGGTCCGGCCCCAGCGGGGAGGGTGGCGGTGCACACACGCAGCACGCACACCCGGGGACGGGCGGCGGCGCAGGGGTGCGCCGCCGCCCGTCGGGTGTTACTTGAGGATCTTGGTGACGCGACCGGCGCCGACGGTGCGGCCACCCTCACGGATGGCGAACCGCAGGCCCTCCTCCATGGCGATCGGCTGGATGAGCTCGACCGTCATCTCGGTGTTGTCGCCCGGCATGACCATCTCGGTGCCGGCCGGCAGGGTCACGACGCCGGTGACGTCGGTCGTCCGGAAGTAGAACTGCGGACGGTAGTTGTTGAAGAACGGCGTGTGACGGCCACCCTCGTCCTTCGAGAGGATGTAGACCGAACCCTCGAAGTTGGTGTGCGGGGTGATCGAGCCGGGCTTCACGACGACCTGGCCGCGCTCCACGTCCTCGCGCTTGATGCCGCGCAGCAGCAGACCGACGTTGTCGCCGGCCTGGCCCTGGTCGAGCAGCTTGCGGAACATCTCGACGCCGGTGACGGTGGTCTTGGTCGACGACGGGCGGATGCCGACGATCTCGACCTCCTCCGACACCTTGACGATGCCGCGCTCCACGCGACCGGTGACGACGGTGCCGCGACCGGTGATGGTGAAGACGTCCTCGACGGGCATGAGGAACGGCTTGTCGATCTCACGCTGCGGCTCGGGGATCGCCGTGTCGACGGCGTCCATGAGCTCCATGAGCTTGTCGCCCCACTCGGCGTCGCCCTCGAGGGCCTTCAGCGCCGAGACGCGGACCACGGGGACGTCGTCGCCCGGGAACTCGTACTCGGACAGCAGCTCGCGGACCTCCAGCTCGACGAGCTCGAGGATCTCCTCGTCGTCGACCATGTCGGCCTTGTTCAGCGCCACGACGATGTAGGGGACGCCGACCTGGCGGGCCAGGAGGACGTGCTCCTTGGTCTGCGGCATCGGGCCGTCGGTCGCGGCGACCACCAGGATGGCGCCGTCCATCTGCGCCGCGCCGGTGATCATGTTCTTGATGTAGTCAGCGTGCCCGGGGCAGTCGACGTGCGCGTAGTGACGGTTCTCCGTCTGGTACTCGACGTGGGCGATCGAGATCGTGATGCCGCGGGCCTTCTCCTCGGGCGCCTTGTCGATCTGGTCGAAGGCCGACGCCTCGTTGAGGTCCGGGTACTTGTCGTGCAGCACCTTGGTGATCGCCGCGGTCAGCGTGGTCTTGCCGTGGTCGATGTGCCCGATGGTGCCGATGTTGACGTGCGGCTTGGTCCGCTCGAACTTGGCCTTGGCCACTGGGTTCCTCTCCTCGTGGTCTCGCGTCGTGCGCGGGAACTCTGGGGTGGGCTTGCTGGGGGTGCCGGGCGGGGACGTACCCCGCCCGGCGGGTCACTCGCCGGTGGCCTTGGCGATGATCTCCTTGGCCACGTTCTGCGGGACCTCGGCGTACGAGTCGAACACCATGGTGTAGCTCGCCCGCCCCTGGGTGCGGCTGCGCAGGTCGCCCACGTAGCCGAACATCTCCGAGAGCGGGACCAGGGCCCGGACGACGCGGGCGCCGGAGCGCTCCTCCATCGCCTGGATCATCCCGCGCCGGGAGTTCAGGTCGCCGATGACGTCACCCATGTAGTCCTCGGGCGTGACGACCTCGACGGCCATCATCGGCTCGAGCAGGGCCGGGCTGGCCTTGCGGGCGGCCTCCTTGAAGACCATCGAGCCGGCGATCTTGAAGGCCATCTCCGAGGAGTCGACCTCGTGGTACTGGCCGTCGACGAGGGTCGCCTTGACGCCGACCATCGGGTAGCCGGCGAGGATGCCGTACTGCATGGCGTCCTGCATGCCCTGGTCGACCGAGGGGATGTACTCCTTCGGGATGCGACCACCGGTCACGGCGTTGACGAACTCGTAGGTCGGGCCGTCGCCGCTGACCTCGAGCGGCTCGATGCTGACCTGCACCTTGGCGAACTGGCCGGACCCACCCGTCTGCTTCTTGTGGGTGTAGTCGACCTTCTCGACCGCCTTGCGGATGGTCTCGCGGTAGGCGACCTGCGGCTTGCCGACGTTGGCCTCGACGCGGAACTCGCGCCGCATGCGGTCGACCAGGATCTCCAGGTGGAGCTCGCCCATGCCGGAGATGACCGTCTGACCGGTCTCCTCGTCGAGGCGGACCTGGAAGGTCGGGTCCTCCTCGGCCAGCTTCTGGATGGCGGTGCCGAGCTTCTCCTGGTCACCCTTGGTCTTGGGCTCGATCGCGACCGAGATGACCGGGGCCGGGAAGGTCATCGACTCGAGGATCACCGGGTTCTGCGGGTCGCAGAGGGTGTCACCCGTGGTCGTCTGCTTCAGGCCGACGACGGCGACGATCTGGCCGGCGCCCACGCCCTCGCGCTCCTCGCGCTTGTTGGCGTGCATCTGGTAGATCTTGCCGATCCGCTCCTTGCGGTCCTTGGTGCTGTTGAGCACCGGGGACCCGGAGTTGAGCCGGCCCGAGTAGACGCGGACGTAGGTCAGCTTGCCGAGGTGCTGGTCGGTCTGGATCTTGAAGGCCAGCGCCGAGAACGGCTCGTCCTCGTCGGCGTGCCGCAGGACCTCGGTCTCGCCGTCGAGGGCGGTGCCCACGATGGCCTCGATGTCCAGCGGGCTGGGCAGGTAGTCCACGACGGCGTCGAGCAGGGGCTGCACGCCCTTGTTCTTGAACGCCGTGCCGGTGAGCACCGGGTTGATCTGCGCGGCGATGGTCGCCTTGCGGATGGCGGCCTTGAGCTGGTCGACGGGGATGTCCTCGCCGCCCAGGTAGGCCTCCATGATCGCGTCGTCGGTCTCGGCGATCGTCTCGAGCAGCTTGTCGCGGTACTCGGCGGCCTGGTCGGCGAGCTCGGCGGGGATCTCCTCGATGGCGTAGTCCTCGCCCATCTTGGTCTCCCCGCGCCAGGTGAGCGCGCGCATCTGCACCAGGTCGACGACGCCGATGAAGTCGGCCTCGGCGCCGATGGGCAGCTGCAGCACGGCCGGGTTGGCGCCGAGCCGCTCGACCATCATGTCGACGCAGCGGAAGAAGTTCGCGCCGGTCCGGTCGAGCTTGTTGACGAAGCACATGCGCGGGACGCCGTACTTCTCCGCCTGCCGCCAGACCTGCTCGGTCTGCGGCTCCACGCCGGCGACACCGTCGTAGACGGCCACCGCACCGTCGAGCACGCGCAGGGACCGCTCCACCTCGACGGTGAAGTCGACGTGCCCCGGGGTGTCGATGATGTTGATGTCGTGGCCGTTCCAGGAGCACTTCGTCGCGGCGGACGTGATGGTGATGCCGCGCTCCTGCTCCTGCTCCATCCAGTCCATCGTGGCCGCGCCGTCGTGGACCTCACCGATCTTGTAGTTGATGCCGGTGTAGAAGAGGATGCGCTCGGTCGTCGTGGTCTTGCCGGCGTCGATGTGCGCCATGATCCCGATGTTGCGGGTCTTGGCGAGCTGGGCCTCGTTGCTGGCCATGTCTCACTCCTCTTTGTCTCTGGTCCGCGTGCGGTGGTCCGGGGGTGGCCCGGCGTCCCCGCCGGCGGGTGCTGGTGGACGGGTGTCACCAGCGGGGGTGCGACTACCAGCGGTAGTGCGCGAAGGCCTTGTTCGACTCGGCCATCTTGTGGGTGTCCTCGCGGCGCTTGACCGCGGCACCGAGGCCGTTGCTGGCGTCGAGCAGCTCGTTCATGAGGCGCTCGGTCATCGTCTTCTCGCGGCGCGCCCGGCTGTACTGGATCAGCCAGCGCAGGCCGAGGGTGGTGCTGCGGGAGGCGCGGACCTCGACCGGGACCTGGTAGGTCGCGCCACCGACGCGGCGGCTGCGGACCTCGAGGGCCGGCTTGACGTTGTCCAGCGCGCGCTTGAGCGTGACCACCGGGTCGGTGTCGGTCTTGGCGCGGCAGCCCTCGAGGGCGCCGTAGACGATCGACTCGGCGACCGAGCGCTTACCGTCGACGAGGACCTTGTTCACCAGCTGGGTGACCAGCGGCGACTGGTAGACCGGGTCGTTGACCAGCGGACGGCGCGGCGCGGGGCCCTTGCGCGGCATGTCAGCTCTTCTCCTTCTTCGCGCCGTACCGGCTGCGAGCCTGCTTGCGGTTGCGGACACCCTGGGTGTCGAGCGAGCCACGGATGATCTTGTAACGCACACCCGGGAGGTCCTTCACGCGGCCGCCGCGCACGAGCACCATCGAGTGCTCCTGCAGGTTGTGGCCGACGCCCGGGATGTAGGCGGTCACCTCGATGCCACTGGTGAGGCGGACGCGAGCGACCTTGCGGAGCGCCGAGTTCGGCTTCTTCGGCGTCGTGGTGTACACGCGGGTGCACACGCCTCGACGCTGAGGGGAGCCCTTCAACGCCGGGGTCTTGGTCTTCTCGACCTTGTCCTCGCGGCCCTTGCGGACCAGCTGGTTGATCGTGGGCATGGGTGGCCTGGATCTCCTACCTGCGCTGGGTCGTGCTGTGGACGGTGCTGCTGTCGTGTCGCCGGTGCCGGTCCTGCCGGGGTCGTCCGCCCGGGTCACGAGCCACTCACCGGTCCCCGCGGTCGGGCGTGTCGCCTTCCCCAGGACCGGCCGGCGGTCGAACCGGACTGGTCGCCCCCCGCGACTCGGCGCCGCCACCTCCGGACACCGTCCTCCGTGGACGGCCCACCGGGGCGGACCCGCGGCCAGGAGGCGGACCTCCGGACACCCAGGCGCACCGCGAACGGGAGCAGGCCCAGGGCACCCTGGGCACGGCTGACCACGATACCCGCGTGCTGGGAGGCGGTCAAAGCCGGGTCCCGGGAGCCGAGCGGGCAGGGTCTGCCTGCCACCCGGGCCCGTTCGACGGGGACAACGACGCGGCGCTGCCGGCCATTCCCGGCCGCCGCGGGGACCGTGCCGCACGGCCCCGGGGGAGGTCGCACCATACCGCGGCCGGGGCCGCGCGCCAGGGGACGTCGCCCGGGAGCGCGACCGCGCCTCCGTTCCCCGGTGGGCGCGCGACTGTCGGACCCTGCCCCTACCGTCGGTCCCAACGAGACCACTCACCGCTACGGAGGTCCTGGTGCTGATCGACACGGCGCGCGAGCTCAAGGCGCGGCTGTCCGCGCGCCTGGCCGAGGGCTTCCCCCCGGTCCGGGCCAGCGACCTCGGCGGCCGCGTGTGGACGCGGCCGGCCATCGGGCTGGCACCCGTCGCCCCCGGGCGGGTGCACCTCGCGATCCGCGTGGCGGCCGAGGACGACGCCCGGGTGCTGCTCACCGACCTCGACGACGTGGTGCGAGCCGAGATCGACGTCCGGGTGACCGGGCCGATAGTGCCGCTGTCCTCCCCCACCCCGGCGGAGCTGCAGCGGCGCACGCGCCCGCTGCACCCGGGACTGTCGGTGGCCCACCCGGCCGTCACGGCGGGGACGCTGGGCGGCTTCGTCCGGGTGGAGGGGCGGCTGGCGATCCTGTCCAACAACCACGTCCTCGCCGCCAGCGACGCCGGGGCGGTGGGGGACGCGGTGCTGCAGCCGGGGCCGGCCGACGGCGGCGTCCCGGCCGACCGGGTGGCCACGCTGACCGCCTTCGAGCGCTTCACCGAGGGGCGCAACAAGGTCGACGCCGCCGTCGCCGTCCTGGACGCGGGCGTCGAGGCCGAGCCCGGCCGGCTCCCCGGCGGCCCGCTGGCCGGCACCGTGGCCGACGGGCTGGAGGTGGAGCCGGACGAGGAGGTCGAGAAGGTCGGCCGCACCACCGGGCACACCCGCGGGCGGGTCACCGCGGTGGAGGTCGACGGGGTCGCCGTCCAGTACGACGACGGCGTGCACGTCTTCGACGACCAGATCGAGATCGAGGGCCTGTCGGGGCCGTTCTCCGCGGGCGGGGACAGCGGCTCGGTCATCTGGCGCAGTGCCGACCGCGTCCCGCTGGGCCTGCTGTTCGCCGGCAGCGACCAGGGCGGCCGCAACGGCGCCGGGCTGACCTTCGCCAACCCCCTGTCGACCGTGCTGGCCACCCTGGGGGCGGAGTGGGTCGCCTCCTGACCTCCTCCTGAGGTCGTCCCCCAGGTCAGGGGGATGTCGCTCCGGGCGGGAACGAGGCACCATGGGGAGGTGACCGAGCCCGCACGGCCGTCCGGGACCTCCCTCGTCCCGGGCACCCGGCGCGCGGGCGTCAGCGAGGAGACCTCGTGACCGACCGTGCCGCCGCCCGCGCCGCCAAGGGCGTCCTCGCCGACCAGCTCTCCGCCCAGCCGGGGGTCGTCGGCATCGGCCTGGCCCGGCGGGACAGCGGCTACGTCGTCAAGGTCGACGTCGCCGACGCCGACGCGGCCGGCTTGGTCCCCCGCGACGTCGACGGCGTCCGGGTCGTCACCGAGGTCGTCGGCGTCATCCGCCCGCTGCGCAGCCGCACCGCCTGAGCCCCCGGGCCCGCCCGCGCGCACCCGCTACGGTCGCCGGAGGCGCCGACGCGGGCGCCGCCGACCAGAGGAGTGCAGGTGCGCATCGGCATCCAGGCCAGTTACGCGGGGGGTTTCCAGGAGACGGCGGCGGAGATCGTCGACCTCGAGGCCGCCGGGCTCGACCTCGCGATGTGCGCGGAGGTCTACACCTTCGACGCCGTCAGCCAGCTCGGTTACCTGGCCGCCGTCACGCAGCGGGTCGAGCTGATGAGCGCGATCCTGCCGATCTACAGCCGGACGCCGGCCCTGACGGCCATGACCGCGGCCGGCCTGGACTTCGTCTCCGGTGGGCGGTTCACCCTGGGCCTGGGCGCCTCCGGCCCGCAGGTCATCGAGGGCTGGCACGGCGTCCCCTACGACGCCCCGCTGCAGCGCACCCGCGAGGTCGTGGAGATCTGCCGGCAGGTGTGGCGCCGCGAGCGGCTCGTGCACGAGGGGCCGAAGTACACGGTGCCGCTGCCGGCCGAGCAGGGCACGGGCCTCGGCAAGCCGCTGAAGCTGATCAACACCCCGGTGCGCGAGCGCATCCCGGTGATGCTCGCCGCGCTCGGCCCCAAGAACGTGGAGCTCGCCGCCGAGATCGCCGAGGTCTGGGAGCCGATCTGGTTCATGCCCGAGCGCGCCGACGACGTCTGGGGCGACTCGCTGCGCGCCGGGAAGGCCAAGCGCGACCCCGCGCTCGGGGACCTGCAGGTCATCTGCGGCGTCCCGGTGGCGATCGGCGAGGACGTCGACCACCTGCACGACCTGGTGCGGCCGCAGCTGGCCCTCTACGTCGGCGGCATGGGCGCCCGGGGGAAGAACTTCTACAACGACCTCGCCCGCCGCTACGGCTACGAGGAGGCCGCCGGGACCGTCCAGGACCTCTACCTGGACGGGAAGAAGGACGAGGCGGCCGCGGCGCTGCCCGAGGAGTTCGTCCGCAGGGTGTCGCTGATCGGGCCGGAGTCCTACGTGGCCGAGCGGGTGGCCGCCTACGCGGAGGCCGGTGTCACCACCATCGCGCTGCAGCCCCTGGACGACAGCCGTGAGGGCCGGCTGCGGACGGTGGAGACCATGCGGAAGCTGGCCGACCGCTAGGCCGGTGTTGCGTCACGTGACGCAGCCGCTCCCCTGACACGCGGAAGGGCCCCGCAGATCTCGCGATCTGCGGGGCCCTTCTCACGTGAGGTGCTGGAACGGCCTCCCTCAGGGGCCCGCCGTGAGCGTGCGAACGGTGGGGAGAGGGAGGTCCTTCGTCAGCCCCGCCAGTCGTACTCCTCGAGGCGCACGGCCTCACCGGAGCCCGACCCGAAGACGTCCGGGCTGTAGTACTGCCCGTCGTCGTACCCGGCCATCGTGTAGACGGCGGCGCGGGCCTCCTCGGTCGGCTCGACCGTGATGTTCCGGTAGCGGCTGATGCCCGTACCCGCCGGGATCAGCTTGCCGATGATCACGTTCTCCTTGAGGCCGAGGAGCGAGTCGCTCTTGCCCTGGATGGCGGCGTCGGTGAGCACCTTGGTCGTCTCCTGGAAGGAGGCGGCCGACAGCCACGACTCGGTGGCGAGCGAGGCCTTGGTGATGCCCATGAGCACCGGGCGGGCCGAGGCCGGCTCGCCGCCCTCGGCGACGACGCGGCGGTTCTCGGTCTCGAACAGCGTCCGCTCGACCAGCGCGCCGGGGAGGAACTCCGTGGCGCCCGAGTCGATGATGGTCACCCGCTTCAGCATCTGGCGGATGATCACCTCGATGTGCTTGTCGTGGATCGACACGCCCTGGCTGCGGTAGACCTCCTGGACCTCGCGGACCAGGTGCAGCTGCACCTCGCGCGGGCCCATGATCCGCAGCACCTCGTGCGGGTCCACCGCACCCTCGGTGAGCTGCTCGCCGACCTCGACGTGGGCGCCGTCCTCGACCCGTAGCCGCGACCGGCGCGACAGCTTGTCGTAGACGACCTCGTCGGAGCCGTCGTCCGGGGTGATGGTCAGCTTGCGGAACTGCTCGCCGTCCTCGATCCGGACGGAGCCGGCCAGCTCGGCGATCGGGGCCTTGCCCTTGGGGACGCGGGCCTCGAAGAGCTCCACGACACGCGGCAGACCGTGGGTGATGTCCTCACCCGCGACACCACCGGTGTGGAAGGTGCGCATCGTCAGCTGGGTGCCGGGCTCACCGATCGACTGGGCGGCGATGATGCCGACCGCCTCGCCGACGTCGACGAGCTTGCCGGTGGCCAGCGACCGGCCGTAGCAGGTCGCGCAGGTGCCCAGCAGGGACTCGCAGGTCAGGACGCAGCGGACCTTGACCTCGGCGACGCCGGCGTCGACCAGCTGGCCGATCAGCACGTCACCCAGGTCCTGGCCGGCCTGCGCGATCAGCGTGCCGTCCTCGGCCACCACGTCGGCGGCCAGGGAGCGGGCGTAGACGCTGGTCTCGACGTGCGCGTCCCGGGTCAGGACACCGTCGACGACGGTCGCGATCGGCATGACCACGCCGCGCTCGGTGCCGCAGTCCTCCTCGCGGATGATGACGTCCTGCGAGACGTCGACCAGCCGGCGGGTGAGGTACCCGGAGTCCGCGGTCCGCAGCGCGGTGTCGGCCAGACCCTTGCGCGCACCGTGCGTGGAGATGAAGTACTCCAGCACGGACAGACCCTCCCGGAAGTTGGCCTTGATCGGCCGCGGGATGATCTCGCCCTTCGGGTTGGCCACCAGGCCGCGCATGCCGGCGATCTGGCTGATCTGCATCATGTTGCCTCGGGCACCCGAGTTGACCATGACCCAGACCGGGTTGGTGGTCGGGAAGTTGTCCACCATCGCCTGGGAGACCTCGGCCCGCGCGCGGGTCCAGATCTCGATCAGCTCGCCGCGGCGCTCGGCGTCGGTGATGACACCGCGCTCGTACTGCCGCTCGATGCCCCGCGCCTCGGCCTCGTGCCGGTCGAGGATCTCCTGCTTGGCCGGCGGGGTGACGACGTCGTCGATGGCGATCGTGACGCCCGAGCGGGTCGCCCAGCGGAAGCCGGCCGACTTGAGGGCGTCCAGCGTCGCCGCGACCTGCACCTTGGGGTAGCGCTCGGCGAGGTCGTTGACGATCGCCCCGAGCTCCTTCTTCGGCACCTGGTAGTTGACGAAGCGGTAGTCCTCGGGCAGGGCCTCGTTGAACAGCACGCGGCCCAGGCTGGTCTCGACCAGCGCCGGGGCACCCGGGGTCCAGTCGGCGGGCTGCTCCCACGCGGGGTTGACCTTGCCGTTGTCGACGCCGAACACCTCGTCGAGGCGGATCAGCGCCCGCTCCTGCAGGCCCAGGGCGCCCTTGTCGAACGCCATGATCGCCTCGGCGGTCGACCCGAAGGCCGCCGGCCGGCCACCGTCGGCCTCGTGCCGGCTCGGCACCAGGGTGGTCAGGTGGTACAGGCCCAGCACCATGTCCTGGGTCGGCGCGGTGATCGGGCGACCGTCGGCCGGGCTCAGGATGTTGTTGCTGGACAGCATGAGGATGCGGGCCTCGGCCTGCGCCTCCGCCGACAGCGGCAGGTGGACCGCCATCTGGTCACCGTCGAAGTCGGCGTTGAAGGCCGTGCAGACCAGCGGGTGGATCTGGATGGCCTTGCCCTCGACCAGCTGCGGCTCGAAGGCCTGGATGCCCAGGCGGTGCAGCGTCGGCGCCCGGTTCAACAGCACCGGGTGCTCGGTGATGACCTCCTCGAGCACGTCCCACACGACGGGACGGGCGCGCTCGACCATGCGCTTGGCGGACTTGATGTTCTGCGCGTGGTTGAGGTCGACCAGCCGCTTCATGACGAAGGGCTTGAACAGCTCCAGCGCCATCTGCTTCGGCAGGCCGCACTGGTGCAGCTTCAGCTGCGGGCCGACGACGATGACCGACCGGCCGGAGTAGTCGACGCGCTTGCCGAGCAGGTTCTGGCGGAACCGGCCCTGCTTGCCCTTGAGCAGGTCGCTCAGGGACTTCAGCGGGCGGTTGCCCGGGCCGGTGACCGGACGGCCGCGGCGGCCGTTGTCGAACAGCGCGTCCACGGACTCCTGGAGCATCCGCTTCTCGTTGTTCACGATGATCTCGGGCGCGCCGAGGTCGAGCAGCCGCTTGAGCCGGTTGTTCCGGTTGATGACCCGGCGGTACAGGTCGTTCATGTCGCTGGTGGCGAAGCGGCCACCGTCGAGCTGCACCATCGGGCGCAGGTCCGGCGGGATGACCGGGACGCAGTCCAGCACCATGCCCATGGGCGAGTTGCGGGTCTGCTGGAACGCCGCGACGACCTTCAGCCGCTTGAGGGCCCGCAGCTTGCGCTGGCCCTTGCCGTTGCGGATGGTCTCGCGCAGCGAGGCGGCCTCGGCGTCGAGGTCGAAGTCGGCCAGCAGCTTCTGCAGGGCAGCGGCACCCATGCCGCCCTCGAAGTACTCGCCGAACCGGTCGCGCAGCTCCCGGTACAGGCCCTCGTCGGCGATGAGCTGCTTGACCTCGAGCTTGCGGAAGGTGTCGAGCACCTCCTCGAGGCGGTCGATCTCCCGCTGGGCGCGGTCGCGCAGCTGGCGCATCTCGCGCTCGCCGCCCTCGCGCACCTTGCGGCGGACGTCGGACTTGGCGCCCTCCGCCTCGAGCTCGGCCAGGTCGGCCTCGAGCTTCTGCTGGCGGGCCTCGACGTCGGCGTCGCGCCGGCTCTCGAGGTTGTGCTTCTCCGCGCTGATCTCGGCCTCGATGGTCGGGAGGTCGCGGTGGCGCGCCTCGTCGTCGACCGAGGTGATCAGGTAGGCGGCGAAGTAGATGATCTTCTCGAGGTCCTTGGGCGCCAGGTCGAGCAGGTAGCCCAGGCGCGAGGGGACGCCCTTGAAGAACCAGATGTGGGTGACCGGCGCGGCCAGCTCGATGTGGCCCATCCGCTCGCGGCGGACCTTGGCCCGGGTCACCTCGACGCCGCAGCGCTCACAGATGATGCCCTTGAAGCGGACGCGCTTGTACTTGCCGCAGTAGCACTCCCAGTCCCGCGTGGGACCGAAGATCTTCTCGCAGAAGAGACCGTCCTTCTCCGGGCGCAGCGTCCGGTAGTTGATGGTCTCGGGCTTCTTCACCTCACCGTGCGACCACTGGCGGATGTCGTCGCCGGTGGCCAGACCGATGCGGAGCTCGTCGAAGAAGTTGACGTCGAGCACTGAGTGGACCCCTTTCCCGGGGCTCGTTACTGCACTTCTAGTCGTTGGCTGGGGACGCCGGCCGGCCCGTCACGAGGAGGGCCGGCCGGCGGCCGATCACACGTCCTCGACGCTGGAGGGCTCGCGGCGGGACAGGTCGATGCCCAGCTCCTCCGCGGCCCGGAACACCTCGTCGTCGGTGTCACGCAGCTCGATCGCCTGCCCGTCGCCGGAGAGGACCTCGACGTTGAGGCAGAGCGACTGCAGCTCCTTGAGCAACACCTTGAACGACTCGGGGATGCCCGGCTCGGGGATGTTCTCGCCCTTGACGATGGCCTCGTAGACCTTGACGCGGCCCAGGATGTCGTCGGACTTGATGGTCAGCAGCTCCTGCAGCGCGTAGGCCGCGCCGTAGGCCTGCATCGCCCAGCACTCCATCTCACCGAAGCGCTGGCCACCGAACTGCGCCTTACCACCCAGCGGCTGCTGCGTGATCATCGAGTAGGGGCCGGTCGACCGGGCGTGGATCTTGTCGTCGACCAGGTGCAGCAGCTTCAGGATGTAGACGTAGCCCACCGAGATGGCCTCGGGGAAGGGCTCGCCGGAGCGACCGTCGAACAGCCGCGCCTTGCCGGTCTCCTGCACCATCCGGTTGCCGTCGCGGTTGGGGATCGTCGAGCCCAGCAGGCCGATGATCTCCTCCTCGCGGGCGCCGTCGAACACCGGCGTCGCGGTCCGGGTGCCCGGCTCCGCCTGGCGCGCCTGCTCGGGCAGGTTGGCCGCCCACTCGGGCGTGCCCTCGACCTGCCAGCCGGACTTGGCGATCCACCCGAGGTGGGTCTCGAGGACCTGGCCGACGTTCATCCGGCCCGGGACGCCGAGCGGGTTGAGGACGATGTCCACCGGGGTGCCGTCCTCGAGGAACGGCATGTCCTCCTGCGGCAGGATCTTCGCGATGACGCCCTTGTTGCCGTGGCGCCCGGCGAGCTTGTCGCCGTCGGAGATCTTGCGCATCTGGGCGACGTAGACCCGGATCAGCTCGTTGACGCCGGCGGGCAGCTCGTCGCCGTCCTCGCGCGAGAACACGCGGACGCCGATGACCTTGCCGGACTCACCGTGCTTGACCTTCAGCGACGTGTCGCGGACCTCGCGGGCCTTCTCACCGAAGATCGCCCGGAGCAGCCGCTCCTCGGGGGTCAGCTCGGTCTCGCCCTTGGGCGTGACCTTGCCGACGAGGATGTCGCCGGGGACGACCTCGGCACCGATGCGGATGATGCCGCGCTCGTCGAGGTCGGCGAGGACCTCCTCGGAGACGTTCGGGATGTCCCGGGTGATCTCCTCGGCACCGAGCTTGGTGTCGCGGGCGTCGACCTCGAACTCCTCGATGTGGATCGAGGACAGGACGTCGTCCTGCACGAGGCGCTGCGACAGGATGATCGCGTCCTCGTAGTTGTGGCCCTCCCACGGCATGAAGGCGACGAGCAGGTTCTTGCCCAGCGCCATCTCGCCCTGGTCGGTGCACGGCCCGTCGGCGATGACCTGGCCGACCTCGACCCGCTGACCCTCCTCGACGATCGGGGTCTGGTTGATCGAGGTGCCCTGGTTCGAGCGGCGGAACTTCAGCAGCCGGTAGGTCTGCCGGGTGCCGTCGTCGGCCATGACGGTGACGTAGTCGGCGGTCGAGTCCTCGACCACACCGGCCTTCTCGGCCACCACGACGTCGCCGGCGTCGACGGCGGCCCGCAGCTCCATGCCGGTGCCGACCAGCGGCGCCTCGCTGCGCAGCAGCGGGACGGCCTGGCGCTGCATGTTGGCGCCCATGAGCGCGCGGTTGGCGTCGTCGTGCTCGAGGAACGGGATCATCGCCGTCGCGACCGAGGTCATCTGCCGCGGCGAGACGTCCATGTAGTCGACCTGCTCGGGCGACAGGTAGTCGACCTCACCGCCCTTGGTGCGGACCAGGACGCGGTCCTCGGCGAACCGGCCCTGGGCGTCCAGCGGCGAGTTGGCCTGGGCGACGACGAAGCGGTCCTCCTCGTCGGCGGTCAGGTAGTCGATCTGGTCGGTGACGACGCCGCTCTCGACCCGCCGGTAGGGGGTCTCGATGAAGCCGAAGGCGTTGACCCGGCCGTAGGCCGACAGCGAGCCGATCAGGCCGATGTTCGGGCCCTCAGGGGTCTCGATCGGGCACATCCGGCCGTAGTGGCTCGGGTGCACGTCGCGGACCTCCATGCCGGCCCGCTCACGCGACAGACCACCCGGGCCCAGCGCCGACAGGCGGCGCTTGTGGGTCAGGCCCGCGAGCGGGTTGGTCTGGTCCATGAACTGCGAGAGCTGGCTGGTGCCGAAGAACTCCTTGATGGAGGCGACGACCGGCCGGATGTTGATCAGGGTCTGCGGCGTGATCGCCTCGACGTCCTGGGTCGTCATCCGCTCGCGGACGACGCGCTCCATGCGGGAGAGGCCGACCCGGATCTGGTTCTGGATCAGCTCGCCGACGGTGCGCAGGCGGCGGTTGCCGAAGTGGTCGATGTCGTCGACGCCGTGGTCGGGCTCGCCGGCGTGCAGCCGCACGACGTACTCGATGGTGGCGACGATGTCGTCCTCGGTCAGCGTCAGGGTGCCCTGCGGGACCTCGACGCCGAGCTTCTTGTTCACCTTGTAGCGGCCGACCTTCGCCAGGTCGTAGCGCTTCGGGTTGAAGAAGAGGTTCTCCAGCAGCGCCTGGGCGCTCTCCCGCGTCGGCGGCTCGCCCGGCCGCAGCTTGCGGTAGATGTCGAGCAGGGCCTCGTCCTGCCCGGCGATGTGGTCCTTCTCCAGGGTGGCGAGGACGGTCGGCGACCACTGGAAGTGCTCGCGGATGCGGTCCTCGGTCCAGCCCAGCGCCTTGAGCAGCACGGTGACCGGCTGGCGGCGCTTGCGGTCGATGCGGACGCCGACGGTGTCGCGCTTGTCGACGTCGAACTCCAGCCACGCACCACGGCTGGGGATGACCTTGGCGCTGAAGACGTCCTTGTCGGAGGTCTTGTCCAGGGTCTTGTCGAAGTAGACGCCGGGGCTGCGCACGAGCTGCGAGACGACAACGCGCTCGGTCCCGTTGATGACGAACGTGCCCTTGTTCGTCATGATCGGGAAGTCGCCCATGAACACCGTCTGGCTCTTGATCTCGCCGGTGGTGTTGTTCATGAACTCGGCGGTGACGAACAGCGGCGCCGCGTAGGTCATGTCCTTGTCCTTGCACTCCTCGAGGGACGCCTTGACGTCCTCGAAGCGCGGGTTGGAGAAGGACAGCGACATCGAGCCGCTGAAGTCCTCGATCGGGGAGATCTCCTCGAGGATCTCGGCCAGGCCGCCGACGGCGGTCGCCTGCTCCTCGGGCGAGAGGGTGGCGCGCCACTCGGGGCTGCCGACCAGCCAGTCGAAGGACGCGGTCTGCAGGGCGAGCAGATCCGGCACCTCGAGGGGCTCGGAGATCTTCGCGAACGAGACGCGCAGCGGCGCGCCGGGGATCTTCTGCTGGTCGGCCTCTCCGGTGCGGGGGCCGGCCTGGGGAGTCTGGTTCTGCTGGCCGAAGCCGCCGGACTCGGTCGTGCTGGGGGAGATGCTGGTGGGGCGAGAGCCTGCCAAGATGCGTCCTTCCAAGGACCTCACGACGTGCGGGCGGTGGGTGCGGGTTCGTCCTGGGTCGTCGTCGGTGATGGCGGGGCTGTCCGCGGCGTCCGGCCCGCTGGGGAACGGGGTGTCGCCCAGGTGCCGGGAGGGGATCCCGGGCAGCCCAGGTGACCCGTCTCGGCGGGCAGGCAGTCAGGGGGCAGCGCAACAGAGAACCCTACCCCTGCTCGCGCACGCTGTCCACGTCGGGGGGTGGGGGGCGAGCCCCGCCACACTCCGGGAAGGACGGCGTCCGGCAGACCGGGCGGCGTTCCGCGCGGCCATGATGCCAGTCCGGGGGCCCCGCTGTCTCCGCCACGCCGCGCGGAGCGCGAGCCGGCCCGGCCCGCGGCCCCCGGATCAGCCGGTCGTGAGCAGGGTCAGGTCGCTGATCCTCCAGTCGCCGTCGACCCTCGCCAGCTGCACCTGGACGGTCTGGGTGCACGACTGCGCGCCCTCGGGGGTGACCGTGCACTCCGACCCCTCGGGGGCGGGCTGGGTCCCGCTGTTCACCGACTCGACGACGTACTGGCCGAAGACGACGACGGTCGCGCTGTCCTGGTCGTCGGAGACCTGCTGCAGGCCGACGTCGAGCACCTCGTACCGCGTGGTGGCCGACACCTGCTCGTAGGTGTCGACGATCCCGCCCTGGGACAGGTCCTGCTCGTACTGGTCCCGCAGGTCGCCGGTCAGGACGTCGAGCTTGCGCTGCACGCTGCCCTCGGAGTCCCGGTAGTCGTAGGCGTAGAGGGCCTGCACGTCCTCGCGCGCCGCGGCGAACACCGACGGCGAGACGTGCGCGGGGTCCAGCCGCTGCCAGGCCAGGAGGCCGACGAGACCGGCGGCGAGCACGCACAGCACCGTGAGGACCGCCACCAGCGGCAGCCGGCGAGGACGCCGCGACGACGGCTCGGGGACCGTGCGGGTCCGGGCCGGGCGCTCGGCGCGGGCGCGGCGGGCGCCGTGCCGGGCGGGCGCCTCGGCCGGCACCTCGGTGACGGATGCCTCCGGCGCCTGGGCGCGGGCCTCCTCCCGGTCCCGGCGGCTGCCGGCCACCCGGGGGCGCGGGGACGGGCGGGGCCGGTCCGCGCGCGGGCGCGGCGTGGGGCGGGGGCGCTCCCCCGGGGTCTCGCTCACGCCGGTCACCTCCCCGAGATCCCGGACAGCAGCCAGCGGCCGTCCTCGCGCACGAGCTCCACCTGGATGCGGTAGCGCAGCACCTGGGCCTGCGGGCTGGCGGTGCTCTGCTGCGTCGACCGGATGACCAGCAGCACGGTGCCGGAGTCCTCGTCGGCGCTGACCACGCCCGCGCCGACGACCTCGGTCTGCACGACCGCCTGGGCGTCGACCAGCTCCTGCCGGCGGTCCTGCAGCTGGGCCAGGGACTCGTCGCGCAGGTCGCCGGTGGCGACGCGGCGTACCTGCTCGATGTCGTCGTCGATGGTGACCGCGTCGAAGGAGGTCAGGTCGACGATCCCCGAGCGGGCCGCCTGCAGCACCTGCACGTAGCTGTCGGTGCGCACCGGTGACTCGTCCTCGCGGGTCAGCCACAGCCACCCGGCCGCGGCGAGCAGCAGCACGAGCAGCGCCGCGAGCACGGGCACCAGCGGGACCGACAGCCGGCGGCGGGCGCGCGGCGCGTCGTCGGCGGCGGAGGAGTCGGCGGAGGGGTCGGCGGGGACCTCGTCGGGGGTCGTCGCGGTGTCCTGCCCGGCGCGCGTCACCGCGTCCTCCTCTCGTCCCGTGTCGTGTCGAGTGCTCTGGGTGATGAGCATGACGTACTCAGCCCGCCGTCCGTGCGATGGGGAGGGCACCGAGCAGGCCGCCGAGGACGTCGTCGGCCACCGAGGCCACCGGCGCGCCGACACCGGCCCGGCCCTGCGGCCCGGGCGAGCCGACGCCGCCGTCGCGGCCGATGTTCTGCTCGCCGCGGATGTTCGAGCCCGACTCGTCCACGCCGTCGCCCGGGGTCGGGTCCGCGCCGTCCACGACGTCGCAGCCGACGGAGTCGACGTCCAGCCCGGCCACCGACCCCGGGCTGGGCAGCTGCCCGGTGGAGACGTAGCCGCTGGTGCAGGCCCGCGGGTCGTCGCTGTTGAGCACGAGGCCGAAGTGCGCGCGCATCGTGCCGCCGTCGTCGCGGACGACGCTGAACCCGCCGCTGACCGCGTCGGGGTAGGTGACGAGCATCTGCTCGACGCCGTCGAGGCGCGGGATGGTGACGCCGTTGAGGACGTCGAGGTGGCGCACCAGGGAGCCGAGGCCGGGCCCCGCGTCGTCCACCAGGTCCTGCAGCGCCGCCCCGGCGTCGGGCGCGTTGACGACCAGGCCGCGCAGGTCGGGGTCGATCTCCACCAGCGTGTCGCTGACCGCGCGCAGGTCGGCGGCCCACTGCTCGATCGCCGAGCGGCTCTCGGCCTGGGTCTGCAGCACGGTCCGCCCGTCGGTGATCAGCCGCAGCGTCTGCGGCAGCGACTCCTCGGCGCGGGCCAGCAGCAGGTCGCCGTTGTCGATGAGCCGGGTCAGGTCGTCGCCGGCGCCGGCGAAAGCGCGGCCGAGCTCGTCGACGACGACGCGCAGGTCCTCCGGGTCGATCGAGGTGACCAGCTGGTCGACGTGGAGCAGCAGCTGCTCGACCGGGATCGGGATGGCCGTGCGCGACTGCGGGATGACCGCGCCGTCGGCCAGGTACGGCCCGTCGGCGGTGGCCGGGCGCAGGTCGACGTACTGCTCGCCGACGGCGCTGCGGGTGGCCACGACGGCGTCGGTGTCGGCCGGGATGGGGTCGGCGTCGGGGTCGATGGTCAGCGTGACCCGGACGCCGTCGTCGGTGAGCTGCATGTCGCTGACCCGGCCCACGGCGACGCCCCGGTGGGTGACCTCGGCGTTGACGAAGATGCCACCGGAGTCGGCGAAGTCGGCGTCGACGTCGTAGCCGCTGCCGAGCAGCACCCGGTCGAGGCCGACGTAGGTGAAGCCGACGTAGGAGATGCCCAGCAGCGCGACCGCGGTGAACGCGAGCAGCTGCAGCCTGACCTTGCGGGTGATCACGGCGTGCCTCCCGTCGGGATGCCGGGCAGCCCGGGCAGGCCGGCCGGCGCGCCGCCGGTGCCGCCGCCGAGGACGGTGCCGGCCAGCCCGCCCAGCCCCGGCGCGAGCGACTGCGCCGGCGACGACGAGCCGGTGCCGGCGCCTCCGGAGTCGGCCGGCGGGGTGCCGGCGCTGCCGCAGGTGTCGCCGGCCAGGTCCTGCGGGTCGAGGGTCTCCAGGCCGCCGGTGACCGGGTCGACGACGTAGCGGCACAGCAGCTCGCGCAGGTCGAGGTCCAGGTTGGCCGTCATGTTGGTGAACAGGCCGTAGCCGCCGGTCCGCGCGTCGGGCCGGTACTGCAGCGCCGACAGCGAGCTGGCCGGGAACGGGTAGGTGAGCAGCAGGTCCAGCGACTCGGCGAGGTCGGGCCCCGCGGCGGCCAGCTGGGTGAGGATCGGCTGCAGCAGCTGCAGGTCGGCCACGGTGTCCGCGCCGGCCTGCTGGATGACCCGGGTACCGACGTCGCCGAGGCGGGACAGGCTGTCGAGCATCGAGACGAGCAGGTCGCGCTGCTCGGTGACGACGTCGAGTCCCGGCCCGATGGTGTCCAGCGCCGTCTCGATGGTCCCGGTGCGGGCGGCGAGGGACTCGGCCAGCGCGTCCACGCTGTCCAGCGCCCGGCCGATCTTGTCGCGCTGCTGGTCGAGGCCGGCGATGAACGTGTCGAGCTGGGTGAGGGTGGCGCGGACGGCGTCCTCGCGGCCCTCGAGGGCGTCACCCAGCTCCCGGCTGATCGTCTGCAGCTGGGCCAGCCCCCCGCCGTTGAGCACCAGCGACAGCGCGCCGAGGAGCTCCTCGACCTCGACGTTGCGGTTGGTGCGGTCCAGGCCGATGAGCGCGCCGTCGGTGAGCTCGCCGGTGGGCGTCTCGGTGCCCGGGGCGGCCAGCTCCACGTACTTCTCCCCCAGCAGCGAGGACTGCTGGATCATCGCGACCGCGTTGGCCGGCAGGTCGACGTCGCCGTTGATCTCGACGGTGACCAGGGCGGTCCAGTCCTCCCCCAGCGAGACGTCCTGCACCCGGCCGACCGGGACGTCGGCGACGCGGACACCGGCCTGCGGGACGAGGTCCAGGACGTCGAGGAACTGGATCTGCACCGTGTACGGGTCGTCGCCGACGTCCGCGCCGCCGGGGAGGTCGAGGGAGTAGGCGCCGCGGAAGCCGCAGCCGGACAGCAGCAGCACCCCGGCACCCAGCGCGACCGCCCGCCGGCCCAGCGCGCTCACCGCTGCGCCCCCGGCACCGGCGGCAGGCCGACCAGCGGGGTGCCGCCGGCCCGCGGGGTGGTGCCGCGGCCGAACAGGGTGCCGAGCAGCTCCTGCAGGTCGGGCACGCCGTCGCCGTTGAGGTCGTCGAGCTGCCCGTCGTTGCCGGGGTCGCCCGAGAGCAGCCGCAGGCAGACCTGCTCGGTCGGCGGCAGCTGCAGGAACGCGGTCAGGTCGGTGGGGTCCACGCCCGCGATCCGCAGCCGGCCGGCCTGGGCCAGCAGCTGGCAGACCACGACCTCCGGGTTGGCCGAGCCCAGCGAGTTGTCGCGGGTGTCGAGCGTGCCGTAGTCGGGGTTGTAGGCGTGCGCGACGTTGCCCAGCGCGGCGGGGGCGACGTCGAGCACCTCGGCCAGCGCCTGCCGCTGCTGGACCAGGGTGAGGGTGACGTCGGCCAGCCGGTCGACGTTCGTCGTCAGCAGCGCGGTGTTGGTCTGCACGAACGTGGCGATCTCCCCCAGCGCCTGCGACAGCAGCTGCACCGCGGCGGCGAGGTCCTCCCGCTCGCCCTCGAGCTGGGCGGCGACCGCGGCCATGTTGTCGTTGAACTGGCCGACCTGGGTGTCGATCGTGGCCAGCGCCGAGGTGAACGCCTGCAGGTCCTCCACCGACCCGAACAGGTCGTCGCGGTTCTCCGCCAGGGTCTGCACCGCGGTCGAGAACCCGGTCAGCGTCCGGTTGAGCGCGTCGCCGTTGCCCTCGAGGTTGTCCGCGCCGGTGGCCAGCAGGTCCTGCAGCGCGCCGTCGGCGTTGGCGCCGGTCGGGCCGAGGGCGGCCGAGAGCTCGTCGAGGGCGCCGTACACCGCGTCCAGCTCGACCGGCGTGGCCGTGCGCGACAGGTCCAGCTCGGCGCCGTCCTCCAGCGTCGGGCCGCCGTCGTAGACCGGGGAGAACTGCACGTACCGGTCGCTGACCAGTGACGGCGCGAGGACGACCGCGTCGGCGTCGGCCGGGATGTCGTACTCGTCGTCGACGAGCATGTCGACGCGCACCCGGTCGCCCATCGGGACGACGTCGGTGATCTCGCCGACGTCGATGCCGAGGACCCGCACGTCGCCGCCCGGGTACACGCCCACGGCCTGGCCGAAGTACGCGGTGACCCGGATCTGGCCGGCCGGTCGCAGGACGGTCCAGCCGACCGCGCCGACCAGCACGAGCGCGGCGACCAGGGCGACACCGCGCTGCAGGGACCCGGTCACCGGCCCTCCTCGCAGGAGACGAGACCCCCGGGCACCTGGCCGGCGCCCCCGCAGAGCACCGACCCGACGGCGCCGGGCAGCAGGTTCTCCACGAAGCTGTCGAACCAGCGGCCGTTGCCCAGGGTGTTGGTGAAGACCCGGACGAAGGGCGCCAGGTCGGCGACGGTCTGCCCGAGGGCCTGGCGGTTGCGCGACAGGATGTCGGTGACGGCCGACAGCTGCTGCAGCGCCGGGGTGAGGGCCTCGCGGTTGTCCGCGACCAGCCCGGTCAGCTGCTGGGCCAGCGTCTGGGTGTTGGTGAGGATCGAGTCGATGAGCGCCCGGCGCTCCTGCACCTCGGTGAGCAGGGTGTTGGAGTCCAGGACGAGCTGGGTGAACTCGCCGTTGCGGTCGGCCAGGACCTGGGTCACGTCCCGGGTGGCCGACAGCAGCTCGCGCAGCTGGGCGTCCCGCGAGGCGATGGTGTCCGAGAGCCGGGCCAGCCCGTCCAGGGAGGTGCGGACCTCGTCGGGGGTGTCGGCGAAGGTCTCCGACAGCACCTCGAAGGAGCTCGCCAGCTGGGCGGTGTCGATGTCGTCGACGGTGGTGGACAGGTCCGCGAAGGCCTCGACGACGTCGTAGGGCGAGGCGGTGCGCTGCAGCGGGATGCGCTGCTCGGGGTCCAGCGGCGTCGCGCCGCGCGGGACCAGCGCCAGGTACTTCGCGCCGAGCACCGTCTCGATCTTGATGGCCGCCTCGGACCGGTCGCCGACGAACGCGTCGCGGACGCGGAACTCGACGGTGACCGCGCCGTCCTCCAGCGCCAGGCTCTCGACCTGGCCGACCTTGACGCCGGCGACGCGCACCGGGTCGTCGGGCCGGAGGCCCGCGGCCTCGGAGAACTGGGCGCGGTAGACGGTGCCCCCGCCGATGAGCGGCAGCGACCGGGCGTTGAAGGCGAGCAGCACCAGCAGCGCGATCAGCGAGAGGCTGACCGCCCCGATGACGACCGGGTTGCGGTCGCGGAACGGCTTGGCCGGACGGCGGGCCATCAGCACCCCCTCGCGCCGGAGGACAGCCCGCCCGCGGGGATGGTGCTCGGCTCGCTCGCGCCGGGCAGGGTGACCGTGCCGGACGCCCCGCACAGGTAGAAGTTGAACCAGCTGCCGTTGACGGCGGTCCGCGTGATCAGGTCGATCTTGGTCGGTGCGAGCTGCAGGAAGTCCTCCAGGACGTCGCCGGTGTCGGCGAGGTTGCCGGCCAGGTCGCCGAGGCCCTCGACGTCCGCCGCCAGCGGCGCCCGGGCGTCCTCGAGCAGCCCGGCGGTGCTCACCGCGAGGCCGTCGATGGTCTGCAGCGAGTCGAAGATCGCGTCGCGGTCCTCGCTCAGCCCGGAGACGAACTGCTGCAGCGAGACGACCAGCGACGACAGCTGCTCGTCCCGGGCGGCGACCGTGCCCATCACCGAGGTGAGGTTGTCGATGACGCTGCCGATGACGGCGTCCTTGTCCGCGAGCGACGAGGTGAGCGAGCCGACGTGGCCGAGCAGGCTCTCCACCGTGCCGCCCTCGCCCTGGAACACCTGGACGATCTCGAAGGACAGCCGGTTGACGTCCTGCGGCGACAGGGCCTGGAACAGCGGCTGGAACCCGCCGAACAGCGTGGTGAGGTCCAGCGCCGGCTCCGTCTGGGCCAGCGGGATGGTGTCGCCCTCCTCGAGGGTGCGCCCGGCCGCCCCCTCTCCCTCGGTCAGCGCGACGTACCGCTGGCCGACGAGGTTGCGGTAGCGGATGGTCGCCAGCACCGAGGTGGGCAGCGGGACGTCGGAGTCGACCGCGACGGTCACCTCGGCCACCGGCCGGTCGGTCTGCTCGGACAGGCCGATGGCGGTCACCTGGCCCACCCGGACGCCGGCGATGCGCACCTCGTCGCCCTCCACCAGGCCGGCGACGTCGGTGAACTGCGCCCGGTACTCCAGCGGCTCGCCGTGGCCGGCGTTGGTGATGGTGCTGACCAGGACGTAGCTGGCGAGCACGGTCACCAGGGCGAACACGGCCAGCTTGGTCAGCGGCGCGGCGAGGCCCCTCATCGCAGCGCCACCTGGGTCCCCCGCAGCAGCGGCGCCATCGTCGAGGCGGCCAGGTCGGAGACCTCGCCGGGCTCCACGCCGGTCTGGTAGCCGAGGATGCTGCGCACGAAGTCCAGCTCCGCCGTCGACCCGGCCAGCCGGCCCGGCACCGAGTTCCCGAAGGCGGACAGGTCGGTGGTCACGTTGCCGTCGGGCTCCCCGGCGCCGGCGGGGACGTCCTCGGGTCCCCGGCCGCCCAGGCAGTTCGGGTTGCCGCTGTACGGGTTGTCCACCGAGTCGACGCCGTCCACCGGCGGCACCGGGCAGTAGTACTCGCCCCGGTCGGCGGCCGCGATGATCGCGTCGATGTCGTCCAGGCCCTGGCAGTCGGGGCCCGACCGGTCGAGGTACGCCGGCTGGTCGCCGGGCTGGTAGGGGTTGCGCGGCGGCAGCGTCACGGTGATGTCCAGGTTCAGCGCGGGGTCGCCGTCGCCGCCGAAGGCCTCGGTGATCATCGGCTTGAACCGGGCCAGGCCGTCGAGCAGGCACGGGTACTCCGGTGAGTACTCGGCGAACAGCCCGAGCACCGGCCGCGAGGTGGCGGCCAGCGAGATCAGGCTCTGCTCGTTGGTCTCCAGGAAGCCGGCCGCGGTCGCCGACGAGGCGCCGACAACGGTGAACGTGCGCCGCAGCTGCTCGGACTGGTCGACCAGCGTCTGCGAGGTCACCGCCAGGTCGTCGAGCACGGCCAGCAGGTCGTCGGCGGCCGAGTCGTAGGTGTCGGCGACGTCGGCCAGCCCGCTGATGTCGGCCTGCAGCTCGGGCAGCACGGTGTTGAGCTCGCCGACGTAGCGGCCGATCGAGGCGAGGTTCTCCCCCAGCCGGTAACCGCGCCCGCGCAGCGCCGAGGCGACGGCGCCGAGCGTGGAGCTGAGGTCCTGCGGCTGCACCGCCCGCAGCAGCGGCAGCAGGTCGTCGATGACCCGCTGCAGCTCGACGGCGTTCTCGGTGCGGTCCTGGCCGATCTCGTCGCCGTCGGCCAGCCGCTCCCCCGAGGGCCGCTCGGGCACCACGAGGGACACGTAGCGCTCGCCGAACAGCGTCTTGGGCAGCAGCCGGGCGGTGACGTCGGCGGGGATGCGGTCCAGGTGCTCGGGCCGGATGGCCAGCTCGATCGTCGCGCCCCCGGCGGAGGCCTCGACGGAGCGCACCTCGCCGACGATCACCCCGCGCACCTTGACGTCGGAGGCCTCCTGCAGCTGGTTGCCCACGGTGTCGGCGTGCAGCACCACGCGGGCGGTGTCGGTGAAGGCCTTGGTGTAGAGCGCCACGGTCAGCGCGAGCAGCACCACCAGGACGACGAGGAACGCCACGCCCTGCAGCCGACGGCGCACCACCGCGCCCCTGCCCCCGCTCATCTCCCGCTCACCCCGCGATCCGGACGGTCGTCGTCGAACCCCAGATGGCCAGCGACAGGAACAGGTCGATGACCATGACCGCCACGATCGAGAAGCGCACCGCCCGGCCCACGGCGAGGCCGACGCCGGCCGGGCCGCCGCCGGCCCGGTAGCCGTAGTAGCAGTGGCTCAGGATGATCACGACGGCGAAGACGAGCACCTTGGCGAACGACCACAGCACGTCCTGCGGCGGCAGGAAGAGGTTGAAGTAGTGGTCGTAGGTGCCGGCCGACTGCCCGTACGCCTCGGTGGTGATGGTCCGGGTGGCGAAGTAGCTGCTCAGCAGGCCGATGACGTAGAGCGGGACGACCGCGACGAACCCGGCGACGATGCGGGTGGTCACCAGGAACGGCAGCGAGGGGACGCCCATGACCTCGAGGGCGTCGATCTCCTCGTTGATCCGCATGGCGCCGATCTGGGCGGTGAAGCCGCAGCCGACGGTGGCCGACAGCGCCAGGCCGGCAACCAGCGGGGCGATCTCCCGGGTGTTGAAGTACGCCGAGAGGAAGCCGGTGAACGCCGAGGTGCCGAGCTGGTCGAGGGCGGCGTAGCCCTGCAGGCCGACCTCGGTGCCGGTGAAGAAGGACAGGAACGCGATGACGCCGACGGTGCCGCCGACGACCGCCAGCGCGCCGGTGCCGAAGGTGACCTCGGCCAGCAGCCGGAACGTCTCGCGCTTGTAGCGGCGCAGCGTGCGCGGCGTCCAGCCCAGGGCGCGGCCGTAGAAGGACAGCTGGTCGCCGAGGTCCTCGAGGGTGTCCATCGGTCGGCCGTAGACGCGGCGGACCAGCCGGCGCACGCCGACGCGGACCCGGTCGACCGGGGAGAGCAGCGCCACCGGGTCACTGCCCCTTCGGCGGGACGAGCTGGAAGTAGATCGCCGTCATCACGAAGTTCACCGCGAACAGCAGCAGGAAGGTGATGACCACCGACTGGTTCACCGCGTCGCCGACCCCCTTGGGCCCGCCGCCGGCGCGCAGGCCCTTGTAGGAGGCGACGATCCCGGCGATCAGCCCGAACACGAGGGCCTTGATCTCGCCGGACCAGAAGTCCTCGACCTGCGCGAGCGCGCCGAAGGACGCCAGGTAGGCGCCCGGCGTGCCGCCCTGCAGGACGACGTTGAAGAAGTAGCCGCCCGCCACGCCGACGACGCTGACCAGGCCGTTGAGCAGGGTGGCGACGAGCATCGCGGCCAGCACCCGGGGGACGACGAGGCGCTGGATCGGGTTGATCCCGAGCACCTCCATGGCGTCGATCTCGTCGCGGATCTTGCGGGCGCCGAGGTCGGCGCAGATGGCCGAGCCGCCGGCGCCGGCGATGAGCAGCGCGGTGACGATCGGGCTGGCCTCGCGCAGCACGGCCAGCACCGACGCCGAACCGGTGAAGGACTGGGCGCCGAGCTGACGGGTCAGGGAGCCCAGCTGCAGGGCGATGACCGCGCCGAAGGGGATCGCGACCAGCGCCGTCGGCAGGATGGTCACGCTGGCGACGAACCAGGTCTGCTGGACGAACTCGCGCAGCTGGAAGGGCCGCCTGGGCAGCGCCCGGAAGGTGTCGAGCGCGAAGGCGAACAGCGTGCCGCTGGCGCGCAGCGGCCGGGCCGGGGAGAGCTTCCCGTCGAGCAGGCCCGGCGCCTCCGGCTTCCCGGTGGCCGTCACCGGCCGCTCCGCGGACCGGGCAGGGAGCCACCGGCCGCCGTCGCGCCGACCGCCTGCGTGGTGTCCCGGTGCCGGCCGGCGGCGTCCGTCGTCGGCGCGAACACGCCGGCGTCGACCTGGGCGAGCAGGTCCTCGGGCAGGGAGTCGCGGATCGCCGTGGCGGTGGCCGGGTCGAACTCGTGCAGCATGCGGGCCACGCGCTCCTGCCGGCGGCGCTGGGCGCGCCGCTCGGGCAGGCCCGGGGACGGGTCGAGCTGCGGCGGGACGGCGTCGCCGCCGACGGCGCCCTTGGGCCCGACGCCGTTGTGCCGGTCGCCGCCGCGGGCCTGCAGGGCGGCCATCTCGGCCTCGACCTGCGCGACGTCCTTCTCCTCGCTCATGCCGATCGGGCCCTCGCGGCGGCCGTTGAGGAACTGCTGGACGACCGGCTCCTGCGAGGTGAGCAGTTGCTCGCGCGGGCCGAACATGGCCAGGTGCTTGCGGTAGAGCAGGCCGAGGTTGTCGGGCACGGTGCGGGCGGTGCCGATGTCGTGCGTGACGATGAGGAAGGTGGCGTCGATCTGCGCGTTGAGGTCGACGATCAGCTGGTTGAGGTAGGCGACGCGGACCGGGTCCAGGCCGGAGTCCGGCTCGTCGAACAGGATGATCTCGGGGTCGAGCACCAGCGCGCGGGCGAGGCCGGCGCGCTTGCGCATGCCGCCGGAGATCTCGCCGGGCAGCTTCCCCTCGGCGCCCTGCAGGCCGACCATGTCCATCTTCTCGAGGACGATGCGGCGGACCTCGGACTCGCTCTTCCTCGTGTGCTCGCGCAGCGGGAAGGCGATGTTGTCGAAGAGGTTCATGGAGCCGAACAGCGCGCCGTCCTGGAACAGGACACCGAACAGCTTGCGGACCTCGTAGAGCCGCGCCTCGCCGCACCGGACGATGTCGGTGTCGGTGATGACGATCGAGCCGCGCTCGGGCTTGAGCAGCCCCACCAGCGACTTGAGGAAGACCGACTTGCCGGTGCCCGAGGGGCCCAGCAGCACGGAGATCTCCCCGGGCGGCAGCGTGAGGGTGACGTCGCTCCAGATGTTCTGGCTGCCGAAGGACTTGGTCAGCCCCTCGACCTGGACCGCGACGCCCACCGTCGACCTCCCTCGCCCTGATCCGGGGTCCGCGCGGCGGGGCCCCGGGACCGCGTCCCGGCGCGGGTCCCCGTGCGCCGGGACACCGCTCCTCGTACTCACGGGTAACGAGGACCGGAGGGGGAGGTTACGTGCGTCACTCGTCCGACGTGACACGGCTCGCTGTTACGCCACCCCACCGAGGGGGGCGGACGCGACAGGGGCCGCCCTCCCGGAGGAGAGCGGCCCCTGTGGCGTGCTGGGTGGTGCTGGTCCCCGGCTCAGGCCGGGGACGGCGTCACTTGACGGTGACGGTGGCGCCGGCGCCCTCGAGGGCGGCCTTGGCCTTCTCGGCGGCGTCCTTGGCGACCTTCTCCAGGACCGGCTTCGGCGCGCCGTCGACCAGGTCCTTGGCCTCCTTGAGGCCGAGCGAGGTCAGGCCGCGCACCTCCTTGATGACCTGGATCTTCTTGTCACCGGCGGCCTCGAGGATGACGTCGAACTCGTCCTGCTCCTCGGCGGCGGGGGCACCGCCGTCACCGGCACCACCGGCGGCCGGGGCGGCCGCGACGGCGACAGGGGCAGCCGCGGTGACCTCGAAGGTCTCCTCGAACTGCTTCACGAAGTCGGACAGCTCGAGCAGCGTCATCTCCTTGAACGCGTCGAGCAGCTCCTGGCTGGACAGCTTGGCCATGATCTCTCCTAGGGGGTCAGTCGGTGCTGGCCGCGGTGTCCGCGGCGTCAGCGGAGTCGGTGGTGGTGTCGGCAGCAGCGGTGTCGGCGGCGGGAGCGGCGGAGCCCTCGGTGGACTCCTTCTTCTCCTGCAGCGCCGCGGCCAGGCGGGCGACCTGCGACAGCGGGGCCTGGAACAGGCCGGCGGCCTTGGTCAGGTTGCCCTTCATCGCGCCGGCCAGCTTGGCCAGCAGCACCTCGCGCGGCTCGACGTCGGCGAGGGCGGTGACCTCGGCGGGGCTGACGGTGCGGCCCTCGACGACGCCGCCCTTGACGACGAGCAGCGGGTTGGCGCGCGCGAAGTCGCGGATGGCCTTGGCGGCCTCGACGACGTCGCCCTCGATGAACGCGATCGCGGTCGGGCCGTTGAGCAGCGGAGCCAGGTCGGTGTGGCCGACCGAGTCCGCCGCCCGCTTCGTCAGGGTGTTCTTGACGACGGCGTAGCTGCTGCCCGCACCGAGGGAACGCCGCAGCTGGGTCAGCTGCGACACGGTCAGCCCGCGGTACTCGGTGAGCACGGCCGCGCTGGACTTCTGGAACCGCTCGGTGATCTCGTCGATCACCGCGGCCTTCGCCTGCGTGGGCATGGGCCTCCTCTCGTCGGACGGGTGACCACCCGTGCGCCGCACGGCAGCGGACGATCGGGGCCCGGAGACGAGGAACGCCCCGGCGCAGGGCGCACGGGGCGAATGACGCGGGCACGGGGCGCCGCGGCGATCGAACCGTCCTCCTGCGCGGGCCGCCCGGGGATCCGGGACCTTCGATCGCACGCGGACGTGCGACGACCAGCGGTCGTGGGGGGAACGCCGCCCAGCGTACACGGTGCCGCGCGGACGCCGCTGTCGCCGTCCTCACCCGCGGGCGGGCCCGGACGCGCCAGGGCCCCGCAGCGCGCGTGCGCTGCGGGGCCCCGTGGTGACGTACTGGAACGGCCTCGTCCCGGGGCCCGCCCTGAGCTCGCGAAGGGTGGGGAGGACGAGGTCCTTCGTCAGGCGGTGGGCTCGTCCACCGTCAGGTTGCGGGTGCGGTTCGGGTCGACCGGGATGCCCGGGCCCATCGTGGTGGAGATGGTGACCTTCTTCAGGTACCGGCCCTTGGCCGCGGCCGGCTTGGCGCGCAGCACCTCGTCGAGGGCGGCGGCGTAGTTCTCGACGAGCTTGGTCTCGTCGAAGGAGGTCTTGCCGATCACCAGGTGCAGGTTGGCCTGCTTGTCGACGCGGAAGTTGATCTTCCCGCCCTTGATGTCCGCGACGGCCTTGGTGACGTCGGGGGTCACGGTGCCGGTCTTGGGGTTCGGCATCAGGCCGCGGGGGCCGAGGATGCGGGCGATCCGGCCGACCTTGGCCATCTGGTCGGGCGTGGCGATCGCGGCGTCGAAGTCCAGGAAGCCCTCCTGGATGCGCGCGATCAGGTCGTCCGAGCCGACGACGTCGGCGCCGGCGGCCTCGGCCTCGGCGGCCTTGTCACCGGTCGCGAAGACGATGACGCGGGCGGTCTTGCCGGTGCCGTGGGGCAGGTTGACCGTGCCGCGGACCATCTGGTCGGCCTTGCGCGGGTCGACGCCCAGCCGCATGGCCACCTCGACGGTGGCGTCGTAGGTGGTCGGCGAGGTCTCCTTCGCCAGCCCCGCCGCCTGCAGCGGGCTGTACAGGCTCTGGCGGTCGACCTTGGAGGCCGCCTCGAGGTACTTCTTGCCGTGCTTCGCCATGGTGGTTCCTCTCCCCCGCCGCGGGTGCGGGGATCGCGTGGTGTGCGGGCCTGGCGCAGGCCCTCCCACAGGTGCGCGGGGCTCGGGCGAGCCCCGGGTGGTGCGACGCCGCCGGTTCCCGGCGGCTTCCGTCAGCCGGTGACGGTGATGCCCATCGACCGGGCGGTGCCGGCGATGATCCGCTCGGCCTCGTCCAGCGAGTTGGCGTTGAGGTCGGGCATCTTCGTCTGCGCGATCTCGCGGACCTGGTCGCGGGTGACCGTGGCGACCTTGGTCTTGTGCGGCTCGCCCGAGCCCTTCTCGACACCCGCGGCCTTGAGCAGCATGCGGGCGGCCGGCGGGGTCTTGGTGACGAAGGTGAACGAGCGGTCCTCGTACACCGAGATCTCGACCGGGACCACGTTGCCGCGCTGCGACTCCGTGGCGGCGTTGTACGCCTTGCAGAACTCCATGATGTTGACGCCGTGCTGGCCGAGCGCCGGACCCACGGGCGGCGCGGGGGTGGCCGCACCGGCGTTGATCTGGAGCTTGATGACCGCGGTCAACCGCTTCCTGGGGGGCATGACTTCCTTCTCGTGTGACTCAGGCTCGAACGGCCGGGGTGGTGCTCGGGCGCACTCAGATCTTGGCGACCTGGGTGAACGACAGCTCGACCGGCGTCTCCCGGCCGAAGATGGAGACCAGCACCTGCAGCTTCTGCTGCTCGGCGTTGATCTCGTTGATGGTCGCCGGGAGGGTGGCGAACGGGCCGTCCATGACGGTCACCGACTCGCCGATCTCGAAGTCGACGACGGCGGTCGGCGCGGACGCCGCCGCGGGCGAGGTCGCCTCGGTCGCCTTGGCCGCCTGCGGCGGGGCGTCGGGCACCAGCAGGTTGACGACCTCGTCGATCGACAGCGGCGAGGGCCGCGAGGTGGCACCGACGAAGCCGGTGACGCCGGGGGTGTTGCGGACCGCGCCCCAGGACTCGTCGTTGAGGTCCATCCGGACGAGCAGGTAGCCGGGCAGCTTCTTCCGGTTGACCTGGGTGCGCTTGCCGTTCTTGATCTCGGTGACCTCCTCGGTGGGCACCTCGATCTGGAAGATGTAGTCCTCCATGTCCAGCGACTGGATGCGGGACTCGAGGTTGGTCTTCACCTTGTTCTCGTAGCCCGCGTAGGAGTGGATGACGTACCAGTCGCCGAACTGCGTGCGCAGGGTCCGCTTGAGCGTCTCGCGCGGGTCCTCGTCCGCGGCCTCCGCCTCGGCCAGGGCCTCGGTCACGACCGGGTCGTGGTCGGGGGCCGGCGCGGCCAGCGGGTCGCCGACCAGGCTGTCGCGGCCGCCGCCCTCGACCGCGGGGGTCACGTCGGCGACACCGGTGGCGGTGTCCTGGTCGGCCGTGTCGGCCGACCCCTCGGCGGAGCCGGCCTGGTCCGCGCCGGTCTCGAGGTCGACGCTGCCGCGGACGTCCATCCGCTCGTCGTCGAGGTCGATGGCCTCGACGTCGCTGTCGGTGTCGAAGGGCTCGCGGGGGTCGGTCACGGGGTCTCTTCCTTGTCGGGTGCGGTCAGGCGCAGGGGGCGGTCAGCCGAAGACGGCGAGCACGCCCTGCGCGAAGAGGACGTCGAGGCCCGCGACGAGCGCCACCATGAACGCCACGAAGAGGATGACGACGGTCGTGTAGGTGATCAGCTCCCGGCGGCCGGGCCAGATGACCTTGCGGAGCTCGGCGACGACCTCGCGCAGGAACCGGCGCAGGTTGCGCCTCTGCCGGACCTCCTCGGCCCGCGCCCGCTGCGCGGCGGCCCGGGACCGGGTGCCCGAGCCCTCGGTGGCGCGGCCGGCGGGACGGCTGCCGGCGGTCCCCTCGCGGGCGGGGCGACGGGTGCGCGGGGCGGCGGGCTCGTCGTCCTCGTCGTCGCCGGCGGTGATCCGGCCGCCGCGGCGGCGGGCCGGCGTGCTGACGACCTTGTCCTCCTCGGACTCCGCCTCGGCGGCGACCTCGTCCTCGGCGGCCTCCAGCTCGGCGGCGTCCTCGACGCCCGGGGCCTCGCGGTCGAGCTGCTCGTCGGTCAGCTCGGCGTCCGAGGCGGTGCGGGGGTCCTCCCCGCGGCCCGGCTTCTCGCTCACTGCGCCTCGCTCGCGTCGTGGTTGGTGGCCGCTGCTGTCGGGCCGTCTGGTGTGGTGCTCGCCGGCCGGCGGCCGCGTCCGGGGAGCCGGTGCGCGGTCGTGCCGGGTCGTGCTGCCCGCCGGGACGGGCCGGCGGCACGGGCAGGGGTGACAGGACTTGAACCTGCAGCCTGCGGTTTTGGAGACCGCTGCTCTGCCAATTGAGCTACACCCCTAGTGCCCGGGGCCGGTGACCCCGGGCTGCCCCGGGACGGTCGGGCCTCGCCGTCGGCGCGCCGGTCCCGGGAGGATCCGGGGCACGCCGGTGGCGGGGTCGAACGCCCCAGGGTTGCCAGTGTACGGGACCGCGGGACCGGTCCGTGACCGCGCTCCGGAGGACCCCCCGCGCAGGGGTCACCGGGGTGGTGCCGTCCGCGGCGGTCCCGCACGTCGCGCTGCGGAGGACCGGGAACTGACGGGCCCCCGCGGCGTGGCGCCTGACACGATGGACCCATGACCGCCGTCTCCCCGTCGGAGTCCGCCCTCTCCCCCGCCGAGCGCCGCGTCTCCCGGCGCATCGGGTCCATCGCCGAGTCCGCCACGCTCGCGGTGGACGCGAAGGCCAAGGCGCTCAAGGCGGCGGGCAAGCCGGTCATCGGCTTCGGCGCCGGTGAGCCGGACTTCCCGACGCCGGACTACGTCGTCGAGGCGGCGATCGCCGCGGCCCGCCAGCCGGCGATGCACCGCTACACCCCGGCCGGCGGCCTGCCCGCGCTCAAGGAGGCGATCGTCGCCAAGACGGCGCGCGACTCGGGCCTGACCGTCACGCCGGCGCAGGTGCTGGTGACCAACGGCGGCAAGCAGGCCGTGTACGAGGCGTTCGCCACGATGCTCGACCCCGGCGACGAGGTCCTCGTGCCCGCGCCGTACTGGACCACCTACCCGGAGGCGATCCGGCTGGCCGGCGGCGTGCCGGTGCCCGTGGTCGCCGACGAGGACAGCGGCTACCTCGTCTCCGTCGAGCAGCTCGAGGCCGCGCGCACCGAGCGCACCAAGGTGCTGCTGTTCGTCTCGCCGTCCAACCCGACCGGCGCGGTCTACCCGCCCGACCAGGTCGAGGCCATCGGCCGCTGGGCCCTGGAGGCCGGGCTGTGGGTGCTCACCGACGAGATCTACGAGCACCTCACCTACGGCGGGGTCACCGCCCCGTCGATGCCGGTCGTGGTCCCCGGGCTCGCCGACCGCTGCGTCGTCGTCAACGGGGTGGCCAAGACCTACGCGATGACCGGCTGGCGGGTCGGCTGGATCGTCGGCCCCGCCGACGTCGTCAAGGCCGCGACCAACCTGCAGTCGCACGCCACCTCGAACGTCGCCAACGTGTCCCAGGCGGCGGCGGTGGCCGCGCTGACCGGTGACCTGTCGGCGGTGGACGCGATGCGGACGGCGTTCGACCGGCGCCGGAAGACCATCGTGTCGATGCTGCGGGAGATCCCCGGTATCACCTGCCCGGAGCCGCAGGGCGCCTTCTACGTGTACCCGTCGGTGAAGGGCCTGCTCGGCCGGCCGATCAACGGGCGCACCGCGTCGAGCAGCGCGGAGTTCGCCGAGATCGTGCTGGAGGAGGCCGAGGTCGCCGTCGTCCCCGGGGAGGCCTTCGGCACGCCGGGCTACGTGCGGATGTCCTACGCGCTCGGCGACGACGACCTGGCCGAGGGCGTCGGCCGGCTGCAGCGCCTGCTCGGCTGACTCAGTCCGGCAGGTCGTCCTCGTCGAGGGCACCGGCCGCCACCAGCACCTCGGTGGCGGCCGGGAGGTCGGCCAGCGCCTGCGCCAGGTCGGCGGGCGTGGCGATCGTCCACGCGTTGAGCTGGACGTAGCAGCGCAGCGCCGCGTCGAACTCCGCGGCGCCGGCGGCCTCGCGGGCGGCCAGCAGCGCGGCGCCGCCCTTGGCGTAGACGACGTCGAAGTAGCTGCCGCTGTCGGAGAACTCGTCCATCGCCGCGCCCACGTCGCCCGGGGCGGCCAGGGTCGCGTCGAGCCGCTCCCGGGACACGTCGCCGTCGCTCTCGGCGTAGGTGGCGAAGGCCTCGTCGAGCCACGGGTCGCGGAACTGCGAGTCGCCGACCATCCCGTAGAACCACATGTGCGCGACCTCGTGCTCGAGCACGACCCGGCTGGCGCCGGCGAGCAGGATCGAGCTCGGGTACTCGATGCCGCCGCCCTGGTCCGGCAGCAGCGGCACCGTGAGGGTGTCGTACGGGAAGGGGCCGAACCGGTCGGCGAGGGCGGTCACGTCCTCGCTGGCCCAGTCGGCGAGCTCGCCCGGGCCGGTCCGCGAGTCCGGCAGCACCCCGGTGGTGATCTCGACGCCGCCCGGCGAGGTGAGGGTGGCGGTCCGGAACTCCCCGGCGGCGACGCTGACGTCGCGGGCGACCGGCTCGTGCGAGGTCCAGGTGCGCCGGCCGTCCTCGGGCGCGGAGGGCTCGTCCTGGTCGCCGGTCATCAGGACGACGAGGTCCTCGGGCGCCGAGACGCTGATCGTGGTGTCGGCGACCGGGCTGGTGGCGGTCTCGCCGATGATGCCGACGAACGGGTCGCGCGCCCAGCCCACGCCGGGCTCCCAGGCCAGCAGCGGGAACCCGCTGGCCCACCAGGACACGTCCTCGGCCGTGCCGAGCCGCTCGAAGCCGCTGCCGCCGAGGGAGACGGTGAAGTCCAGCTCCACCTCGGTGGACTCGCCGGCCGGGAGCTCGCCGTCGAGCTGGAGCACGTAGAGCCCGCCCGGCCCCTCGGCGCCGGCGTCCTCGTACCCGGCCTGGTCGACGTCGTCGCCGCGGACGTCGTCGACGGTGATCCTGTTGCCGAGCTCGGCCGCACCGGGGCTGTTGGGCACCAGCCGGAACACCATCTCGTCGGTGGCGCGGTCCGGGGTGAAGACGACGTTCTCGGTGCCGGTGACGGTGCGCCCGTCGTCGGAGAGCCGGAACTCCAGGTCGACGACGGGGCGGTCGGGGTCGGGCTCGGCGCGCTCGGCCGGGCAGCTCGGGGCGTCGTCGCCACCGGTGTCCCCCTGCTGGCCCGGGGACGACGGCGCCGCCGACGGGGTGTCGTCCGCGGCGAGCGTCTCGGTGAAGGAGGTGCCGCAGCCGGCCAGCAGGAGCAGGGCCGCGGCCGCGGCCGGCACTGCCCGCCGGGGGGTCATGCCAGTGCGACGGTGGCGCGGGCGAGGGACAGCACCTTCTCGCCGCCGCTGGTGACCGTGAGGTCCACGCGCACCCGGCCGCCGTCGAGGACGGCGCCCACCTTCCCGCGGACGGTGACCTCGGCGCCGGTGTCGTCGTCGGGCACGACCACCGGGCGGCCGAAGCGGACCTGGTACTCGACGACGGCGCCGGGGTCGCCGGCCCAGTCGGTCACAGCGCGGGCGGCCAGGCCCATCGTGAGCATCCCGTGGGCGATGACGCCGGGCAGGCCGACGCCGGTGGCGACCCGGTCGCTCCAGTGGATCGGGTTGAGGTCACCGGAGGCGCCGGCGTAGCGGACGAGGTCCGCGCGGGTGACCCGGTGCGTCTGCTCGGGCAGTTCGGTGCCGACGGCGACGTCGGCGGCCCGCAGCCGGGCGCTCACGCCGTCCCCCGCGCCACGAGCATCGAGGTGGCGGTGCAGACGGCCTCGCCGTCCTCGGTGACGACGTCGACGCGGGTGGTGAGCAGGTCGTTGCCGGCCACGCTGCGCACGGCCTCGATGGTCGTGGTGCTCACCAGCCGGTCCCCGGCGCGGATCGGCCGGTGGTGGGTGAAGCGCTGCTCGCCGTGCACCACCCGGCTGTAGTCGAGGGCCACGTCGGGGTCGGCGAGCACGACGTCGGCGGCGCCCAGGGTGACCACGATGGCGAAGGTGGGCGGCGCGACGACGTCGGGGTGCCCGAGCGCGCGGGCGGCGTCGGGGTCGGTGTGCACCGGGTCGGCCGCGCCGACGGCGGCGGCGAACTCGGCGATCTTGGCGCGACCGACCTCGTAGACGGCGGAGGGCGGGTAGCCGCGCCCGACCAGTCCTGCGTCCAGCGCCACTCCCGCCCTCCCTCGCTCCTCGCGGACCGGCGTCAGCGGGTCTCGCGGTGGACCGTGTGCTTCTTGTCCCGCGGGCAGTACTTCTTCAGCTCGAGCCGGTCGGGGTCGTTCCGCCGGTTCTTGCGGGTGATGTAGTTGCGGCTCTTGCACTCCTGGCAGGCCAGGGTGATCTTCGGACGGACGTCGGTGGCTGCCACGGGGCACTCCTCGCCTTGTGCGGACCGGCCCGGAGGCCGGGGACCGTGGCGGCGGGTGCCGACACGGCGACGGACCCCGGGGTACGGGGTCCGTCTGGGGTAGCGGTGACCGGATTTGAACCGGTGACACAGCGATTATGAGCCGCTTGCTCTGCCAGGCTGAGCTACACCGCCGGGAAGACCGCGCGGCCCGGTCTCGCGACAGGACCGGTGGGTCGGAGCCCCTTTACGGAATCGAACCGTAGACCTTCTCCTTACCATGGAGACGCTCTGCCGACTGAGCTAAAGGGGCGTGCTCACTGAGCCGGAGGGAACTCTACCCCACCGTCTCCGGCGGTCTCGCACCCCCTCCGGGGTGTGCCAGACGACTGTAACAGTCAGGCGCGGACGAACAGCCGGCGGTGCTGGGCGCCGGGCGCGGCGGACCGGACACCGGTGCGCGCGAGCAGCCACTTCTCCAGCATCTCGTCGGCCAGCGGCCGGCTGACCAGGAAGCCCTGGAGCTTGTCGCAGCCCATCTCGGTGAGCAGCTTGCGGGTCAGCTCGTCCTCGACGCCCTCGGCCACCACGCGCAGGCCGAGGTTGTGCGCGAGCTCGATGATCGAGCGGGCGATGAACGACTCGCCCTGGCTGGTGGACATCCCCAGCACGAAGGACTTGTCGATCTTCACCTCGTCGATCGGGAGCTGCCGCAGCTGCGACAGGGACGAGTAGCCGGTCCCGAAGTCGTCCATCGACAGCCGCAGGCCCAGGGCGTGCAGGTCGGTGAGGACGGTGCCCGAGCGGACCGAGTCGTCGACGACGCTGCCCTCGGTCAGCTCGAGGATGAGCAGCTCCCCCGGGACGCCGTGGCGGCGCAGCGCGCGCTGCACCCGCTCGACCAGGTCCGGCTCGGCCAGGCAGCGCGCGGAGAGGTTCACCGCGACCGACAGCGCGATGTCCTGGTTCAGCCACCGCCGGCAGCGGGCCAGCGCGAGGTCCAGCACGTGGTCGGTGAGCGGGCCGATGCGGCCGATCTGCTCGGCGAGGTGGATGAAGTCGTCCGGCGGGATCGCGCCGAACCGCGGGTGCGCCCAGCGCACGAGGGTCTCCACCGAGACGATGTCGGAGGTCCGGGCGTCGATGATCGGCTGGAAGACGACGCTGATCTGCCCGTCGGCCATGGCCTGCTCGAGCTCGGTGCCCAGCTGCAGGCGGCGCAGGCTCTGCTGGTCCAGCACCTGGTGGTAGCTGGCGACGCCGCCGCTCTCGGAGGCGGCCGCCAGCAGCGCGACGTCGGCCCGCTGCATGAGCGTGCCGGAGTCCGTGCCGTGGACCGGCGCGGCCGCCACGCCGATGGTCAGCGTGACCTCCAGGTCCAGGCCGGCGACCCGCGCCCGGGTGGAGGTGGCCTCGCGCAGCCGCCGGGCGGCCCGCTCGGTCGCCGGCAGGGACAGCCCCGGCAGGAGGACGGCGAACTGCTCGCCCTCCATCCGCGCGACGAGCGCGGCCGGCGGGGCGTGCTCGCGCAGCAGGCCGGCGGTGACCAGCAGCAGCTCGTCGGCCGCGGCGTGGCCGAGGGTGTCGACGATCTCGGTGTGGTTGTCCAGCGCGGCGAGCACCAGCCCGGCCCGCGCACCGACCGGGTCGGCGCCGAGCATCTGGTCGATCTCGGCGGCCAGCCGCTGCCGGTTGGGCAGCCCGGTCAGCCGGTCGTGGTCGGCGTCGTAGCGGATCTGGGTGAGCAGCTGCTGCTGGCGGATCGCCGCGTTGACGTGGGTCAGCATCGAGTCCAGCGCGGAGCGGTCGCTGCCGGAGAAGGAGACGACGTCGCTGCGCCGGTCGCACACCTCGAGGTAGCCGGGCTCGCCGGCCGCGGTCGCCACGGGGGCGCCGAGGACCTCCTGGGCGCCGCGGCGGGTCAGGGCGGCGGACTCGGCCGGCGTCGCGCGGCCGGCGGTCACCAGGACCGGCTCGGTGGACCCGGGCGTCAGCACCCGCTGGCGCAGGACGTCCTCGGGGTCGGCCGGCCCGTCGTACCAGGTGACGCCGCCGTCGCCGGCCACGACCAGCCGCGGCGGCTCGTCGAGGTAGGGCGGCAGCCACAGCGCGACCTTGTCCGCGTTGAGCAGCTCCTTGACCGCGACCGCGATCTCGAGCGGCCCGTCCTCGTCGGGCGACACGGACTCGATCCGCCGGGCGAAGTCGTAGATCTGCTCCAGCCCCTGCCCCGCCCGGGAGACCTGGGCGAACCGCCGGAACAGCAGGATGACGGCCACCGCCGCGGGGGCGATGAGGAAGGCCGCCCAGCCGGTCCGGGCGTTGAGGAGGGCGGCCACCAGCCCGACGGAGACGGCGAAGGGAGCGACGACCCCGATCGGGAGCAACAGCTCCTTCCACAGCCGCCACGTGGGGTTGCCACCGCTGAGTCGGATGGCCGCCACGACGAGGGGAGCGCCCACGAGGTCGGCGACCAGGACGGCGACCAGGAGGCTCACCCAGCTGAGCGGGTCCTCCAGCGCCCCGAACGGCAGCACCTGCAGCACGGTGACGGCCGCAGCCACCTCGATGACGGCGACCGCGAGGTTGTAGACCATCTTCGCCCAGGCGTAGCGCTGGTAGGCCATGCTCGCGCCGAGCCCGACCACCCGGGCCACCGCTGCCCAGACGCCGCCGAACTCGACGAGCGCGATCGTCAGGGCGAGCTCGCTCACCGACCACGCCACCGTCTGGCGCCGGAACTCCACGTGCAGGGAGACCATGTCGGTGGCGAAGAAGGCCGCCACGACGACGAGGAAGGGCGCCAGCCGGAACTCGGCCGGCGCGGCGGGGAAGACCAGCAGGCCGGCGACCGTCGCGAGGACGACGCCGGCGGCGGCGATCACGCCCAGGGGCAGCAGCGCGCCGACACGACGGGGCGTGACACGCGCGCGACTCGCCAAGGTCATCCGGATCTGTGAGGAGGGAAGAGGCGGCGCCGAGGCTAACAGCGCAGGCCGCCCCCCAGAACCGATCCGACCCCAAGGAGGGAGGGCGGACGCCCCACCCGTGACCCCGTCCCGATCGGGACGGGGTCAGCCGCGGATCAGGCCCACTTGGCTCCGCGAGCCCACTTCGCACCCCGGGCCCACTTGGCGCCCCGCGCCCACTTGGCCCCGCGAGCCCACTTCGCACCACGCTCGTTCATGACGCCTCCTCAGGCATGGAAAAGACAGCTGGCAGCTGCGGCTGTCACCCAGGCGCGGGGGCAGAGCGTCGTTCGAGTACGGACCGCGCCCGGAACCATCGTTGCCCTCACTCGGGCGAGGCAAGCACGGAGCATCACGAACGGGTGACGGGCCGTAGTGTCACTACGGACAGTGGTTGTTGATCAGCAACTCGTCACCGGCACGGGTGACAGGTGGTGCCCGTGTGATCGACCGGGTCCGTGGACGGCGGTCCGCCGGAGCCGCGCCGCACCTACGCTGCCGCCGTGCGGGGAGGCGGGAGGCCGGTCGGCGGCGAGGAGGAGCGCGGCTCCGCGATGCCGTGCGTCCTCGTCTGCTGGCTGGTGGCCGCCTTCATGGCGCTGGGTGCGGTCGCCGCGTCCGACGCCTTCCTCGAGCACCAGGACGTGCAGGCGGTGTGCGACGGCGCGGCACTGGCCGCCGCCAACCGGACCGACGAGGGGCGGGTCTACGCCACGGGCGTGGGCACGGCGCTGCCCCTGACCGGCGAGACGGCGCGGGCCGCCGTCGCCGACCACCTGGCCGACGGCGGGACCGCCCTGGACGCCTGGTCGGCGGAGACCGACGGCACCGAGGTCACGGTCCGCTGCACGCGGTCGGTGCAGATCGCCTTCGGCTGGCTGTTCCTGGGCGGACGGCCGCTGGAGGTCACCGCGGTGGCCGGCGCGCAGGCGCCGACGCTGCCCTGAGCCGGGGACGCGGGCCCGGAACGCGGGAGCGGCCCCCGACCTGCCGGTCGGGGGCCGCTCTGCGAGGGGTGGCGGGTGAAGGATTCGAACCTTCGTAGGCTAAGCCGACGGATTTACAGTCCGCTCCCATTGGCCACTCGGGCAACCCGCCGTGGACCCACGGGGAGAGCGTACAAGACGGGCCGGCGACGGCCCGACGAGGTCCCGTCGCGGGTCCTCCGCGCGGGGTGAGGAGCAGACATGGCCGACTCGTCCTTCGACGTCGTGAGCAAGGTCGACCACCAGGAGATCGACAACGCCATCAACCAGGCGGGCAAGGAGCTCGCCCAGCGCTTCGACTTCCGCGGGACCAACGCGAGCATCGCCTGGGCCGGGGAGAACGGCGTCCTCCTCCAGGCCGACACCGAGGAGCGGGTCAACGCCGCCCTCGACGTGTTCAAGGACAAGCTCGTCAAGCGCGGCATCTCGCTCAAGGCCCTCGACGCCGACGAGCCGCAGTCCTCGGGCAAGGCCTACAAGCTGTCGGCGCGGATCAAGCAGGGCATCGAGTCCGACGTCGCGAAGAAGATCGCGAAGATCATCCGCGACGAGGGCCCCAAGGGCGTCCAGGCCCAGATCCAGGGCGACCAGCTCCGCGTCAGCGGCAAGAAGCGGGACGACCTGCAGGAGGTGCAGCGCCTGCTGCGCGCGCAGGACCTCGACGTCGCCCTCCAGTTCGACAACTACCGCTGACCGGCCGACCCGCGGACCGCGACCGCCCCGATCGGGCGGTCGCGGTCCGCGGGCGCACGAACACCCGGGAGGGGCCGGTTACCGTGGACGCGATGGTCCTCCACGGGAGCCGGCGGACCGGTGGGGAGCCCGGGGACGGTGCAGTGCGCCGCGACGGCTCCGCCGCCGCCGGCCACGACGCACACGACGCGGGCTCCCTGCCGCCCGCGGGCTCACGGCACGACGCGCTCGTCTACGACACGGCCGACGACGTCGCCGCCGCGGCCGCGCCGTGGCTGCTCGAGGGCCTGGAGGCCGGGGACGCGGCCGTGATCGCGACCGGGCCGGGGACCGCCGGTCCGCTGTGGGAGGCCGTCGGCCGGGACCCGCGGGTGGTCGTCGTCGAGCGGCACCGCCTCTACCGGTCCCGCACCCCCACGGCGATCACGGCCTTCCGCCGGTTCGCCGAGCAGCACGCCGCGTCCGGCCGGCTGGTCCGGTGCGTGGGCGAGGTCGACTTCGGCGCCACCCCTGCCGACTGGCGGGAGTGGCAGGCCTACGAGTCGGTCATCAACGACGCGTTCGCCCCGCTCCCGCTGTGGGGGCTGTGCGTGTTCAGCTCCGCCCTCCCCGACCCGCTGCTGACCTCCGCGCTGCACACCCACCCGGGGGTCGTCACCCCCGACGGCCGGGCGGCCAACCCCGACTACGTCGACCCGGCCGCCTACCTGCGGGCCCTGCCGGTGCCCGACGAGCCGCTGGAGGCCACGGCCCCGGCGCTGGCCGACGACGACATCACCGACTACGCCGGGCTGCGGCACGCCGTCCGCGCCCACCTGGACTCCGTCGACGGGCCGGCCGACGTGCTCGAGGACTTCCTCATGGCGGTCGACGAGATGACCTCCAACGCGGTCCGGCACGGCTCCCCGCCCGCCGGGCTGCGGCTGTGGACGGCGCCCGGGCGGCTGGTGGCCACGGTCCGCGACTCCGGCCGCGGCCTGGACGACCCGTTCGCCGGCTACGGGCCCGCGCACGGGGAGGACCTGTCCCACGGCGGGATGGGCCTGTGGCTGGCCCGCCAGCTGTGCGACCACGTGGCGATCCGCCGCGACGACGCCGGCACCAGCGTCCGCCTGTCGACGTCCTGGACCTGACGCCGGGTCAGCCGCGGCCGGACTCCCCCGCCATCCGCTCCAGCCGGGCGATCCGCTGGGCCATCGGCGGGTGGGTGGAGAACAGCGCCGCCAGGCCCGCGGCGCGGACAGGTGCCGCGATCATGAGGTGGCTCTGCGCGACCAGCCGGTCGTCGGCGGGCAGGGGCCGGGCCGAGGCGACGGCGGAGATGCGGCGCAGGGCGCTGGCCAGGGCCAGCGGGTCACCGCTGAGGCGGGCGCCGTCGGCGTCGGCCTCGTACTCGCGGCCGCGGGTGACCGCCAGCCGCACCAGCCCGGCGGCCAGCGGGCCGAGCAGCACCAGCAGCAGGGTCCCGAGGACGCCGCCGTCGCGGTCGTCGTCGGAGCGGCCGCCGAACAGCGTGGCGAACGTGGCCAGGTGCGCCAGGTAGGTGACGACGCTGGCCAGGGCTCCGGCGACGCAGCCGACCAGGACGTCGCGGTTGCGGACGTGCGAGAGCTCGTGGGCGAGCACCGCCCGCAGCTCCCGGCGGTCGAGCAGCTCGAGGATGCCCTGGGTGCAGCAGACGGCGGCCCGCCGCGGCGTGCGCCCGGTGGCGAAGGCGTTGGGCTGGTCGGTGGGGCTCACGTAGAGGCGCGGCATCGGCTGGCGGGCCTGGGTGGCCAGCTCCCGCACCATCGCGTACAGGCCCGGCGCCTGCGTCTCGGTGACCGGGAAGGCCCGCATCGCGCGCAGGGCCAGCCGGTCGGAGGACCACCAGGCCCAGCCGTTCACCCCGAGCGCGACGACGAGCGCCACGAGCAGACCGCCCCGCCCGCCCACCAGCGCCCCGGCGGCGAGGGCGAGACCGGCCACCAGGCCCAGGAGGAGCGCGGTCCGCACCCCGTTGTCCCATCGCCGCACGCCCCGGTGAACGGAACGGCCGCGACCGCCGTTCCCGGCCCCGGGCTGCGACCCCCGTCACGGACGGGAGTGGAGCGGAACACCCGTCCGTCGGGGAGGGTTGGTGTCGAGAGCGCCGCCCGCGACGGCGGGTCCCGTGAGCCGCTTCACAGGACCGGCGCGCGAACCCGGCCCGTAACCTGAGCCGTCGGAGGTAACCCTGATGACCGTCACCGGATCGCCCCTCACGCCCGGCAGCTCGGCCCCCGGCGGGCTCGTCAAGAGCGTCGTCGAACTCGACCGCGTCGTCATCCGGCTGGCCGGGGACTCCGGCGACGGCATGCAGCTGACGGGCAACCGGTTCACCAGCGAGACGGCGTCCTTCGGCAACGACCTGTCGACGCTGCCCAACTTCCCCGCCGAGATCCGCGCGCCGACGGGGACCCTGCCCGGCGTCAGCTCCTTCCAGCTGCACTTCGCCGACCACGACATCATGACGCCGGGCGACGCCCCGGACGTGCTGGTCGCCATGAACCCCGCGGCGCTCAAGGCCAACCTCTCCGACCTGCCCGGCGGCGGGCTGGTGATCGCCGACAGCGACGAGTTCACCCCGCGCAACCTGGCGAAGGTCGGCTACGCGACCAACCCCCTCGAGGACGGCTCGCTCGACGGCTGGCAGGTCGTCGCCGTGCCGCTGACCTCGATGACGCTCGAGGCGCTCAAGGACTCCGGGCTCGGCAAGAAGGAGGCCGAGCGGAGCAAGAACATGTTCACCCTCGGCCTGCTGAGCTGGATGTACCACCGGCCCACCGAGGGCACCGTGCGCTTCCTCGAGCGGCAGTTCCGCCGCAAGCCGGAGATCGCCGCGGCGAACATCGCGGCCTTCCGCGCCGGCTACAACTACGGCGAGACGACCGAGGCCTTCGCCGTCTCCTACGAGATCAAGCCGGCCCCCATGGCGCCGGGCCGCTACCGCAACATCTCCGGCAACCAGGCGCTGGCCCTCGGGCTGGTCGCCGCCGGCCAGCGGTCGGGCCTGCCGGTGTTCCTCGGCGCCTACCCGATCACCCCGGCGTCGGACATCCTCCACGAGCTGTCCCGGCACAAGGCGTTCGGCGTGCGCACCTTCCAGGCCGAGGACGAGATCGCCGGCATCGGCGCGGCGCTGGGCGCCTCGTTCGGTGGCGCGCTGGGCATCACGACGACGTCGGGCCCCGGCGTCTCGCTGAAGTCCGAGACCATCGGCCTGGCCGTCATGACCGAGCTGCCGCTGGTGATCGTGGACGTGCAGCGCGGCGGGCCCTCGACCGGCCTGCCCACCAAGACCGAGCAGTCGGACCTGCTGCAGGCGATGTTCGGCCGCAACGGCGAGGCGCCGCTGCCGGTGATCGCGCCGCGCTCCCCGGCCGACTGCTTCGACGCCGCGCTCGAGGCGTCGCGGATCGCGCTGAAGTACCGGACGCCGGTCATGCTGCTGTCCGACGGCTACCTGGCCAACGGCGCCGAGCCGTGGGCGATCCCGGCGGCCGACGAGCTGCCCGACCTGCGGGTGGAGTTCGCCACCGAGCCCAACGGCGCCACCGCCGACGGGACGCCGGAGTTCCTGCCCTACCTGCGCGACCCCGAGACCCTGGCCCGGCCGTGGGCGATCCCGGGCACCGCGGGCATGCAGCACCGCATCGGCGGGCTGGAGAAGGCCGACAGGACCGGCAACATCTCCTACGACCCGGCCAACCACGACCTCATGACCCGGCTGCGGCAGGCCAAGGTCGACGGCATCGCCGCCGACATCCCGCCCACCGACGTCGACGACCCCGACGGCGACGCGCGGGTCGCCGTCATCGGCTGGGGCTCCACCTACGGACCGATCGGGGCCGCCTGCCGGCGGATCCGGCGCTCGGGCCGCAAGGTCGCCCAGATCCACCTGCGGCACGTCAGCCCGATGCCGGCCGACCTCGGCGAGGTGCTGAGCCGGTACGACCGGGTCGTCTGCCCCGAGATGAACATGGGGCAGCTCGCACTGCTGCTCCGCGCGAAGTACCTCGTCGACGTCCAGAGCCACACCCAGGTGCGCGGGCTGCCCTTCCGGGCCGCCGAGCTGGCCGGGGTCGTCCAGGACGTCATCGACTCCACCACTCCGACGGCCAGCACCGGAGGCCAGCAGTGACCACCTCCCCGCACGTCCACGACCTCGGCATGCCGGGCACCCCGATCGACGCGCGCATCCAGCAGGCGATCGCCGACTCCGTGACCACCCAGGGCGAGAAGCAGACCGCCCTCAAGGCCAGGGACATGAAGACCGACCAGGAGGTGCGCTGGTGCCCGGGGTGCGGTGACTACGTCATCCTCAACGCGGTCCAGAGCTTCCTGCCCTCGCTCGGCATCGCCCGCGAGGACATGGTCATCGTCTCGGGCATCGGCTGCTCGTCGCGGTTCCCGTACTACATGAACACCTACGGGATGCACTCGATCCACGGCCGCGCCCCGGCCATCGCCACCGGCCTGGCCGCCTCGCGGCCGGACCTGTCGGTGTGGGTCGTGACCGGTGACGGCGACGCGCTGTCGATCGGCGGCAACCACCTGATCCACGCGCTGCGCCGCAACGTGAACATGACGATCCTGCTGTTCAACAACCGGATCTACGGGCTGACCAAGGGTCAGTACTCCCCCACGTCCGAGGTCGGCAAGGTCACCAAGTCCACCCCGATGGGCTCGCTGGACCACCCGTTCAACCCGGTCTCGCTGGCCATCGGCGCCGACGCCACGTTCGTCGGGCGGGCGATGGACTCCGACCGCAAGGGCCTCACCGAGGTGCTGCGGCAGGCGGCCGAGCACGAGGGCACCGCGCTGGTGGAGATCTACCAGAACTGCAACATCTTCAACGACGGCGCCTTCGACCTGCTCAAGGACCCGGCCACCGGCCCGATGTGGACGATCCCGCTGGTCCACGGCGAGCCGCTGGTGTTCGGCCCGGACGGCGCCTCGTGCGTGGTCCGCGACGAGTTCGGGGGCCTGCGGATCGCCGAGACCAACCAGGTCGACGCGAGCGAGATCGTCGTCCACGACGCGACCCGCCAGGACCCCTCCTACGCGTTCGCGCTGTCGCGGCTGTCCAGCCAGGACCTGCGGTACACGCCGATGGGCGTCTTCCGGTCGGTGCGCAAGCCCACCTACGACCGGATGATGCTCGACCAGCTCGAGGAGGCCCGCACCGGTGGCGGCGGCGACCTCGACGCGCTGCTGGCCGGCAACGACACCTGGACCGTGTCCGCGTAGCCGTCAGCTCCCGACCGGCCCGTCCTCCTCGCGGAGGGCGGGCCGGTCGCGTCCTCCGACGACCTCGGCCAGCGCGGGGAGCGCCCGGGTGAGCCCGGCGCGGGACGGGGCGGCGAAGCCCAGGACCAGGCCGGCGGCCGGGCCGTGCGGCCCCGGTCCGGTCAGGTGCCGGGCCAGCCCGTCGACGGCGAGCCCGCGGACGGCCGCGGCGGCGACCACCGCCTCCTCGGCCGCACGATCCGGGAGCGGGACGAACACGTGCGCGCCCGCCGGGTCCCCGGTGACGGCCACGCCTCCGGCGGCCAGCTCCCGCAGCACGAGGGCCCGCCGCTCGGACAGCTCCCGGCGCAGCCGCCGCAGGTGCCGGGCCAGGTCGCCCGAGGACGCCAGCGCCGCGAGCACCCGCTGGCCGGCGCGGGCGGGCCGGGTGCCGGTCGCCGTCCGGGCGGCCACGAGCCCCGCCCGCAGGGCCGGCGGCGCCACCAGCCAGCCGGTGCCCAGGGTCGGGCTGACGATCTTGCTGCTGGTGCCGAGGTGCACCACGACGTCGGGGGCCAGGGCGGCCAGCAGCGGCAGCGGGGCGACGTCGTAGCGCAGCTCGCCGTCGTAGTCGTCCTCCAGCACCCACCAGCCCTCGGCCCGCGCGCGGGCGACCAGCGCCACGCGGCGGCCCGCCGACATCCGCCGGCCCAGGGGCCACTGGTGGGCCGGCGTGCAGTAGACCGCGGCCAGCCCGTCCGGGACGGCGTCGACGACCAGGCCGTCGCCGTCGACCGGGCAGGGCACCACCTCGACGCCGGCCGCGCGCAGCGCCCCGGCCGCCCGCTGGTAGCCGGGGTCCTCCACGCCGACCCGGCTGCCCGGCGGCAGCAGCCGGGCGACCTCGGTGACGGCGGCGGAGGTCCCCCCGGTGGCGAGCACGTCGGCGGGGTCCACCGGCAGGCCGCGGTGCCGCAGCAGGTGCCCGGTGACCGCGGCCTGGAAGGCGGGATCGGCCGCGGGCTCGGGCGCGGCGTCGGGGGGCTCGTCCCCGGCGGCCCGCCAGGCCCGGCGCCAGGCGGCGCGGTCGAGCACCTCCAGGCACGGCGACCCGGCCCGGAGGTCGACCGCCGCGGGGGGCGTGTGGGCCGGGCCGGGCCGGGGCGGCGGCGCCGGCCGTCCGGCGGGGGCGGCGCCGACGACGAAGGTCCCCGCGCCCTGCCGCCCGGCGGCCCAGCCCTCGGCGACGAGCTGGTCGTAGGCGGCGGCGGTCACGGTGCGGCTGACCCGCAGCGCCGCGGCCAGCTCGCGGGTGGACGGCAGCCGGTCGCCGGGGCGCAGCACGCCGCCGGCGGCCGCGGTGCGCAGGGCGTCGGCGAGCTGCACCGCGAGCGGGCGGCCGGCGCTGCGGTCGAGGACGACCGGGGGCATGTCCACGGGTGACCTCCGCTCCGATTGGCCTGGTCGACCGGCAGCCTACTGGCCCTTCCGGCAGGCCACTCCGCCACGCAGGCTGGAGCCGTGACCACTTCGACGCCCCTGTCCCCGACCCCGCGCAGCACCCTCCGGCGGCTGTCCGACCGCGCCCGTACCGACCGCGCCGACCTCTACGCCGTCCTCGACGCCGGCCTGGTCGGGCACCTCGGCGTCGTCCTCGGCGACGCCCCGGTCGTGCTGCCGACCGGCTACGGGCGCGACGGCGACACGCTGTACCTGCACGGGTCCACGGGAGCGGCGACGCTGCGGGCGGCCGCGGCGGGGGCGCCGGCCTGCTTCACGGTCACCCACCTCGACGGGATCGTGTACGCACGCTCGGCCATGCACCACTCGATGAACTACCGCTGCGCCGTCGTGCACGGGACCGCCCGGCCGGTCACCGACCCCGAGGAGCGGCTGCGCGCCTACGCGGTGCTGACCGAGCACCTGGCGCCCGGGTCGTGGACGGCCACCCGGCAGCCGTCCCGGAAGGAGGCCGCGGCGACGGCGGTGCTCGCGCTGGACCTGACCGAGGCCAGCGTCAAGGTCCGCACCGGGCCGCCGGTCGACGACGAGGAGGACCTGGGCCTGCCGGTGTGGGCCGGCGTGCTGCCGCTGCGCACCGTCGTCGGGGAGCCCGAGCCCTGCCCGCTGCTGCCCGACGGGACCCCGGTACCCGAGCGCGTCCTCCGCCGGCGGGTCTGACGCCGTGACACCGGCGGCCCGCCGGCCGACACCGCGGCCAGGTGCCCGGGAGGACCTCGGTGCCCCCACGCCCCGCACGCTCGGCGCGGGCCCCTGCACCGGGGCCGATCGCGGCGCTGAGCCGTTCCCGCTACGCGGGTGTCACACGCAGGAGGACGTCCTCGCCGCCGCCGTTGTCGGTGGTGACGTACAGCGCGCCGTCGACGCCGAGCCGGGGCGTCCGGATGCGGCCGAAGCGGTCCTCGAGTCCCGGCATCCGGAACTGCTCGGTCAGCCGTCCCTGGTCGTCGATCCGCAGCGCGAGCACGCCGGTGTCCTTCTGCACCCCCACGAGCAGCAGCCCGTCGTAGCCGCCCCACTGGATCCCGCTGAGGAAGTCGGCGCCGCTGGTGGCGATCGTCGGGTCCCCGGACGACCAGACCGCCGGGACGGCGCCGGGCAGCCCGGGATCGGTCATCGGGACGCTCTCGTCGTAGGAGCCGTCGGCGCCGTCGGGGTCCCAGCCGTAGTTGCCGCCGGGCACCGACCGGTTCACCTCGTCGTCGCGGTCGGGCCCCTGCTCGACGGTGTAGACCTCCCCGGTCCCCGGCTGGACGGCGATGCCCTGCACGTTGCGGTGCCCGTAGCTCAGCAGCAACCGGGTGACCGGGTCCGGGTCGTCGGCGAACGGGTTGCCCGGCGCGGGCCCGCCGGTGGCGGGGTCGACCCGCAGCACCTTGCCGGCGAGCGTCGAGCGGTCCTGGGGGTTGCTGCCGACGGCGTTGTCGCCGGTGCCCACGAGCAGCGCGCCGTCGGGCGCGAAGCGGACGCGGCAGCCGCCGTGCCGTCCGGTGCGCTCGTTGACCGGGATGTCGTCGACCAGCGGGTCGGCGACGCGGGTGGCGCGGGTCCAGCCGGCGTCGACGGTCCAGGCGATCACCTGGATCTCCGCGCCGCCGTCCGCCTGCACGCCCTGGCAGGTGTAGAGCCGGCGGTTGCCGGCGAAGGCCGGGTCGAGGGTCAGTCCCATGAGGCCGGTCTCGCCGTCGGCGAAGAGGTCGGAGAAGTCGGCCTCGAGCGCCCGGGCGGTGCCGTCGGGCAGCACCGCGGTGAGGCCGCCGCCGCGCTCGTCGACCAGCAGGGTGCCGTCGGGCGCCTGGGCGACGTCCCACGGGTGGTCGAGCCCGTCGAGGACGGTCTCGACCCGCAGCTCGGGCAGGCCGCCCGGCGCGGTCACCCCGCCGTCGGGGGCCGCGGTGGCCGCCTCGTCCTCCTGCGCACCGGGCAGGTCGCCGGTCGCGTCGGCCCCGTCGGCTCCCCCGGCCCCCGAGCAGCCGGTCAGCACCAGGACGGCGGCCAGGACCGTGGCCCTCGCGCAGCGGCCCGCCGCGAGCGTGCGGGCGGTGGGGGGCACGGGGGTCCTTCGTCAGCTGGTCCGGGTGACCACGTAGTCGCACAGCGCCGACAGCGCGTCCCGCACCTCACCGGCCGGGACGGCGGACAGCGAGGACCGGGCGCGGTCGGCGTAGTCCCGCAGCACCGCGCCGGCGCGGTCGAGCGCCGCGGACCCCCGCAGCAGCGCCAGCGCCTCGGCGTGCTCGGCGTCGTCGGACAGCGGGCGGGAGACCAGCTCGCGCAGCCGCGCGTCGGCGGGGTCGTCCCCGGCCAGCGCGATCAGCGCGGGCAGCGTGGCGACGCCCTCCCGCAGGTCGGTGCCGGGCGCCTTCCCCGACGCGCCGTCCTGGCTGACGATGTCGAGCAGGTCGTCGGAGATCTGGAACGCGACGCCGACCTCCTCGCCGAAGCGGGTCAGCGCCCCCACCAGGTCGGCGTCGACCCCGGCGAAGCGGGCGCCGAAGCGGGCCGAGGTGGCGACCAGGGAGCCGGTCTTGTCGGCCAGCACCTCGAGGTAGTGCTGCACGCGGTCCTCGCCGGGGCGGGCGCCCACGGTCTCCCGGATCTGGCCGGTGACCAGCCGCTCGAACGTGCGCGCCTGGATGCGGACCGCCTCGGGGCCGAGGTCGGCGAGCAGGTCCGAGGCGCGGGCGAACAGGAAGTCGCCGGTGAGGATCGCGACGCTGTTGGTCCACCGGCTGTTGGCGCTGGGCGCCCCGCGGCGGACGGCTGCCTCGTCCATGACGTCGTCGTGGTACAGCGTGGCCAGGTGGGTGAGCTCGCAGACGACGGCGGCCCGCACGACGTCCGGCGCGTGCGCGTCGCCCAGGTGGGCGGCCAGCAGCGCGAGCATCGGGCGGAAGCGCTTGCCGCCCGCGGCCATGAGGTGGCCCGCGGCCTCGGAGACGAACGGGTGCTCGCTGGCCACCGCGGTGGCCAGCGCCGCCTCCACGTTGGCCAGCCCCTCCGCCAGCGAGTCGCCGAGGGCCCCGCCCGGGAGCCAGGGGCCCATGGTCGAGGCGGGGGTCGAGATGCGGTGCCAGACCTCGGCCGGGGCGATCCCGTCGACGGCGGCACGGGGTCCGGTCATCAACCGACGAAGATAGCCGCCCGATCGGCGAGACCGAGCACCGCCCCGGGGACGATCCCCAGGACCAGGGTGGCCGCGGCGGTCACCGCGAGGACGACGGTGGTGGGCAGCCCGGGGACGCCGACCGTGGGACCGTCGGCGGCCGGCTCGGAGAAGTACATGAGCACGATCACCCGCAGGTAGAAGAACGCCGCCACCGCGCTCGCCAGCAGCGCGACCAGCGCCAGCGGCCAGGCGCCGTCCTCGATCGCTGCGCGGAAGACGGCGAACTTGCCGGTGAAGCCGCTGGTGAGCGGGATGCCGGCGAGCGCGAGCAGGAACAGGCTCATGACCGCGGCGGTGACCGGCGAGCGCTGCGCGAGGCCCGCCCACTGCGACAGGTGCGTGGCCTCGCCGTCGCCGCTGCGCACCAGGGTGAGGACGGCGAACGCGCCGAGCGTGGTCAGGCCGTAGACCAGCAGGTAGAACATCACGGCCGACAGGCCCGTCCCCGGGTAGCCGAGGACGCCGGTGAGCAGGAACCCGGCGTGCGCGACCGACGAGTAGGCCAGCATCCGCTTGAGGTCGGTCTGGGTGAGCCCGAGGACCGCGCCGACGACCATCGAGACGATCGCCACGGCGTAGACCAGCGGCCGCCAGGTCCACTCCTCGGTGCCGAACGCGACGTAGAGCAGCCGCAGGATCGCGCCGAAGGCGGCGACCTTGGTGCAGGCGGCCATGAACGCGGTGACCGGGGTGGGCGCGCCCTGGTACACGTCCGGCGTCCAGGTGTGGAACGGCGCCACGCTGGCCTTGAACAGCAGCCCGACGATCAGCAGCGCCAGGCCGAGGACGGCGAGCGTGCCGCCCCCGCCGGCCGCGACCGCCTCGCGGACCGCGGAGAGCCGGACGCTGCCGGTGGCGCCGTAGACCAGCGCCAGGCCGTAGAGGAAGAACGCCGAGGCGAAGGCGCCCAGCAGGAAGTACTTGACCGCCGCCTCCTGCGACAGCAGCCGGCGCCGGCGGGCGAGGCCGCTGATCAGGTACAGCGGCAGGCTGAGCACCTCGAGCGCGACGAACATCAGCAGCAGGTCGTTCGCCGTGACGAACAGCATCATGCCGCCGATGGCGAAGGTGGCCAGCGGGTAGACCTCGGTCTGCACGCGCTGCACGGTGAGCAGCTCGCGGTCGCGGACGCTGCCCGCGGGCACCGCGGCGGAGACGACGAACGCGGAGCGGGCCGGGTCGAGGTTGCGCTCGGCGAACAGCAGGAGCGACAGCGCGCCGAGCCCGGCGATGGTGGCCTGCAGGAACAGCCCGGCGCCGTCGACGGCGAGCGCTCCCCCGGCGGTCACCTCGCGGGTGCCCGCGAGCAGCAGGGTGCTGACCAGCCCGCCGAGGGTGCCGACCAGCGCGACGGCGACCTGCACCGGGTGGCGGGTGTCGCGCGGGCCGAACGCCTCGACGAGCACGCCGACGCACGCGGCGCCGAGGACGAACAGCAGCGGCGCGAGCGCGGCGAAGGAGAGGTCGGGGGCCTCGATGGTCATCAGTCGGTCCCCTCGGTCGGAGCGTCGACGCCGGCCGGGTCGGCGCCGACGTCGCTCATGGTGGCGGCGACGGCGGGCTCGATCAGCCGGATCAGCGGCTGCGGGTAGACGCCCAGCACGATGACCAGGGCCACGAGCGGGGCGACGACGGCCGTCTCGCGGCGGGTCAGGTCGCGCAGCCGCGCCGTCGCCCGGGCCGCGGGGGTCGGGGCGGTCAGGGTCGCCGTCGCGCCGTGCGCACCGCCCGCGGGGGCCGGGGCCGGCTCGTCGTCGGCCGGGAAGAGCACGCCGCGCGGCGGGCCGTGCATGGTCCGTTGGTAGAGCAGCAGGACGTAGAGCGCGGCCAGGATGATCCCGACGGTGGCCAGGACCGTGAACACCGGCCGGGTCGGGAACGAGCCGATCAGCACGAGGAACTCGCTGACGAAGCTGTTGGTGCCCGGCAGCGCCAGCGACGCGAGCCCCGCGACCAGGAACACCCCGGCCAGCTTCGGCGCCCGCGTGGCCACGCCGCCGTAGTCGCCGACCAGCCGGGAGCCGCCGCGGGCGATGAGCATCCCGACGACGAGGAACAGCAGGCCGGTCGCGATGCCGTGGTTGACCATGTACAGCACCGCGCCGGTGCCGGCCTCGGTGGTGAAGGCGAAGACGCCGAGGGCGATGAAGCCGAAGTGCGCGATCGAGGTGTAGGACACCAGCCGCTTCATGTCGCTCTGCCCCATCGCCAGCAGCGCGGCGTAGAGGACGCCGGCGACGGCGAGGACGAGCACCAGCGGGGCGAACTCCCGGGAGGCGTCGGGGAACAGCGGCAGGCAGTAGCGCAGGAACCCGAACGTGCCGACCTTGTCGAGGACGCCGACGAGCAGCACCGCGCCGCCGATCGGGGCCTCGGCACCGGCGTCGGGGAGCCAGGTGTGCAGCGGCACCAGCGGCGCCTTGATCGCGAAGGCGACGAAGAAGCCGAGGAACAGCAGGCGCTGGGCGGCCGGGTCGATGTCGAGCTGCCGCAGCGACTCGAAGGCGAACGTCCCGTCGCCCGCCGCCTCGCTGACGACGTACAGGCCGATGACCGCGGCGAGCATGACCAGTCCGCCGACCAGGCTGTACAGGAAGAACTTGACCGCCGCGTACTGCCGGCGCGGGCCGCCGAAGCTGCCCACGAGGAAGTACATCGGGACGAGCATCGCCTCGAAGAAGACGTAGAAGAGGAAGACGTCGGTGGCGGCGAAGACGCCGACCATGCACGCCTCGAGCAGCAGCAGCCAGGCGAAGAACGTCCGCATCGAGCGGCGGCCGGTGGGCTCGTCGCGCCAGGAGGCGAGCACGACCACCGGCACGAGCACACCGACCAGCAGCAGCATGACCAGGGCGATGCCGTCGACGCCGAGGGCGAAGTCGACGCCGAAGCCCTCGATCCACGGCACCGACGTCGTCAGCTGGAACCGGTCGCCGTCGGGGTCGAACGCGACCGTGGCCAGCACCGCGAGCACCAGCACGACCAGGCTGACGCCGAGGGCGAGCTGCCGGGCCAGCGCCGTGTTCGCGCGGGGCAGCGCCGCGACGACGGCGGCGCCCACCGCGGGCACCACCAGCATCGCGACCAGGAGCAGGGAGTCGCTCACTCTGTCGTCGTCCTCTCCTGAGAGCCCGGCTCGCTCACCCGGCCGTCACCGCCAGCAGCGCCCCGGCCACCAGGACCGCGCCGCCGAGCATCCCGAGCGCGTAGGACCGGACGAACCCGGTCTGCGCCCGGCCCAGCCGCGACGACGAGCCGCCGAGCGTGGCGGCCAGGCCGTTGACCGCGCCGTCGACGCCGCGGTTGTCCACCCACACCAGCGCCCGGGTGAGCCACTGGCCCGGCCGCATGAACAGCGACTCGTTGACCGTGTCGGCGTAGAGGCTCCTCCGCGCCGCGCGCACCACCGGCGAGACGCGGGCCGGGGCGACCTCGGGGACCTCGCGGCGGCCGACGAACAGCCACGCCGCCAGGACGCCGACCAGCATCACCGCGGTCACCACGATCCCGACGACGGCCGGGGCGACCACGTGCGCGGCCTCCTCGGGCTCGCCGAACACCGGGGCGAGCCACTCGTCGAGCGGGAACACCTGCACCAGCAGGAACCCGGCGGCCACCGAGCCGGCGGCGAGCACCACCATCGGCGCGGTCATCACCGTCGGCGCCTCGTGCGGGTGCCGGCCCTCGGTCCACCGCGGCCGGCCGAGGAACGTCATCAGCACCAGCCGGGTCATGTAGAAGGCGGTCAGCCCGGCGCCGACGACGGCGACCGCGCCGAGCAGCCAGCCCCACCCGTCGCCGCGGTCCAGCGCCGCCTCGATGATCGCGTCCTTGGTCCAGTAGCCGGACAGGAACGGGAACCCGATCAGCGCGAGGTAGCCCAAGCCGAAGGTGACGAAGGTGACCGGCAGCTTCCGCGCCAGCCCACCGAAGCGGCGCATGTCCACCTGGTCGCCCATTGCGTGCATGACCGACCCGGCACCCAGGAACAGCCCGGCCTTGAAGAAGCCGTGGGTGAGCAGGTGGGCGATCGCCGCGGCGTAGCCGACCGGGCCCAGGCCCACGGCCAGGAACATGTAGCCGATCTGGCTGACCGTGGAGTACGCGAGCACCTTCTTGATGTCGTCGTACGCGCAGCCCACGACCGCGCCGTAGAGCAGCGTGACCGCGCCGACGGCCAGGACGACGGCGCGGGCGGTCGGCGTCAGGTCGTAGATCGGCGCGGAGCGGGCGATGAGGTAGACGCCGGCGGTGACCATCGTCGCGGCGTGGATGAGTGCCGAGACCGGCGTCGGGCCCTCCATGGCGTCGGGCAGCCACGCCTGCAGCGGGAACTGGCCGGACTTGCCGCACGCGCCGAGCAGCAGGAGCAGGCCGAGCGCCGTCACCGTGCCGCCGGCCAGGGCGCCGACCCCGCCGAAGACGCCCTCGTAGGAGACCGTCCCGAGCTGGGCGAACATCACGAAGATCGCGAGAGCCAGGCCGACGTCGCCGACCCGGTTCATCACGAAGGCCTTCTTCGCGGCGGTGGCCGCGGCGGGGCGCTCGTGCCAGAAGGCGATGAGCAGGTAGGAGGCCAGGCCGACGCCCTCCCACCCGACGTAGAGGGCCACGTAGTTGTCGCCGAGGACCAGCAGCAGCATCGCCGCGACGAACAGGTTCAGGTAGGCGAAGAACCGGCGCCGCCGCGGGTCGTGCGCCATGTAGCCGACCGAGTAGACGTGGATGAGCCCGCCCACGCCGGTGATCAGCAGCATGAAGGTCGCCGACAGCGGGTCGACCAGCAGCCCGGCCTGCACGTCGAGCGAGCCCACCGACAGGAAGGTGAACAGGTCGACGTCGACCGCCCGCTCCTCCAGCCCGGCCAGCTGCACGGTGGCCAGCAGCGCGACCACGAACGCGGCCAGGACGGTCGCCGTCCCCAGCAGGTGGCCCCAGCGGTCGGTGCGGCGCCCGCCCAGGAGGAGGACCGCCGCCCCGAGCAGCGGCAGTGCGATGACCAGCCACGAGGCCGACAGCAGGCCCTCTGCGGCGACGGCGGATTCCATGGGGTGCCGGCTCCCGTCAGTACTTGAGCAGGTTGGCGTCGTCGACCGACGCCGACCGGCGGGTCCGGTAGATCGACATGATGATCGCGAGGCCGACGACGACCTCCGCGGCGGCGACGACCATGACGAAGAACGCCATGATCTGGCCGTCGACGGTGCCGGAGGCCCGGGCGAAGGTGACCAGCGTCAGGTTGACCGAGTTGAGCATCAGCTCGACGCACATGAACACGACGATCGCGTTGCGCCGCACCAGCACGCCGACGGCGCCGACGGTGAACAGGATCGCCGCGAGCACCAGGTAGTGCGTGAGGCTCACCGCCGGTCCTCCGGTGCCGGGTCGAGCGTGCCGAGGGCGGCGTCCGGGCTGCCGAGCTGCGCCCGGCCGGTGGGACGGGGCATCTGGTCGACCTCCTGGGGCTCGATGTCGGTGGCCAGGCTGTCCTCGGCGATCCCGCCGTCGGGCAGCAGCGCCCCGGCGGCGACGGAGTTGGCGCGGGCGTACACGCCGGGGCCGGGCAGCGTCTGCGGCCGGTCGGTGAGGAACCGGGCGCGGGAGAGCTCCTTCTGCGTCCGCCGGGTGCCGGGCTCGCGCTCGATGTGCGCGAGCACCATCGCGCCGACCGCGGCGGTGATCAGCAGCGCGCTGGTGACCTCGAAGGCCAGCAGGTAGCGGGTGAACAGCAGCTCGGCGATCGAGTCGATGTTGCCGGTGCCGCCCTGCGCGTCGGACAGGCCCGCGACCGGGGTGTCCTGCGTGGCGCGGGCGATGCCGGCGCCGACCAGCCCGGCGAACCCGACGCCGAGCACCGTGGCCGCCACCCGCTGCCCGCGCAGCGTCTCGACCACGGAGTCCGAGGAGTCCCGGCCGACCATCATGAGCACGAACAGGAACAGGATCATGATCGCGCCGGTGTAGACGATGATCTGCACGGCGCCGAGGAACGGCGCGGACTGGACGACGTAGAACACGCCCAGGGCGAGCATCGTGTTGACCAGCCACAGCGCCGAGTGGACGGCGTTGCGGCTGAACACCATCCCCAGCGCCCCGGCCAGCGCGACCGGGCCCAGGATCCAGAAGACGACGGCCTCGCCGGTGCCGATGACGACCTCGGTCATGCCCGCTCCACCGTCACCGGCTCGGCCGGCGAGCCCTGCTGCGGGTCGCGCACGTAGTAGGCCTTCTCGTCGTCACCGAGGCGCATCGGGTGCGGCGGGGCCTCCATGCCGGGCAGCAGCGGGGCCATGAGCTGCTCCTTGGTGTAGATCAGGTCCTGCCGGTTGTCGTCGGCCAGCTCGAAGTCGTTGCTCATCGTCAGCGAGCGGGTGGGGCAGGCCTCGATGCACAGCCCGCAGAAGATGCAGCGCAGGTAGTTGATCTGGTAGACGCGGCCGTACCGCTCACCGGGGCTGTAGCGCGCGTCCTCGGTGTTGTCCCCGCCCTCGACGTAGATCGCGTCGGCCGGGCACGCCCAGGCGCACAGCTCGCAGCCGACGCACTTCTCCAGCCCGTCGGGGTGCCGGTTGAGCACGTGCCGGCCGTGGTAGCGCGGCTTGGTCACCTTGGGGACGTCGGGGTACTCCTCGGTGGTCACCTTCTTGAACATCTGGGCGAAGGTGACGCCGAAGCCCTGGCCGGGCGCCGGCAGCAGGCTGCGGTGTGGCGCGGGCGTGCCGCCGCCGGCCCGCTCGACCTCACCGCCCCGGGCCGCCTGGGCCAGTCCCTTCGACTCGCCGCCGGTCGCCGGGTCCTGGTCAGCCATCGGTCTCCTCCTGTGCGCTGGTGGCCGTGCTGCCCGTGGTGCTGCCCGTGGTGCTGCCGGCGGCTCGGCGGCCGCTGCTGACCACGCCGCCCTCGGGACGCGCGCCCACCGGCTCGGCGCGGCGCAGCCGTGGCGACGGCGGCACGACGAGGTCCATGGGCGGCACCGGGAAGCCGCCCTCGGCGCGGGCCGGGCCGGTGCGCTGCGCCGGCCGGTGCCGCGGCCCGGCCGGGGGCAGCACCTCGGGGTCGGGGTCCGGGTCGGTGGCGTGGACGCCGCCGGCCGCGGCGTCCTCGGCCATGAGCCGGGTGTCGCGGTTGCTGGCCCGGCTGGCGACCGACAGCGCCAGCAGCACCAGCAGCGCGATCGGCACGCCGACGAACACCGCCACCTGGCCGGTGGACAGGTCCGCCTCGCGGGAGACGGTGCGCATGGTGGCGACCGCGAGGATCCAGGCCAGCGCCGTCGGCACCAGGACCTTCCAGCCGAAGCGCATGAACTGGTCGTAGCGCAGCCGGGGCAGCGTCCCGCGCAGCCAGATGAACACGAACAGCGCGGCGGCGACCTTGAGGAAGAACCACAGCAGCGGCCACCAGCCGGAGTTGGCGCCGTCCCAGATCGAGATCGGCCACGGGGCCCGCCAGCCGCCGAGGAACAGCGTCGCGGCCAGCGCCGAGACGGTGACCATGTTGATGTACTCGGCGAGGAAGAACAGCGCGAACTTCAGCGACGAGTACTCGGTGTGGAAGCCGCCGACCAGCTCGCTCTCCGCCTCGGGCAGGTCGAACGGCGCCCGGTTGGTCTCGCCGACGACAGCGATCACGTAGATGACGAAGCTGACCGGCAGCAGGACGGCGAACCAGCTCGGCCCGGTGAACTCCAGCCCGAAGAACGACAGGCGGTTGCCGTCGGCCTGGGCGGCGACGATCTCCGAGGTCGACATCGACCCGGCGTAGAGGAACACCGCGACGATCGACAGGCCCATCGCGATCTCGTAGCTGACCATCTGGGCGGCGCTGCGCAGCCCGCCGAGCAGCGGGTAGGTCGAGCCCGAGGCCCAGCCGGCCAGCACGATGCCGTAGACGCCCATCGCTGAGCAGGCCAGGACGACGAGGACGCCGATGGGGGCGTCGGTGAGCTGCAGCGGGGTCTGCTGGCCGAAGATGCTGACCACCGGGCCCAGCGGGATGACCGAGAAGGCCAGGAACGCGGGGATGGTCGCGATGACCGGGGCCAGGAAGTAGACCGGCTTGTCCGCCATCGCGGGCCGGATGTCCTCCTTGAACGCCAGCTTCAGCCCGTCGGCGAGGCTCTGCAGGTAGCCGCGCGGGCCCACCCGGTTGGGGCCGATGCGCTGCTGCATGCGGGCGACGACCTTGCGCTCGAACACGATCGCGAACAGCGTCATCAGGACCAGCACGACGAAGACGCCGACGATCTTGACGAGCACGATCCACCAGACGTCGTGCCCGAAGTCCTCGAGCGTCGGCTGGTCGGCGGCGGCGAGCAGGGTCACGCGGCACCTCCCGCGCTCGATCCGGGAGCGCTCAGCCGGACGACGCCGCCGGGCGCCGTGCCGAGGCCGGTGCGCAGCTCGCTGCCGGGTGAGCGCATCGGCAGCCACACCACGTCGTCGGGCATCTCGGTGACGCAGACGGGCAGGGTGACCGAGCCGGTGGCGCCGGTGACGGTGAGCGGGGCGCCGTCGGCCACACCGAGCCCGGCGGCCCGAGCGGCGCTGATCCGCACCACCGGCGGGCGGGCGGTGCCGGCGAGCTCGGGCTCGTCGCGCTGCAGCGTCCCGACGTCGAGCAGCTGCCGCCAGGAGGCCAGCAGCGCCTCCCCCTCGCCCGGCTCCGGCGCCACGGCCGGCGGCACGTCGAGGCCGCCCTCGGCGCGGGCGCTCGTGTCGCCGAGGTGGGCGAGCTCGGCGCGGGCCGCGTCGGGGGTGGGCAGCCGCAGGTCGGCGTCGAGGTGCTCGGCCAGGCCGTGCAGCACCCGGCCGTCGGGGAGCTGGCCGGTGCCGTGCAGCGTGGCGTCGAAGGACCGCACCCGGCCCTCCCAGTCCAGGTAGCTGCCGGCCTTCTCCGGCGCGGCGGCCACCGGCAGGACGACGTCGGCGTGCTCGGTGACGGCGGTCGGCCGCTGCTCGAGGCTGACGACGAACGACGCCGCGGCCAGCGCCGCCGCCGCGAGCGCGGGGTCGGGCAGGTCGGCGGGGTCCACGCCGCCGACCACGAGGCCGGCCAGCCGGCCGTCGCGGACCGCGGTGAGGATGCCGGTGGTGTCCCGGCCCGGGAACGCCGGCAGGTCGGCGGGGTCCACGCCCCACAGCGCGGCCACCTCGGCGCGGGCGACGGGGTCCTCGACCGGCCGGCCGCCGGCCAGCAGCGCGGCCAGCGCGCCGGCCTCGACGGCGCCGCGCTCCCCGGCCCGCCGCGGCACCCAGGCCAGGCGGGCGCCGGTGGCGCCGGCGAGGGCGGCCAGCGCGGCGCACTCGCCGCCCACCTCGGCCAGCCGCTCGCCGGCCAGCACGACCGCGCCGGGCTGCCGCAGCGCCTCGACGGCCGGGCCGCCCCAGCTGCCCTCGGCCAGCGCCGCGAGCGCGCGGGCCTCCTCGCCGGGCCGGGTGACCAGCACGGTGGCCTGCAGCTTCTGCGCCGCGCGGGTGGCGAACGGCGCCAGGTCGTAGACGGCCAGCCCGCCCTTGCGCACCGCCCGGCGCAGGCGGAGGAAGACGATCGGCGACTCCTCCTCCGGCTCGAAGCCGGCCAGCAGCACGGCCGGGGCGGCGGTGAGGTCGTCGTAGGTGACCGCCCCGCGCCCGGGGCCGGTGCCGGCCACGTGCGCGGCGAGGAACGCCTGCTCCTCGGCGGAGTGCGCGCGGGCGCGGGCGTCGACGTCGTGGGTGCCCAGGGCCACGCGGGCGAACTTCGCCCAGGCGTAGGCGTCCTCGACGGTCAGCCGGCCGCCCGGCAGCACCCCGACGCCGCCCGCGGCCCGCGCCGCGCGCAGGCCCTCGGCGGCCGCGGCCCACGCGTCCGGCCAGGAGGCGGGCTCCAGGACGCCGCCGCGGCGGACCAGCGGGGTGGTGAGCCGGTCGTTGGTGGCGGCGTAGCGGAAGGCGAAGCGGCCCTTGTCGCAGGTCCACTCCTCGTTGACCGCCGGGTCCTCCCCCGCCAGCCGGCGCATGACCTTGCCGCGCCGGTAGTCGGTCCGCATGGAGCAGCCCGACGCGCAGTGCTCGCACACCGAGGGCTCGCTGCGCAGGTCGAACGGCCGCGACCGGAACCGGTACTGCGCGCTGGTGAGCGCGCCGACCGGGCAGATCTGGGTGGTGTTGCCGGAGAAGTAGGAGGAGAACGGCTCGTCCTCGTAGACGGCGACCTGCTCCAGCGCGCCCCGCTCGAACAGCTCGATGAACGGGTCGCCGGCCACCTGCTGGGAGAACCGGGTGCAGCGGGCGCACAGCACGCAGCGCTCGCGGTCGAGCAGGATCTCGCTGCTGATCGGCAGCGGCTTGGGATAGGTCCGCTTGACGTCGACGAAGCGGGTCTCGGCGCGGCCGTTGCTCATGGCCTGGTTCTGCAGCGGGCACTCGCCGCCCTTGTCGCAGACCGGGCAGTCCAGCGGGTGGTTGATCAGCAGCAGCTCCATCGTGCCCTGCTGCGCCTTGTCGGCGACCGGGCTGGTCAGCTGCGTCTTCACCGCCATGCCGTCGGTGACCGGCATGGTGCAGGAGGCCACCGGCTTGCGCTGGCCCTCCACCTCGACGAGGCACTGCCGGCAGGCGCCGACGGGGTCGAGCAGCGGGTGGTCGCAGAACCGCGGGATCTGGATGCCGACCATCTCCGCGGCGCGGATGATCAGCGTCCCCTTGGGCACCGCGACGTCGAAGCCGTCGATGGTGCAGCGGACGGCGTCCGGCGGGGTGTGCGGGCCGGGGACGCCCGGCGGCACCGCCGGCGCGGGCTCGGGGGCGGTGGGAGTGAGCGTCACGAGGCGACTCCGACGGGCTCGAGCCGCAGCGAGCGGCCCAGGCGGGCCTGCTCCTCCGGCGGCAGCAGGGCGACGTAGTCGTCGCGGAAGTACTTGAGCGAGCTGGTGATGCAGCTGGTCGCGCCGTCCCCGAGGGCGCAGAACGAGCGGCCGAGGATGTTGTCGCAGGTGTCGGTGAGCAGGTCGAGGTCGGCCGCCGTCCCGCGGCCGTCGACCAGCCGCCGCAGCACCTGCACCAGCCAGTAGGTCCCCTCGCGGCAGGGCGTGCACTTGCCGCAGGACTCGTGCGCGTAGAACTCGGTGAACCGCAGCGTGGCCTCGACGATCGAGTCGGTCTCGTCGAACACCATGAGCGCCGTCGTGCCGAGCATCGAGCCCGCGGCGGCGACCGAGTCGAAGTCGAGCGGCACGTCGAGGTGCTCGGCGGTGAAGTACGGCGTCGAGGAGCCGCCCGGCGTCCAGAACTTGAGCTCGTGCCCGGCCCGCACGCCGCCGGCCATCTCCAGCAGCTCGCGCATCGTGGTGCCCATCGGCGCCTCGTACTGGCCGGGGCGGGTCACCCGGCCCGACAGCGAGTAGATCTTCGGCCCGGGCGACTTCTCCGGCCCGAACCGCTTGAACCAGTCGGCGCCGCCGCGGACGACGAACGGCACGGTGGCCAGCGTCTCGACGTTGTTGATGACCGTCGGGGCGCCGTAGAGCCCGGCGACCGCGGGGAACGGCGGCTTGAGCCGCGGCTGGCCGCGGTAGCCCTCGAGCGAGTCGAGCAGTGCCGTCTCCTCGCCGCAGATGTAGGCCCCGGCGCCGGCGTGCACGACCAGCTCCAGGTCGTAGCCCGAGCCCAGGACGTCGCTGCCGAGGTAGCCGGCCGCGTAGGCCTCCTCGACGGCGGACACCAGCCGGCGGTGGGCGTGCACCGCCTCGCCGCGGACGTAGATGACGGCGAACCGGCAGCGGATCGCGTACGCCGAGATGATCACGCCCTCCACCAGGGAGTGCGGGTCGGTCATCATCAGCGGCAGGTCCTTGCAGGTGCCGGGCTCGCCCTCGTCGGCGTTGACCACGAGGTACTTGGGCATCGCGGCCGGCCCGGTGGGCGTCTCCCCCGGCTTGGGCTGCGGGATGAAGCTCCACTTCATGCCGGTGGGGAAGCCTGCGCCGCCGCGGCCGCGCAGGCCGGAGTCCTTGACCAGGGAGACCAGCTCGTCGGGCTGCATCGACAGTGCGGTGCGCAGCGCGGCGTAGCCGTCGAGGGACTCGTAGGTGGACAGCCGCCAGGGCTGCTCGGCGCCCCAGCGCGAGGTGAGGACGGGGGTGAGGGGCATCGGGTCAGGCCTCCCGCTGGGTCGCGGGCCCCTGGCCGGAGGTGCCCGGCTCGGTGCCCGCGGGGGTGTCGGGGGTGGGACGGTCGCCGCCGGGGGTGCGCCGGCCGTACTCGGTGCCGCGGTCGGGGTGCGCCTGCGCGGCGCCGGCCCGCTCGGCCGGGTTGTCGGCGGCGGCGACGCGGGCGTCGGCGGCCTCCTCCTCCGGCGTCTGCCCGGTGTCGCCGGACGGCGCGACCGTGTCCGCGGGCTCGCCAGCGTCGGCGGGCTCCGGCTCGGGGCCGCTCATCGGCGGGGCGGACTCGCCGCGCTCGGCGGCCAGCCGGACGCCGGCCAGCGTCGGCCCCCACTCGCCCGGCGCGTCGACGGCGGCGCGCGCGGCCCCGGCGTCGGCGTGCTGGGAGAAGCCGGCCAGCTGCCGGGAGACCCCGCGGAAGTCGGTGAGCGGGGCGCCGCGCGTCGGGTGCGGCTTCTCCCCGCGGCGCAGCGCGGCGACCAGCGCCCGGGCGCTCTCGACGTCCTGCTGGTCGTAGAACTCGTAGTCGACGGTGACCACGGGCGCGTAGTCGCAGGCGGCCAGGCACTCGGCGTGCTCGAGGGTGACCGAGCCGTCGGCCGCCGTCTCGTCGTGGTGGACGCCGAGGTCGGCGGACAGCGCGTCCATGATCCGCTGCCCGCCGAGGACGGCGCACAGCGTGTTGGTGCAGACGCTGACCAGGTGCCGGCCGGTCGGGCGGCGCTTGTACATCGTGTAGAAGGTCGCGACCGCGCCGACCTCGGCCTTGGTCAGCCCCAGCACCTCGGCGCACAGCGCGACGCCCTCCGGCGTCACGTAGCCCTGGTAGCTCTGGACCAGGTGCAGCATCGGCAGCAGCGCCGAGCGCGGCTGCGGGTAGCGGGTCGTGATCTCCCGCGCCTCGAGCCAGGCCTGCTCGGTCAGCGGCGGCAGGTCCGCCGGCGTCGGCTCGACGGGGCTGTCGACGAGCCCCGTCGTCGCCGCGCCCTCCCGGGACCCGGGGAGCGCGCTCACGGCTTCTCCTCGCCGGCGCTCGTCGACGCCGCTCGCGGCGCTGCTGTGCTCCTGGGGGACCTCGCGAGCTCGCTCACCTGTCCACCCCTCCCATCACGGGGTCGATGGAGGCGATGGCGGCGATGACGTCGGCGATCATCCCGCCCTCGCTCATGGCCGCGGTCGCCTGGAGGTTCACGAAGCTGGGGTCGCGCACGTGGACGCGCCACGGCCGGGTGCTGCCGTCGCTGACCACGTGGTAGCCGAGCTCCCCGCGCGGTGACTCGATCGGCACGTACACCTGGCCGGCCGGCACCCGGAAGCCCTCGGTGACCAGCTTGAAGTGGTGGATGAGGGCCTCCATCGAGGTGCCCATGATGTGGCGGACGTGCTCGAGGGAGTTGCCCATGCCGTCGGCGCCCAGCGACAGCTGCGCGGGCCAGGCGATCTTCCGGTCCTCGACCATCACCGGGCCGGGTTCGAGCCGGTCGAGCGCCTGGCGGACGATCTTCAGCGACTCGAACATCTCGGCCATCCGGACCAGGTAGCGGCCCCAGGCGTCGCTGGTGTCGGCGGTGGGGACCTCGAAGTCGTAGTCCTGGTAGCCGAGGTAGGGCTCCGTCCGGCGCAGGTCCCAGGGCAGCCCGGTGGCGCGCAGCACGGGCCCGGTGACGCCGAGCGCCAGGCAGCCGGTGACGTCGAGGTAGCCGACGTCCTTGAGCCGCCGCTGCCAGATCGGCTGGCCGGTGAGCAGCTTGTGGTAGCCGGCCAGGCGCTCCGGCATGACCTCGAGCCACTCGCGGATCGACTCCTCCACGCCGGCCGGCAGGTCCTGGGCGACGCCGCCGGGCCGGATGTAGGCGTGGTTCATCCGCAGCCCGGTGATCTCCTCGAGCAGGTCGAGGCACAGCTCCCGCTCGCGGAAGCCGTTGGTCATGCCGGTGAGCGCGCCCAGCTCCATGCCGCCGGTGGCCAGGCCCACGAGGTGCGAGGCGATCCGGTTGATCTCCATCACCAGCACGCGGATGGTCTGCGCGCGCTGCGGCACCTCGATGCCGAGCAGCTTCTCGACGGCCATGCAGTAGCCGGCCTCGTTGAACAGCGGGGACAGGTAGTCCATCCGCGTCACGAAGGTCGTGCCCTGCACCCAGTTGCGGTACTCGGTGTTCTTCTCGATGCCGGTGTGCAGGTAGCCGATGACCACCCGCGCCTTGGTCACCGTCTCGCCCTCGAGGTCGAGGACCAGCCGCAGGACACCGTGCGTCGAGGGGTGCTGCGGCCCCATGTTGACGACGAGCCGCTCCTCGCCGGAGAGGTCCGCGCCGAAGGCCTGGTCCCAGTCGCCGCCGGTGACGGTGTAGACCCGCCCCTCGGTGGTCTCCCGCGAGCCGGCGTACGGGTCGTAGGTGGTGCTCATCGGTAGCTCCGCCGGGTGTCGGGCGGCGGGATCGTCGCGCCGTGGTACTCCACCGGCACGCCGCCGAGCGGGTAGTCCTTGCGCTGCGGGTGCCCGTCCCAGTCGTCGGGCATGAGGATCCGGGTCAGCGCCGGGTGGCCGTCGAAGACGACGCCGAACATGTCGTACGTCTCCCGCTCGTGCCAGTCCGCCGTCGGGTAGACCGAGGACACCGACGGCACGTGCGGGTCCTCGGCGGTGACGGCGACCTCGAGCCGGATGCGCCGCCGGTAGGTCATCGAGGTCAGGTGGTAGACGACGTGCAGCCGCGGCCGGCCGGCGTCCACCGCGGGGCCGCCGCTGTCGAGGTAGTCGACGCCGGAGACGCTGCTGCACAGCTCGAAGCGCAGGGCGTCGTCGTCGCGCAGCGCCCGGACCAGGGTGAGCAGGTGCTCGCGGGCGACGAAGTAGGTGATCTCCCCGCGGTCGACGAGGACGCGCTGCACGGCGGCGGCGTAGGTGGCCGCGCCGACGGCGTCGATCAGCGCGTCGGTCACCTCGTCGAACCAGCCGCCGTAGGGGCGGTCGGTGGAGTGCAGCGCGACCGCGCCGCCGGGCTCGACGCGGACCAGGCCGCCGAACCCGGAGGTGTCGCCGCTGCCGCTGACGCCGAACGCGCCCTTGCGGAAGCCGCCGCCCGCGGCCGCGGCGCCCTGCGAGGCGTCGGCGCCGCTGCGGTCGCCGGGGCCGGTCACCGGGACCCGCCGCGCGGTCCGGGCAGGAGGACGGCGTCGCCCCCGCGCTGCTCGATGGCGAACTGGCCCGTGCGCCCGAGGGCCGCGGCCTGCTCGTAGGCCGCCCGCTTGGCCTTGTCGGCGCGGACGCTGGAGGGCATCTCGACCAGCAGGTCGGGGGCGCGGCCCTCGGCCCGCTCCTCCTCGAGCCGGCGGGCCCGCTTCGGACCGAGCGGCTCGTTCTGGATCTTGTGGTGCAGCTTGAGGATCGCGTCCATGAGCATCTCCGGGCGCGGCGGGCAGCCGGGCAGGTACATGTCGACCGGCACCACGTGGTCGACGCCCTGCACCACCGCGTAGTTGTTGAACATGCCGCCGGAGCTGGCGCAGACGCCCATGGCGAGCACCCACCGCGGCTCGGGCATCTGGTCGTAGATCTGCCGCAGGACCGGCGCCATCTTCTGGCTCACCCGGCCGGCGACGATCATGAGGTCGGCCTGGCGCGGGGAGGCGCGGAAGACCTCCATGCCGAAGCGGGCCAGGTCGTACCGGCCGGCGCCGGTGGCCATCATCTCGATGGCGCAGCACGCCAGGCCGAAGGTGGCCGGCCACAGCGAGGACTTGCGCGTCCAGTTGACCAGCTTCTCCACCGTGGTCAGCAGGAAGCCGCTCGGCAGCTTCTCCTCGAGACCCACGTCAGCTCCCCTCCGTCAGTCCCACTCGAGGCCGCCGCGGCGCCAGACGTAGGCGTAGGCGAGGAAGACGGTGGCGATGAAGACCACCATCTCGACCAGGCCGAAGACACCCAGCGCGTCGTTGGCGACGGCCCACGGGTAGAGGAAGACGATCTCGATGTCGAAGACGATGAAGAGCATCGCCGTCAGGTAGTACTTCACCGGGAAGCGGCCGCCGTGCAGCGGCTGGTCGACCGGCTCGATGCCGCACTCGTACGCCTCGAGCTTCGCCCGGTTGTAGCGGCGCGGACCGACGAACGGCGCGACCGTCACCGAGAACAGCGCGAAGGCCGCGGCGAGCGCGAACAGCCCCACGATCGGGACGTAGGACGACAGCACCGGCGCCTCCCTCGGCGGCTCGTGGGCTTGTGAAGAAATTCACAAACTCGCGCCACGAGCCTATGCCGCCGGGGGCGGCAAGTGAAGCGCGGGGGGTGAGTGAGTTCACATCCCCGGGTCACGGTCCGGTCACGGACCGCTTCCGGCGCTCCTCAGACGGACGGCGCCAGGCGGGTGAGGACGGCGACCACGCGGTCGAAGCGGTCGCCGTCGCGGCCGTCGGAGAGGTTGCCCATCAGCCGCAGCGCGGCGTTCACCATCGCCGGCCGCTCGAGCCCGTGCGCGGTGGCGAAGCGGACCAGGCCGGGCCGGTCGAGCAGGGCCAGGAAGGCCATCCCGAGCCGGTGGTGGCGGCCGTAGGCCTCGCGCAGCCGCTCGGGGTAGCGGCGCAGCACCGCCTCGCGGGCCGGCCCCTCCGGTGTCGCGAGCGCCGCGGCCGCCGTCTCCCCGGCCATGCGGCCGGTCTCCAGCGCGTAGCTGATGCCCTCGCCGTTGAACGGGTTGACCACGCCGGCGGTGTCGCCGGCCAACAGGAGGCCGCGGGTGTAGGCCGGCCCGCGGTTGAGCGCCATCGGCAGGCCGGCGCCGCGCAGCGGGGTGACCGCGTGCTCCTCGCCCAGTTGCCACTCCGGCGGCAGGGTGGCCAGCCAGCGGCGCAGCACGGTGCGGGCGTCGGTCTCGCCGCCGCGGCGGGTGTCGAGCAGGCCGAAGCCGACGTTGGCGGTGCCGTCGCCCATGCCGAAGGACCAGCCGTAGCCGGGCATCGAGTCGGCGGTGGGGCCCTCGGCGGAGAGGTCGAAGGAGATGTCGAGGTAGGGGTCCTCGCCGCGCGGCGTCTCGACGTACCGGCGGACGGCGACGCCGAGCGGGCGGTCCTCGCGGCGGGTCAGGCCGATCGCCTTGGCCAGCCGGCCGGACAGGCCCTCCGCGGAGACGACCAGCGGCGCCCGCCAGGTCACCGCCTCCCTGTCCGGGCCGGCCTGCGCGTGCACGCCCACGACCCGGCCGGCGTCGTCCAGCAACGGGCCGGTGACGGTGACCTCCTGCTCGAGCCGGGCGCCGGCGGCCACCGCGTGCTCGGCGAGCATCGGGTCGAGGTCCTTCCGCGGCCGGATGAGCCCGTAGCCGGGCCAGGAGGACAGCTGCGGCCAGTCGACCTCGACGACCCGGCCGCCGCCGAAGACCCGCAGGCCCCGGTGCTGCACCCAGCCGGCCTCCGGGGAGACGTCGATCCCCATCTCGTCGAGCGCCTTCACCGCGCGCGGGGTCAGGCCGTCGCCGCAGACCTTCTCCCGCGGGAAGCGCGCCTTCTCCAGCACGACGACGTCGAGCCCGGCGGTGGCCAGCGTCCAGGCCGCGGCCGACCCGGCCGGCCCCGCACCGACCACCACGACGTCGGCGCTGCCCCCGGCGGTCGGACTCGTCACGCGCGGCCCCCTCGGTGCTCGGTCTGCGGTCGTCCCGAGCCTAGGCGGGCCCCCCGCCGGAGCCGCCGGCGAGCGCGGCGCGCACCTCGTCGTCGGACGTCTCGCCGAAGTCGTCGTAGTAGCGGCCCACCGCGCCGAACGGGTGCGGGGTGACCGGGCAGACGACCTCGTCGGCCAGCACGGACAGGTCGGCGCACACGTCGGGCGCCCCGACGGGCACCGCGACGACGACCGCGGCGGGGCCGGCCGCGCGGACCGCGGCGAGGGCGGCGCGCATGGTGGAGCCGGTGGCCAGCCCGTCGTCGACGAGGACGGCGGTGCGGCCGGCGAGCGCGGGCGGCGGCCGGTCGCCGCGGTAGGCGAGCTGGCGCCGGCGCAGCTCGGCGAGCTCGGAGCGGCGCACCTCGTCCGCGGCGGCCGGTCCGACGGGGTTGCGGGCGAGGACGGACTCGCTGCGGACGCTCTCGACGGTCTCCCCCACCGCGGCCAGCGCGCCCATGGCCAGCTCCGGCCGCTCGGGCAGGCCGAGCTTGCGGACGGCGACCACGTCGAGCTCCGCGCCGAGCGCCGCCGCGACCTCGGCCGCGACCAGGACGCCGCCGCGGGGCAGGCCGAGGACGAGCGCGTCGGGGCCGAGCGGCACGGCGGGGGGACGGGCGGGGTCGGTCAGGCGCGCGGCGAGCTGCCGGCCGGCGTCGCGCCGGTCGCGGTACGGGCGGCCGTCCACCGCGCGGCCCGGGTCAGACGGGCTGGGGTCCCGACGGCGGCGGGGCGCTCGGGTCGGTGGGGCTCGGCTGCGGCAGCGGGGCCGGCGACGGCGGGGAGATCGGGTCGACCGGGGACGGCGACGGACCGGGCGGCTCGGGCATCGGTGTCGGTGTCGTCATGCGGCGACGCTATCCCCGTGGGCGTGCCGCGGGAGCCCTCGCCGGCGGCCCGTCAGGGGCGGACGGCGCGGTGCAGCGCGACGACGCCGCCGGTGAGGTTGCGCCAGGCGACGTCGGTCCACCCGGCGGCCTGGATGCGGGCGGCGAGCGCCGGCTGGTCGGGCCAGGCGCGGATCGACTCGGCCAGGTAGACGTAGGCGTCGGGGTTGCTGCTCAGCGCGCGGGCGATCCGCGGCAGCGCCCGCATGAGGTACTCGGTGTAGACGGTGCGGAACGGCTTCCAGGTGGGGCTGGAGAACTCGCAGATGACGAGCCGCCCGCCCGGCCGGACGACCCGGGCGAACTCGCGCAGCGCGACGTCGGGGTCGGCCACGTTGCGCAGGCCGAAGGAGACGACCAGCCCGTCGACGCTCGCGTCGGCGAACGGCAGCGCCATCGCGTCGCCGGCCACCTTGGGCACCGGCCGTCCCGCGCCGGCCAGCAGCATCCCCTGGGAGAAGTCGCAGGCGACGGCGCGCACGCCCCCGGCGGCGAGCTCCACCGTGGAGACGGCGGTGCCGGCGGCGACGTCGAGGACGAGGTCCCCCGGCCGGGCGCCCAGCGCCTCGCGGGTGGCCCGCCGCCAGGCGGCGTCGCGACCGCCGGAGAGCACGGTGTTGGTGAGGTCGTAGCGGCGGGCGACGCCGTCGAACATGGCCGCGACCTCGTGCGGCTGCTTGTCCAGCCCGGCCCTCGACCCGGCGGTGTGTGCGCTGTCTCGCCGGTCTGCCACGGCGGACGACGCTACCGGCTGCCTACGCTGGGGGACGTGACGGCAGCGGCGGTGACCACCCCGGACGCCGCCGCGCCCGCCGTGACCACGGTCGCGCTGCCCGACTCCCCCGACCTGCTGGCGCTGCTGTCGCGCGGGGGCGCGCTGTCCTGGGTGCGCCGCGGCGAGGGCCTGGTCGGCTGGGGCGAGGCCGACCGCCTCGAGGTCTCCGGTCCCGGCGCGCTGGCCGAGGCGGCCGCCTGGTGGGCCGACCGCAGCGCCGCCCTCGCCGTCGACGACGAGGTGGGCGTGCCCGGCTCCGGGCCGGTCGTGTTCGCGAGCGTCGCGTTCGACCCCGCGCGGGAGACGTCGGTGTTCGTCGTCCCCGAGGTCGTCGTCGGCCGCCGCGACGGCGTCGCCTGGGTGACCACGACCGGCGACGCCGACCCGGGCGACGTGATGGCGGCGGCCCGCGAGCCGCTGACCCCCGCGCCGGGGCGGCTGCGCTACGCCGACGGCGCGCTCGACCCCGCCTCGTGGTGCGGCGCGGTGTCCGCCGCGATCGGCCGCATCGGCGCCGGTGACCTCGCCAAGGTGGTGCTCGCGCGCGACCTGCTGGTCACCGCCGACGTGCCGCTGGACCCCCGCCGCCTGCTCGACCGGCTGGCCGCCCGCTTCCCCGACTGCTGGACCTTCGCCGTCGACGGGCTGCTCGGCGCCACTCCCGAGCTGCTGCTGCGCCGCACCGGCCGGCAGCTGTCGGCGCGGGTGCTGGCCGGCACCGCCCCGCGCGGCGCGGGCGCCGAGGACGAGCGGCTCGCGGCCGGCCTGCTGGCCAGCGCCAAGGACCGCGCCGAGCACGCCCTCGCCGTCGACTCGCTCGTGCGGGCGCTCGACCCGTTCTGCACCGCGCTGTCGGTGCCGGAGCAGCCCTCGCTGCTCACGCTGCCCAACGTGCGGCACCTGGCCACCGACGTCGTCGGCACCCAGCGCCGCTCGGGCGCCCGCGGCCGCGCCGGGCTGCTGGAGCTGGTCGACGCCGTGCACCCCACCGCCGCCGTCTGCGGCACCCCGCCCGAGGCCGCTGCCGGGGTCATCGCCGAGCTGGAGGGCATGGACCGCGGCCGCTACGCCGGGCCGGTGGGCTGGCTCGACGCCCGCGGGGACGGCGAGTTCGGGCTGGCCCTCCGCTGCGCGCAGCTGGTCGACGACGACCCGTGCTCGGCCCGGCTGTTCGCCGGCTGCGGCATCGTCGCCGGCTCCGACCCGGCGGCCGAGCTCGCCGAGACCCAGTCGAAGTTCGCCGCCTTCCAGGCCGCGCTGGAGGGCTGAGCCGGCCCGCTCCCGGCCGGCCGCCGTCCTGCCCCGGGGACGACGAGGGCCCCGGCCGCGGCGCGCGGTCGGGGCCCTCGTCGGGTGAGGCGGAGGTCAGCCCACGTAGTTCACGTGCACGTGGTCCATGTGGTTGGCGGTCGCGCCGCCGCGGTCCTCCATCGCCTTCCAGGCGCCGTCGGGCGAGGTCAGGATGCGCTGCTGCCAGATGACGTACTCGACGCCGAGCTCGTCCCAGTGGTCGACGTGGTACTGGGCGATCGCGTCGCCGAGGGCGGCGTCGGACATGACCATGTAGTCCAGCGCCTTGCCGGAGGGGTGGCCGTCCGGGTCGACCGCGCTGGCCCGCGTGCCGCCGAGGGTGATGTCCGCGGCGCCCGGGACGTTGCTGACGACGGCGTTCGCCGCCGCCTGCACGGCCTCGTGGATCGCGCCGGCGGTGTTCGTGATCTCGGCGACGACCGAGGCCTGCGCGACCTGCGGAGCGGCCTCGGCGATCGGCGGGGTGGCGGCGGGCGCCGCCTCGCCGGCGGCGGCGACCGGAGCCGGGGCGGCCTCGGCGGCGGGAGCCGGAGCGGCCTCGGCCGGGGCGGCCGTCGAGCCGCTGAGCGCCAGCACCTGACCGGGGTAGATCCGGTTCGGGTTGCCGCCGATGACGTCGATGTTGCGCTCGTAGAGCTCCCGCCAGCTCTGGCCGTGGGCGGCGGCGATCTTCGCCACCGTGTCCCGCCAGCGGACGGTGTACTCCTCGGTGCTGACCTCGGCCTGCTCGGCCGGGGCGGCCTGCTCGGCGGCCGGCTGCTCGGCCGGAGCGGCCGGGGCCTCGGCGGCCGGGGCGGCCTGCTCGGCGGGAGCGGCCGGCGCCTCGGCGGCGGCCGCGGTGGTGCCGTCGGTCAGGTACTTGCCGCAGGTCGGCCAGGCGCCGACGCCCTGGCCGGCCAGGACGGCCTCGGCGATCTGGACCTGCTCGGCCGGGGTGGCGAGGTCGGCGCGCGGGGCGAGGTCGGTGCCCCCGAAGGCGGCCCAGGTGGACTGGCTGAACTGCAGCCCGCCGTAGTAGCCGTTGCCGGTGTTGATGCTCCAGTTGCCGCTGGACTCGCACTGGGCGACGCCGGTCCAGTCGTGGGTGGTGGAGGCGGAGGCCGGCGAGCTCAGGACGCCCAGACCGACGGCGGCGGCGCCGGCGGCGACAGGGGCCTTGGCGATGACCTTCTTGGTGCGGACGTAGCGGGGTGCGCGGTGCTTGGGCATGGTGATGATCTCCCGATCACCGCCGGCGAGGTGAGCTGTCGGGTTCGGGCGATCGGTGCCCGGCCGCGGTCCGCGGCTTCACCCCGAGGCGCGCTCCGACAGGCCCCCGTAGGCCGTCGCGCGCCGGAAGAGTGGGTCCCCCACCCCTGCCCTGGGAGTTGACGTGGGCGACCGGTGGGCAGGGTTTGGCGGACCGGCGCCGCGCTCTGTGTTCGCTGAGCGCAGCCAAAACGTTACGTGTCGTCATGTCGACTGTCGTCGTGACGGCGGTCACACGGCGGTTCGGCCGGGGCGTGTGGGGTACGGCGTGACGTCGGCGTGACCACCGCGCGGGTAACGGAACCCGCTGCTCGCCGCGCACGATCGGGCCCTGCCGGGGTCGTGCCGTCCCCGCCGCGTCCGCGCCGGGTCCCGTGACGAAGGCCACCGGGAACGCGTGCCGGACCGGCCCGTCACGAGGGCCTGGGACGAGCTCCCGGGCCGTGCCCGGGCCCTCTCCGGCGCTCCTCGGACCGGTCAGGCCAGCGCGCGGCCCGCGGCCTCCCGCAGGGCGACGGCGAGGTCGGCCTCCGCGCGCTGGTCGGTGCGGGCGACGACCACCCGCGGCCCGCCGCGCGCCAGCGCGGCGGCGAGCTCCTCCGGCGTGGTCACCGCCACCGCCTCCCACCCCAGGGACGCCGCGACGGCGACCAGGTCCCGCCCGTGCGGCGTGCCGAACACCCGCCGGTAGTCGTGGGCGTACGCCGGCCGCCCGGGCTCCAGCTGGGCGAAGATCCCGCCCCCGTCGTTGTCGGGCACCACCACGGTGAGGTCCGGGCGCGGCTCGCCCTCGCCGGTGAGCAGCCCCTGCAGGTCGTGCAGGAACGTCAGGTCGCCCATGAGCGCCACCGCCGGCCCGCCGTGGACCAGCGCGGCGCCGACGGCGGTGGACACCGTGCCGTCGATGCCGGCGACGCCGCGGTTGGCGAGCACGGCGACGTCGCCGCGCGGGACGGCGAGCCGGTCGACGTCGCGCACCGGCGTGGAGGAGCCGAGCACCAGCAGCGCCCCCGGCGGCAGCGCGGCGACGACGTCGCGGGCCAGCCGGGCGGCGGTCAGCCCGGTGGCGGCGTCCAGGGCGGCGACGACGGCGGAGCGCGGCCGGCGGGCGGCCGCGCGCCAGGCGGCGGACCAGCCGGGGTCGCAGGGCGGCCCGGCCGGCGGGGCGGCGCGGGTGACCAGCGCGGCGGTGCGGCCGGCGTCGGGCCAGCGCGGCCCGGCGACCACGGTCTCCACGCGCACCCGCGGGTCGGCCAGCAGCACGGACACCGGCCGGGACAGCGTCGGCCGGCCGACGACGACCACCCGGTCGGGCCGGTGCGCGTCCAGCCAGCCGGGCACGCCGAGCAGCAGCGCCCCGCCGCGCACGGCGCCGTCGGTCCACGCCCCGCCACTCGGCTCGGCGACCACCGGCCAGCCGGCCGCGGCGGCGCCGGCCGCCCACGCCCGGCCGGCGGCGTCGGGCCC
>NZ_JBHSGR010000006.1:0-197753 GCF_042654585.1 Geodermatophilus arenarius
GTCCCCGCCGGGGCCGTCGCGGTGCCGGGCGTCGCCGCCGGCCTCCCCCGGCCCGCCCCGGCGCCGGTCCCCGCGGGCGCCGGCGTGCCGACCGCGCCCGCCGCGCTGCCCGGCACCGCCGTCCCGGCCCCCGCGACCCCTCCGCCCGCGGCTCCCGCCGCGGCGGCGCTGCCCGCGGGGCTCGTCGTCGTCGCGGCCGACCCGCAGCCGGCGTCGGTCCCGGCGGCCGCCCTGCCCGTCCCCGCCGAGGCGGCGGCCGCACCGGCCGCCGCACCGGTCCCCGCGGCCGCGGACCCGGGCGCGCAGGAGCGCGACCCCGGCACCTCCGGTGGGACCCCGCTGTCGGCGGTCCCGGCGCCCGCCCCGGTACCGGCTCCCGCATCGGCGACCCCGGCCGCGGCCCCGGCCCGGCCCGACGTGCCCCAGCCGCCGGTGGCCGCCCAGGTCGCCCCCACCGTCGCCACGCTGGCCGCGGGCCCCGACGGCACCCACACCATGACGCTGGTGCTCACCCCCGAGACGCTCGGCCCGGTCGAGGTCCGGGTGACCGTCCACTCCGGCACGGTCGAGCTCAGCCTGCGCGGCGCCTCCGACGCCGGCCGCGCCGCCCTCCTCGACGCCCTGCCCGACCTGCGCCGCGACCTGGAGGCCTCGGGCCTGACCTGCTCGCGGCTGCAGGTGGACCGCGACGCGGCCGGCTCCGGCTCGTCGCAGGCGCAGGCCGGCTGGCAGCAGGCCCAGCAGCAGGCCGGCGAGCACGGCCGCGGGTCCGCGCAGGGCGGTGCCCAGGGTCGTGGCGCCGCCGACGACCGCGGCCGGCCGTGGCTGCGCACCCCCGACACCGACGGGAGCCGCCCGGCTGCCGCCGCCGACCACCCCGCGTCGAGCGTCCTCGACGTCCGGGCCTGAGAGGAGCCGACGATGACCGAGCCCGTGGGCGGCGTGGGCGGCAGCCCGGCCACGTACACGGCCACCACCGCGGTGGACCGCAGCGACCAGATGGGCAAGGACACGTTCCTGCAGCTGCTGGTCGCGCAGATGCGGTACCAGGACCCGAACAGCCCGACGAGCACGACCGAGTTCATGTCGCAGACGGCGACGTTCACCCAGGTCGAGAAGCTCGAGGAGATCGCCGCGCAGAACGCCGAGCTGCTGGCCCTGCAGCGCTCGCTCTCGGCCGGCGCGCTGGTCGGCCACAGCGTCAGCTGGACCGCCGAGGACGGCACCACGCGGACCGGGACGGTGTCGTCGGTCCGCTTCGGCGGCGACGGGCCGACCGCCGTCGTCGGGGGCACCGAGGTGCCCCTCGGCCGCCTCAGCGAGATCTCCCTCCCCGCCTAGCCCACGCTCCCCCCCTCCTGAGAGGACCTCCCCGTGCTCCGCTCGATGTTCTCGGCCATCTCCGGCCTGCGCGCGCACCAGACCAAGCTCGACGTGACCGGCAACAACATCGCCAACGTCAACACGGTCGGCTTCAAGAGCAGCCAGACCGTCTTCGAGGACACCCTGTCCCAGGTGATCCGCAACGGCTCCGCGCCGACCGCCGAGACCGGCGGCACGAACCCGGCGCAGGTCGGCCTCGGCGTCCGGGTCGCCGGCGTCACCACCAACTTCGGGCAGGGCTCCACCCAGAACACCGGCCGCGCCACCGACTTCATGATCAGCGGCGACGGCTTCTTCGTGACCCGCGCCGGCAACGAGAACCTGTTCACCCGCGCCGGGTCCTTCGACTACGACGGCGCCGGCAACCTGGTCACCCCCGACGGCGCCCAGCTGCAGGGCTGGACGGTCGGCGCGGACGGCACCGTCGACGCCAACGGCCCCATCGGCCCGCTGCGCATCCCCTTCGGCCAGGTCATGGCACCGACGGCGACGACCGGCGGGACGCTCGCCGGCAACCTGTCGACGTCGACCGCGGTCGACGGCGAGATCGAGACGCAGGTCACCGTCTACGACTCGGTCGGGACGGCGCACGAGATCGCCCTCACCTTCACGAAGGACGCCGCCAACCGGTGGACCGTGTCCGCGCAGGAGGGTGAGTCGGCTCCCCTCGCCTCGCAGGTCCTGTCCTTCGACCCGGGGACGGGCGAGCTCCCCCCGGACACGACGTTCTCCTTCACGGTCGCGGGTCAGAGCGTGGGCATCCGCCTCGGGGGGCTGACCGAGTACGGCGGGAAGACCTCGCTCACCCCCAGCGGCGTGAACGGCAACGCCATGGGCACGCTGCAGTCGATCTCGCTGAGCAACGACGGCACGATCATGGGCGTCTACTCGAACAGCCTGCGCGAGCCGATCGGCAAGCTGGCGCTGGCCACCTTCGCCAACCCCGGCGGCCTGTCCAAGGCCGGCAACTCCAGCTACCGGGTGGGCGACAACTCCGGCCAGGCCGTCATCGGCGAGGCCGGCACCGGCGGGCGCGGCTCGCTGACCGCCGGCGCGCTGGAGATGTCCAACGTCGACCTCGCCGAGGAGTTCACCGGCCTGATCGTCGCCCAGCGCGGCTTCCAGGCGAACAGCCGCGTGATCACCAGCTCCGACGAGATCCTGCAGGACCTGGTCAACCTCAAGCGCTGAGCGAGGACCTCCCCCACCAGGCCGCGGCCCGGCACCCGTTCCCCGGGGTGCCGGGCCGCGCCGCGTCGTGCCCCGGTGCGCGTGTGACGTGCGGGAACGCGGTGCCGGGCTCACCCCCGGGGGTGGTGCGGCGGGCCGGGTTCGGCTCAAGCAGTCCCCGCGCGGGACCGATGGTCCCTGTAGCCGGCGCCGCGCCGTCGCGGCCCTCCCCCTTCCCGAACGAGCCAGAGGACCCACCCGTGATCCGAGTGACGCGCCTGAACGGGGAGCACTTCGCGCTCAACCCCGACCTGATCGAGCGGGTCGAGGGCCACCCCGACACGGTCGTCTTCCTCGTCGACGGCACCAAGTACGTCGTCAGCGAGGACGTCGACGAGGTGCTCGACGAGATCCGCGAGTACCGGGCCAGCATCCTCGCGACCGCCTACGCCATGGACCGCGGCACCTACCGCTCCAGCACGACCGCCGGCCCGGGCGCCCCGGCGACCGACCCGGCCGGCGACACCCGCCGCGCGTCGGTCGTCCCCTTCCCGGCCCGTGAGGAGCGCTGACCCGTGGACCCGTCGACCCTGATCGGCTTCGTCATCTCGCTCGTCGCGCTCCTGGTCTTCATGGTCATGGAGGGCGCCGACCCGACGTCGCTGATCTTCCTCCCGGCCATCGTGCTGGTCATCGTCGCCACCTTCGGCGCGGCGATGTCCGGCCAGACGATGGGCGACCTCAAGAAGATGGGCGGCTGGTTCAAGGCCGGCCTGATGCCGGCCAAGGTCCCGGCGGCCTCCGAGCAGATCCAGACCCTGGTCACCCTCGCCGAGAAGGCCCGCAAGGAGGGCCTGCTCGCGCTGGAGGCGCAGGTCAAGCAGATCGAGGACCCGTTCCTCAAGCGCGGCCTGCAGATGGGCATCGACGGCACCGACCCGGAGGAGCTGCGCGCCGTCCTCGAGAGCGAGATCGCCGCCAAGAAGGCCGAGGACAAGGTCGCCGCCAAGTTCATGACGACGATGGGCGGCTACGCCCCGACCATCGGCATCGTCGGCTGCATCGTCGGCCTGATGAACGTCATGGGGAGCCTCAGCAACCCCGAGGCCCTCGGCCCGATGATCGCCTCGGCGTTCGTCGCGACCCTGTGGGGCGTCATGGCGGCCAACTTCTGGTTCCTGCCCATGGGCGCGAAGATCCTGCGGGTCAGCGAGCTGCAGGCCGCTCAGATGGAGCTGCTCGTCGAGGGCATCGCCGAGATCCAGGCCGGCACCAGCCCGCGCGCCGTCCGGCTCAAGCTCAGCGCCCTGATCCCGCCGAGCGAGGCCGCCAAGGAGGCGGCGTGACCACCCCCGGGGGCAGCGCGTGAGCGCCGGCGGCCACGGCGGCGGCAAGCGCCGCGGCAGGAAGCACCCCGAGCACGAGGAGCACGAGAACCACGAGCGGTGGCTGGTGTCCTACGCGGACATGATGACGCTGCTCCTGGTGCTCTTCGTGGTCCTCTTCGCGATGAGCCAGGTGGACAAGGAGAAGTTCGCCGCGCTGGCCAGCGGCCTGTCGGAGGCGTTCGGCGCCCCGGTGAGCGCGCTGAGCAGCGCGGGCACGAACTCCGACGCCTCGGTCCTCGACTCCCTCGACGCCGCCGTCGACGTGCAGATCCCGCCGGCCCCCGCCGCGGAGTCCGACGTCGACGCCGCCGCCGCGCAGGCCGCCGCCCAGGAGGCCGCGAACGTCGCGGCCGAGGCGCGGGCCGAGTACGACCAGCTCGCCGCCGCGCGCGACGCCATCGACGCCGCCCTCGCGGCGGCCGGTCACGCCGGGACGGCGCGGTACGAGATCGACGAGCGCGGCCTGACCGTGCACATCGTGTCCGACCCGGTGCTGTTCGGCCCCGAGGAGGCCACGCTGCAGCCCCAGGGCCGCACCATCCTCGACGCCGTCGCCCCGACCCTGGCCGCGCTGCCCAACGACCTCGCGATCGAGGGGCACGCCAACTCGCTGCCGGTGACCCCGGGCGGGCCGTGGCCCTCCAACTGGGAGCTGTCGGCCTACCGGGCCACCACGGTGGTGCGCCACCTGGCCGCCGCCGGCGTCCCGCAGGACCGGATGTCCGGGACCGGCTACTCCGACACCCGCCCGGTGGTGCCGGCGAGCGACCCGGACGCCCTGTCCCTCAACCGCCGCGTCGACGTCGTCGTGCTGTCCGACGCCTCCGCCGAGGCCCGGCAGCTCCTGCCCGGCCTCGACGCCCCCGCACAGGCCGCGCCCGCACCGGCCGCCGCCCCTGCCCAGGAAGGCACCCACGAGTGAGCACCAAGAGCAAGGCCAAGGAGAAGGAGAAGGACGCCCCGGCCGAGGGCGAGGAGGCGAAGGGCGGCGGCAGGAGGAAGCTGCTCGTCGTCGCCGCCGTCCTGCTGGTCGTCCTCGGCGCCGCGGCGTACCTCTTCCTGTTCGCCGGCGGCGAGGCCGAGGCCGAGGAGCCCGAGCACGGCGGCTACACCGCGCTGGAGCCCATCGCGGTCAACCTGGCCGGCGGCGGCTACCTCAAGATCGGCATCACCCTGGAGTACACCGCGGCCGCCGCCTCCGGCGGGCACGGCAGCGGCGGCGTCGACGGCTCCAAGGCCCTCGACATCCTCATCTCCACCTACTCCCAGGCCCAGCCGGCCGACGTGACCGGCGCCCGCGAGGCCCTCAAGGAGTCCCTGGAGCACCAGATCGTCGAGGCCTACACCGAGGACGGCGTCCCGATGGTCATGCACGTCTACCTCACGGAGTACGTCACCCAGTGACGCACCAGTCCCACTCGTCCCACACTCCCCGGCTGACCGGCGGCGCCCCGCGCCGCCGGTCAGTTCGCGTCCGGGCCCCGCCGATGAGGGGACCGTGACCCGCCCCGACACCGCGACCGCGCCCGCAGGGCCCGGGCCGCAGGCGCCGGCCGGTGGCGGCCGCAGCCGGCGCGGTGCGCCCCGCACCTACGACTTCCGCCGCCCCACCAAGCTCTCCCGCGAGCACGTCCGCGTGCTGCAGATCGCCCAGGAGGCCTTCGCCCGCCAGGCGACGACGGTCCTCACCACGATGCTGCGCACCGGCGCCCGGATGGAGCTGCACGGCATCGAGCAGCACTCCTACGACGACTTCCTCGCCACGCTGCCCGACCCCTGCTTCCTGACGACGTTCACCATCGAGCCGCTCGGCGGCAAGGGCCTGCTGGCCTACCCGCTGGACATGGCGATGGCCGGCGTCGACCACATGCTCGGCGGCTCCGGCGCCGCCCACCAGCCCGAGCGGCCGATGACGGCGATGGAGACCACCATCACCACGTCGCTGCTCACCCGGCTGCTGCAGGAGTTCGCCGCCTCCTTCGCGCACGTCACCGAGCTGCAGCCGGCCATCGACGGCATCGAGTACAACCCCGCCCTCGCCCAGGCCGCGGCCGGCTCGGACACCGTGATGGTGGCCCGCTACACGATGTCGATCGGCAGCCGCGAGGGCGCCGCGTCGCTCGTGCTGCCCTTCAGCTCCTTCCAGCAGGCCCTCGACAGCGCCGCCTCCCCGCAGCTGTCGGAGTCGGCCCAGCGCACCCGGCAGCGCGCCGCCGAGTTGCTCGCCGCCCGCCTGGAGCTGGTGCCGGTCGACGTCAGCGTCCGGTTCAGCCCGCTCGAGGTGTCCTCGGAGGACCTGCTCTCCCTGACCGTCGGCGACGTGCTGCTGCTGCGCCACCCGCGGGACGCGCCGCTCGAGGTCACCACCAACGACGCCGTCTTCGCCCACGCGATCGCCAGCAACCACCGGCGCCGGCTGGCCGCCGCCATCGTCCCCGCCCCGTCCGCCGTGAAGGACCCCGCATGACCGCCACGCTCGACACCACCCAGGCCGCCACTCACGCCGCTGCAGAGACCATCACCGCCGTCGTGGTGGCCGCCGCCCGCGCCGCGGCCGCGCTCGTCCCCTCCGGCGCCGAGCTGGTCCCGGGGCCCGCGGTCACCGACCCCGACGCCGTCCCGGTCCCGCCGGCCGCGGCCGCCGCGGTCGGCGCCCGGCTCTCCGGCGAGATCACCGGCGACGTCGTCCTGGTGCTGTCGGCGGAGGTGGTCGAGGCGCTCGACAACTCCCCCGTCGGCCCGATGGACGTCGCGACCGCGCTGCGCCCCGCGCTCGAGGCCGCCGCGGCCACCCTGGGCCGGGTCCGGGTCGACGCCGAGCGCACCGAGGACCCGGTGACCGCGCTCGACGGGCTGCGCGACAAGGGCATGTTCGTCGCCGTGCCGCTGGTCGCCGGCGCGGGGCACCCCTCCGCTGACCACATCGCGACGCTCGCGCTGCAGGTCACCCTGCCGACGGCGCCGCGCACCCCGCGCAACAGCCTGGACCTGCTGCGGCACGTGGCCATGGAGGTCACCGTCGAGATCGGCCGCACCCGGATGACCGTGGGCGAGCTGCTCTCGCTGCACCCGGGCGAGGTGGTCGAGCTCGACCGCGCCGCCAGCGCCCCCGCCGACCTGCTGGTCAACGGCACCCTCATCGCGCGCGGCGAGGTCGTCGTCGTCGACGAGGACTTCGGCCTGCGGATCAGCGAGATCGTCAGCGACGCCGCCGCCGAACTGGGGGCCGCGCAGGCATGACGTGGATGCTGATCCGGCTGGTGCTGTCGCTGGCCTTCGTCGGCGGGGTGCTGTGGTTCGCCGCGCGCCTGGCGAAGAAGCGCGGGCTGGGCTCCAGCGGCGGCCTCGTCGAGGTCGTGGCACGCCAGCGCATGGGCCGCGCCAGCACGGTCAACGTGCTGCGCATCGCCGACCGGGTGCTCATCGTCGGCGCCACCGAGGAGCAGGTCACCCTGCTCGCCGAGCTCGACGGCGACGCCGTGGAGGCCACGCTCGCGGAGCGCGCCGCCGCCGCGCCGACGGCCGCGGGCGGCCCGGCCGTCCCGGCGCCCCGCGTCGGCGGCGCGCTGGCCGGCTCGGTCTTCGACCGGTCGGGCTGGCAGGGCTTCGTCACCCAGCTGCGCGAGCGGACGGTCCGCCGCTGATGACCGCCACCGCCCCCGCGCGCGCCCTCGCGCGCCGGGCCGCCACCCTGCTGCTGACCCTGCTCGGCTGCGCGCTCGCCGGCGTGCTGCTCGCGGGTCCGGCCGCGGCGGCGCCCACCGCGCCGACCGCCCCCACGGCACCGACCGTGCCGGCGGTCGACGGCGGGGTCGACATCTCGGTCGGCAACGGCAGCCCGAGCACCTCGATCACGCTGATCCTCGCGGTCACCGTGCTGTCGGTGGCGCCGGCGGTGCTGCTGCTGTGCACGTCGTTCACCAAGATCGTCGTCGTCCTGTCGCTGACCCGGAACGCGCTGGGCCTGCAGTCCTCGCCGCCGAACTCCGTGCTCACCGGCATCGCGCTGTTCCTGACGCTGTTCGTCATGGGGCCGGTGCTGTCCGACGTCAACGACGTCGCCGTGCAGCCGTACGTGGACGGCGCGATGACGGTCTCCCAGGCCTACGACGCCGGCGTCGTGCCGCTCAAGGAGTTCCTGCTCGACAACACCCGCGACGACGAGCTGCAGCTCATGGTCGGCCTGTCCGGGGAGGAGCAGCCCGAGGACCGCGCCGCGGTGAGCATGACGACGCTGGTCCCGGCGTTCGTCCTCTCCGAGCTCAAGAGTGCCTTCATCATCGGGCTGGTCGTGTTCATCCCGTTCCTGGTGATGGACATGCTGGTCAGCGCCGCGCTCATGTCGATGGGCATGATGATGGTGCCGCCGTCGATCGTGTCGCTGCCGTTCAAGCTGCTGTTCTTCGTGGTCGTCGACGGCTGGGCGATGATCACCACGTCCCTCGTGGGGTCGTACGGATGACCGACGCAGACGTCACCGACATCGCCGTCCAGACCATGATGGTGGCCGCGAAGGTCGCCGCCCCGGTCCTGCTCACGGCCCTGCTGGTCGGTTTCCTCATCTCGCTGTTCCAGGCGGCGACCCAGATCCAGGAACCGACGCTGTCGTTCGTCCCCAAGATGATCGCGGTGAGCATCGCCCTGCTGGTCACCGGCAACTGGGTGCTCTCCGAGCTGGTCGACTTCACCCACACCCTCTTCGACCAGCTGCCGCGCCTGCTCGGGCGGACCTGACCGTCATGGACCTCGAGGTCCCGGCGGTCACCCTCGCGGCCCTGCTGCTGGCCACCGCCCGGGCGGCCGGCTTCGTCCTGCTCGCCCCGCCGTTCACCACCCGCACCATCCCGGCGCCGGTCAAGGGGGCGCTGGCCCTGGCGCTGGCGGTCGCCCTGGTCGACCGCGTGGCGCCGGGCCTGCCCGAGCCGACCACCGGGTTCCTCGTCGTCACCGCCGTCAGCGAGGTGGCCATCGGCGCGGCGCTGGGCTTCGTCGTCCAGCTGTTCTTCACCGCGGTGCAGTTCGCCGGCGAGCTCATCGACCTCACCGGCGGCTTCTCCCTGCAGCCGGCCTACGACCCGCTGGCGATGACCACCAACTCGGTCATCGGCAAGCTGCACTACCTGCTCGCGACGACGCTGCTGTTCACCAGCGGCGGGCACCTGGTGATCGTGCGCGGGTTCGCCACCTCCTACGAGGGGCTGCCGGTCAGCGGCGGGTTCCCGGCCGGGGACGTCGGCCAGGTCGTGCTGACGGCGTTCTCGATGATGTTCCTCGCCGCGCTGCAGATCGCCGGCCCGATGGTGGCCGTGCTCCTGCTGGCCGACGTCGCCCTCGCCCTGCTGTCCCGGGCCGCCCCGGCGCTGAACATCTTCGCCATCGGCTTCCCCGTCAAGATCATGCTGACCCTCGCGCTGCTCGGGCTGACCTTCCCGCTGCTGCCGCCGGCGCTGGACGCGCTGGTGGAGCAGGCCACCCGCGCGATCGTCGGCTTCCGGAGCGGGTGAGGCCGGGTGGCCAAGGACGGACCGGGCGGTGAGAAGACCGAGAAGCCCACTCCCAAGCGCCTCAAGGAGGCGCGCAAGGAGGGGCAGATCCCGCGGACCCAGGAGCTCGGCACCTGGGCGGGCGTGGCGGCGGCGAGCGTGTTCCTACCGGTGCTCGTCGCGAACGCCTTCGACGCCGTGGGCCGGTTGTTCGTGCGGTTCGGGTCGGTGGTCGAGCACCCGGAGCCCGACGCCGTCGGCGCGCTGCTCGGGGAGGCGCTGACGACCTTCCTCGAGACGGTGCTGCCGATGGCGCTCGCGCTCATGCTCGTCGGGGTGCTCGCCTCGGCCGCGCAGGGCGGGGTCGCGCTGGCCACCAAGGGCATGAAGCCGACGCTCAAGAAGCTCAACCCGTTCCCCGGGATGAAGCGGATGTTCGGCACCCACGGCCTGTGGGAGGCGGTCAAGGCGGTCGTCAAGACGGCGGCGCTCGGGACCGTCGTCGTCGTGACCAGCGGAAGGGCGCAGGCGCTGGTGTCGGCGTCAGGAGCGCTGCCGCTGTCGGCGGTGGTGGCGACGTTCGCCTCCTCCGCCGTGCTCATGTTCCGCGTCGTGGCGATCACCGGCCTGGTCATCGCGATCGCCGACTACGTCGTGGTGCGCAAGCAGACGATGACCAGGCTGAAGATGACCAAGTACGAGATCCAGCAGGAGCACAAGCAGTCCGAGGGCGATCCCCACGTGAAGGGCCAGCGCCGGTCGATGCAGCTGGCCCTGTCGCGCAACCGGATGATGGCCGAGGTCGCCACCGCCGACGTGCTGCTGGTCAACCCGACGCACGTCGCCGTCGCGCTGCGGTACGAGCCGGAGAAGGGCGCGCCGCGGGTGGTGGCCAAGGGCGCCGACGAGATCGCCGCGAGGCTGCGCGAGCGGGCCGCCGAGGCGCGGGTGCCGATGGTGCAGGACGTGCCGCTGGCCCGGGCGCTGCACGCCTCCTGCGAGCTCGGCCAGGAGGTGCCGCCGCAGCTGTTCACCGCCGTCGCCCGGGTGCTGGCCTTCGTCATGCAGCTCGGCGCCCGCGGCGTGCGCGGCGGCTTCCACCGGCCCGGGTTCGAGGCGCCCGACGTCGCCGGCCTGCCGCGGGCCGGCCGCCGGAGGACCCCGGTCGCCTCCTGACCCTGGGACGGCTGTGACTCGTGCGCCGTCAGCGGTCGGCCGGGCACCCCCGGCTGCCGATGGAGTGCCCGTGCGAGGGATGACCAAGGCCGCCGTGCCGATCGGCGTGGTGGCCATCGTCCTCATGCTGGTCGTGCCGCTGCCCGCCGCGGTGCTGGACCTGCTGCTGGGCCTGAACATCACCGCGTCGCTGCTGATCCTGCTCGTCGCGATGCAGATCAGGCGGCCGCTGGACTTCGCGGTCTTCCCGTCGCTGATCCTCGTCGCGACGCTGTTCCGGCTCGCCCTCAACGTCTCCTCGACGCGGCTGGTGCTCACCGACGGCTACGCCGGCAAGGTCATCGAGGCCTTCGGGCACTTCGTGATCGGCGGCTCGCTCGTCGTCGGCCTGGTGATCTTCGTGATCCTCACGATCATCCAGTTCGTCGTCATCACCAACGGCGCCGGCCGCGTGGCCGAGGTGGGCGCCCGCTTCACCCTCGACGCGATGCCCGGCAAGCAGATGGCCATCGACGCCGACCTCAACGCCGGCCTGATCAACGAGCAGCAGGCGCGCAAGCGGCGCACCGAGGTCACCGCCGAGGCCGACTTCTACGGCTCGATGGACGGCGCCTCGAAGTTCGTCAAGGGCGACGCCATCGCCGCCATCATCATCACGCTGATCAACCTCGTCGGCGGGTTCGCCGTCGGCGTCATGCAGCGCGGCATGGCGCCCGGCGACGCCGTCTCCACCTTCTCGCTGCTGACCGTCGGCGACGGCCTGGTCTCGCAGATCCCCGCGCTGCTGCTGTCGACCGCGACCGGCATCATCGTCACCCGCTCGGCCAGCGACGGCGACATGGGCAGCGACCTGCTCGCCCAGCTCGGCCGCTTCCGCCAGCCGGTGCGCATCGCCGGCGGCGGGGCGCTGGCGCTGTGCCTGATCCCCGGTCTGCCGAAGCTGCCGTTCCTCCTCATCGGCGGGCTGTTCCTGCTCATGGCCGCGCGGATGACGGAGGCCCCGGCCGAGGACGACGGCACGCCCGCGCTCGCCGCCGCCGAGGAGCCCGCGCCGGACTCCCCCGAGGCGATCGCCGAGCGCATGCGGGTCGACCCGCTGGAGCTCGAGGTGGCCTTCGACCTGGTCGACCTCGTCGACTCCTCCCGCGGCGGCGACCTGCTCGACCGGGTCAAGGCGCTGCGCCGGAAGGTCGCGATGGAGACCGGCCTGGTCATCCCGCTGGTCCGCACCCGCGACAACCTCGACCTGCCCTCGTCGCAGTACGTCATCTGGCTCAACGGCGTCCCGGCGGCCAAGGGCACCTCCCCCGCCGGCACCGTGCTGGCCATCGGGGACGCCCTGGACGGCCTGCCCGGCCGGCCCACCCGCGAGCCGGTGTTCGGCCTGCCCGCCAAGTGGGTGCCGGTGGAGCTGCAGCGGCAGGCCGAGATGGCCGGCGCGACCGTCGTCGACCGGTCCTCGGTCATCACCACCCACCTGGCCGAGGTCGTCCGCCAGAACGCCGCCGAGCTGCTCGGCCGCGAGGACGTGCGGCTGCTGGTCGAGATGGTCAAGCGGACCCACCCGGTCGTCGTCGAGGAGCTCACCCCGGGGCTGCTCACCCTCGGCGAGATCCAGCGGGTGCTGCACGCGCTGCTGGCCGAGAACGTCTCCATCCGCGACCTGGTGCGCATCTTCGAGGCGCTGTCGCTGCGCGCGAAGACCTCCACCGACCTGGACGGGCTGGTCGAGGCGGTGCGCGCGGCGCTCGGCGCGGCGATCAGCCACCCCTACGTCACCCCCGACGAGCGGCTGCACGTGCTCACCCTCGACCCCGCCTTCGAGCAGCGGCTGCTGGAGGCGGTGCGGCAGGGCGACGGCGGCCAGGTGCTGGCCCTGGACGCCGGCTCGGTCGACGCGCTGGTCACCGGGTGCAGCGGGCTGCTCGAGGACGCCGAGCAGCACGGCCTGTCCCCCGTCCTCGTCTGCTCCCCCCAGGTGCGGGCCGCGCTGTCCCGCCTGGTGCGTCAGGTCCTCCCCCGCCTGCCGGTGATCTCCTACTCGGAGGTCTCCCGGACGGCCCAGATCGAGTCACTGGGAGTGGTGAACGGTGCCGTTGCCATCCGTTGAGGCGCCCACGCCCGAGGCCGCCGTCGCCGCGGCCCGCGAGCGGTACGGCAACGCGGTGCGGATCACCGGCGTGCGCCGCATCCGGTCCGGCGGCGTGCTGGGCTTCTTCGCCACCGAGCGGTTCGTCGCCGAGGTGGAGGACGTCGAGCCGGCCCGGCGCGGCCCCGCGCCGAAGTCCGAGTCGGCCCGCCGGATCGAGGCCGCGCTCAGCCGCGACCCCGGCCCGCTCGCCGACACCGGCGCGTTCCTGCGCGCCACCGAGCTGCACCGCAGCCGGCCCGCGGCGGCCCGGCCCACCGCGCGCCCGACCGTCCCCACCGAGCGCCCGACCATCCCGACCGAGCTGCCGGACCCGGTGTCCGAGCTGGCCGGCCTGCTCGGGTCCGGCGACGGCGACCCCGGCATCGACCTGTACTCCCGGGCGTCCGTGGGCGCCACCCGCCGGCCCGCCGACGGGACCGCCGCCTTCCGCCCGGCCGCCGCCGTCCGCACCGCTGCCCCCCGCGCGGCCGCCGGCCCGTCCGCCGCCGCGCCCTCGGCTGCCCGCCGGCCCGCCCGGGCGGCGGTCCGGCCGCCGGCCGGGCCCGCCGGTCCCTCGCCGTTCACCGCCGCGCTGGCGCAGGTCGTCGCCGGTGACCGCGAGGTCCGCGAGGCGGTCGACGACGCCGTGCGCTCGGCGCCCGCGCTCGCCGGCGCCGAGGCGCTGCGGGCGGTCCAGGCGGTCGCCGCCGCGACCGCCGAGGCCACGGACGAGGAGCTCGCGCCCCCGTCGGTGCTGCGGACCCCGGAGCCCGCTCCGGCCGCGCCCGCGATGCCGCTGGCCGCCGCCCTCGCCGCCGCCATGGCCGCGCCCGCCCGCGCCGCCGCCCCTGCCCCGGCAGCTCCGGCTCCCGCGCCGGTGCCGGAGCCGGTCGCGCCCGTCGTCGAGGTCCCCGTCGTCGCCGAGCCCGTCGTCGAGACCCCCGTCGTCGAGGAGCCCGTCGCCGAGGAGCCGCTGCCCGAGACCCTGGACGCTCCCGCGGTCCCCGGGTCCGCCGAGGAGTCCGGACCCGGTGTGGACATGTGGGCCGACCCCGTGCCCGTGTCCCGCCCCGTCGCCGTCGCCGAGCCCGTCGTCGAGGAGCCCGTCGTCGAGGAGCCGGTCGTCGAGGAGCCCGACGTCGAGGAGCCTCCGGCCGACGAGGACCCCGAGGACGCCGAGGAGTCCCTGCTCACCGAGCTGCTCGGCCCGGAGGCGGACGAGACCGCCGCCGAGGACCCCGTCGCCGTCGAGTCCGCCGTCGAGGACACGGCCACCGAGGACACCGCCGCCGAGGCGCCGACCGCCGTCGCGCCGGTGCCGGAGGACGAGCCGGTCACCGACGTGCTGCCGGCCGTCGTCGCGGAGCCGATCGAGGTGCCGGCGCCCCAGCCGGTGGCCGCCTGGGCCGACCCGGACCTCACCGGCCCGGTCACCGGGCGCGAGGAGGCCATCGCCGAGGTGCTCCGCGCGGCCCTGGCCCACGACACCCCGGACGACGCGCTCACCGACATCCTCCGCGGCGTGCTCGCCAGCGCCTCCACCCAGGGCGGCGCGCACCGCGGCCGCCCGCCGGTCCCCGCGCCCTCGCAGCGCGTGGACCAGGAGCCGGGCTGGGTCGACGCCTCGGCCGAGTCCGACGAGTGGGAGGCCGACGAGGCGGTGCTCGCGCCGACCGCCAGCGACCCCGCCCCGCTGCCGCTCGACTCCACCGCCGTCCTGCCCCCGCTGTCGCTGCTGCCGCCGCCCACCCCCGGTGCCGAGCTGGCCGTGCCGCGGCTGCTCGGGCGCCCGCCGGTGCCGCCGGCGCGCCGCCTGCCGCCGGTGCCCGGTCAGGCCGTCGCCCGCGTCACCGCCCCGGCGCCGGGCCTGGCGACCGTGACCCGCCTGCCCGTCGACGCCCGCGCCGCCCGCGGGTGGACGCCGGCCCGCGTCGTCGTGCCGTCGGTGCGCGAGGCCGGTGCGGTGGCGCCGGGCCGCGGCTGGGTCGACCCGCGGATGGTCGAGGCCGCCGGCACGGTCGCCCGCCTGCGCGCGCTCGGCGTGCCGGTGGATCTGCTCGGCGGGGGCTTCCCCGCCGAGGTCGCGCGGTCCGGCACCTACGCGGCGCTGACCCGGGCGCTCGGCGCGGCGCTGCCCGCGGCGCCGTCGGCCCCGGCCGGTGCCGGGGAGGTGCTGCTGGTCGTCGGCCCCGGCGTCGAGACCCTCGCCGCCGCGCGCTCGCTGGCCGCCGGCATGCGGCTCGACGGCGACCGGCTGCAGTGGGCCACCCGCGGCGACCTCGCCGCGCTCGCGCCCGAGTCCAGCCGGATCACCTCGGTCGACACCGCGATCGCGCGCAAGCAGGAGGCCGCCGCCGCGGGGACGCCGACCGTCGTCGCGGTGGACGCCCCGATGCGCGCCGGGGGCCGGACGTGGCTCGAGCAGGTCATGGCGATCTTCTCGCCGGTCGCCGTCTGGGCCGTCGTCGAGGCGACCCGCAAGCCCGAGGACGTCGGCCCGTGGCTGGACGCCCTGCCCCGCGTCGACGCGCTCGTCGTCCAGGACTCCGACCTGACCGCCGACCCCGCCGCCGTGCTGGGCCGGACGACGGTGCCGGTGGCCCTCCTCGACGGCGTGCGGGCGACCGCGCACCGCTGGGCGTCGCTGCTGTGCGAGCGGCTGGAGACCGCTGAGGCATGAGCCCGCTGCGCTGGGACGTCCTCACGGCGGGGTTCGTGCTGGCCCTGCCGGTGCTCGCGCTGTACCTGCGCGGCGACTTCACGCTCGACGACGTCGCCACCCGGCTGCCCTGGTGCCTGCTCGCCGGCTGGGGCGCCGTCGCGCTGCTGCGCTACGCCGCGACGCCGCGGACCCGCCCGGCCCCGCAGCGCGCGTCCCGGACGCCGGCACTCCCGGACGAGGACCCCACCCCCGCCGCCTGACCCCGCTCCTGGGACGTTGTCCGGACCACTGGGGCCCTGCAGCACCCCGGTACCGCGAGGACCACCCCAGGAGCGGCCGTCCACAGGTAGGGCGTCGTCCACGACCGGGTCCGGTGAGCCCTGCCGGACGAGTGAGGACGCCACGGTCGCCCGGTGACCGACGTACCGCCCCGCCTCCTCCTCCGCCGCGACGCGCTCGACGAGGGCTTCACCGACGACGAGCTGGGCCGCCTGGCCCGGCGCCGGGAGTGGACCCGCCTGCGCCGAGGCGCCTACCTCGACGGCGCCGCACCGGACGCCGCGGCCGCCCGCCACCGCCTCCTGGTGACGGCGACACTCGGCCAGCTCCGGCGGCCGGCCGTCGTCAGCCACCAGTCGGCGGCGGTCCTGCTCGGCATGCCGCTCTGGGGTGTACCGCTGGGCCGGGTGCACGTCACCCGGCGACCGCCCGCGTGGAACGACGCCGGCCGCGTCCTGTTCGTCCACGTCGGAGGCCTGGACGACGACGAGGTCGTGGAGGTCGGCGGCGTTGCCGTCACCTCGCCGGCCCGGACCGCCGTCGACCTCGCTCGTGCGGTGCCGTTCGAGCCGGCCGTCGTCGTGCTCGACGCAGCACTGCACGCCGGACTCTGCACCGAGGCCACACTGACCGACGCCCTGGGACGGTGCCGCGGGCGGCCGGGCGCCCGGTCGGCCGGCCGCGCCGTCCGGTTCGCCGACGGCCGCAGCGAGAGCGTCGGGGAGAGCCGCAGCCGGGTGGTCCTGCACGCACTGGGTCTGGACCCCAGCGGCCTGCAGTTCCCGGTGCGGACGGCGGAGGACGTCCTGCTCGGCCGCACCGACTTCGTGTGGGAGGACCGCCGCGTGGTCGGCGAGTTCGACGGGCAGGTCAAGTACGGGCGGCTGCTCCGGCCGGGCCAGCACCCGGGCGACGCCGTGTTCGAGGAGAAGCGCCGGGAGGACGCCATCCGCGGCGAGGGCTGGGGAGTGGTCCGCTGGACCTGGGACGACGTGCAGGACCGGATCCTCCTGGGGGCACGGGTCCGGCGAGCACTAGTCCGCGGCGGAAGGTGAGCCCTCCTGGGGTGTTCTTCGCGCTCGAGGGGTGCTGCAGGACCCCAGGAGGACGAGGAACGCCCCAGGAGGGCCGCGCGGTCAGAGCTCGAGGTCCTCCAGCATCTCGGTGACCAGGGCGGCGATCGGCGAGCGCTCGGACCGGGTCAGCGTCACGTGGGCGAACAGCGGGTGCCCCTTCAGCTGCTCGACCACCGCGGCGACGCCGTCGTGCCGGCCGACCCGCAGGTTGTCCCGCTGCGCGACGTCGTGGGTGAGCACCACCCGCGACCCGCTGCCCAGCCGCGACAGCACGGTGAGCAGCACGCCGCGCTCGAGCGACTGCGCCTCGTCGACGATCACGAACGAGTCGTGCAGTGAGCGGCCGCGGATGTGGGTCAGCGGCAGCACCTCGATGAGGTCGCGCGCGGCGATCTCGTCGAGGACGTCCGTGGACACCAGCGCGCCGAGGGTGTCGTAGACCGCCTGCGCCCAGGGCGACATCTTCTCGCCCTCGCTGCCGGGCAGGTACCCGAGCTCCTGCCCGCCGACGGCGTACAGCGGCCGGAAGATCACGACCTTCCTGTGCGCGCGCCGCTCCATCACCGACTCCAGCCCCGCGCACAGCGCCAGTGCAGACTTGCCGGTGCCCGCCCGCCCGCCGAGCGAGACGATGCCGATCTCGGGGTCCAGCAGCAGGTCCAGTGCCACCCGCTGCTCGGCCGAGCGCCCGTGCAGCCCGAACGCCTCGCGGTCACCGCGCACCAGCCGCACCTGCTTGTCCGGGGTCACCCGTCCCAGCGCCGACCCGCGCGAGCTCAGCAGCACCAGCCCGGTGTGCGCGGGCAGCTCCGCGGCCGCCGGCACGTACACCTCGCCGGTGTCGTAGAGGCCCGACAGCTCGGCGTCGTCCAGCGACAGCTCGGCCATGCCGGTCCAGCCCTCGTCGACGGAGTCCAGCGCGCGGTACTCGTCGGTCTCCAGGCCGACGGCGGCCGCCTTGACCCGCAGCGGCACGTCCTTGGTGACCAGGCAGACGTCGCGGCCCTCGGCCCGCAGGTTCAGCGCGACCACCATGATCCGGCTGTCGTTGCTGTCGTTGCGGAAGCCGGCGGGGAGCACCGCGGCGTCGCTGTGGTTGAGCTCGACGTGCAGCGTGCCGCCGTCCTCCCCCACCGGCACCGGCGCGTCGAGCCGGCCGTGGGTGACCCGCAGGTCGTCGAGCAGCCGCAGCGCCTGGCGGGCGAACCAGCCGAGCTCCGGGTGGTGCCGCTTGTCCTCGAGCTCCCCGATGACGACCAGCGGGAGCACCACGTCGGCGTCGCCGAAGCGCAGCAGCGCGCGGGGGTCGGACAGCAGGACGGAGGTGTCGAGGACGTACGTGCGGCGAGTGGTCACGGGTCGTCTCCCCTGGGGCGCGAGACCGCGCCCCGCCTCGAAGGTGGCCGGGCCCCGGCGCAGGGGCCGGGCACCGGCCCCCCTGGTCGACGAGAACGTCAGCACCAACCGGGCCTCCCGTGGACGGCGGGGCGGGCCCGTCGTCCACCCCGGACGCTAGAGGCACGGACCGACAGGAGCGCGCGGTCACAGCGCGCCGAAACCCACTGTTCACCCGATGGGGTCCCACCCGTACCGCCCGTCCCGGCGACGGCCGGGCGCGCACGGCTCAGTACCGCTCGCGTCCCCGCGCGTCCGGCGGCCGGGGCAGCGGGCGCGACGCCGGGAGCTCCCACGTGGGCGGCGGCCCGCCGCGCTCCGGCGCCTCCCAGGTCTCCGGCCGCCGTCCCCGCCGCGGCCGCGCAGCCGCTGCCGCCCACAGCGCCGGCACCAGCAGGACCGGCCACTGGACGGCGAGGTCTCCGATCCACAGCAGGCCCGCGAGCAGGAGCGCGAACAGCCATCCCGCCGTCCACAGGCCGAGGGCGCGGGCCTCCCGGGGGTCGCGGCGGGGCACCGGTCAGGCGTCCGAGAGCTCGGCGGTGACGACGGCGGGGGTCAGCGGCTCGTCGAGCAGGCGCACGAAGCGGTCGGCGACGTCCTGGCCGGCCGGGCGGGCGCCGAGCCAGCGGTGCAGCAGGTCGTAGCCCTCGACGTAGGTGGTGATGTACGCCCGCCACAGCGGGTGGGTGAGGAACCGCAGCTGCTGGCGGGCCCGGTCGGGGCTGACCAGCGACCAGTGCTGGATGTAGGCGGCGACCTCGTCGGCGTCGGCCCCGCGGTCGTGCAGGAGCACGGCGGCGTCCTGGCGCACCCGGTTCAGCGGCGCGGCGGCCGCGGCGATCCGCTCGGCGAGGTGCCCGTCGAAGCGCAGCCCCAGGTCGCCGAGCACCTCGGCCGACCACGGCCCCCAGCCGTCGCCGACGGCGGCGTCGACGCCGAGGTCGGCCAGCCCCTCGGCCATCAGGCACTCGGGGGTGTTGACGAGGAACACCGTGTGCTCGAGGTGGCCGGCCCGCTCGACCAGCCCGCGTTCCTTGCGGCAGTGCTCGGTGTGGTGGCCGGGGTAGGACTCGTGCGCCACCAGGTGCACCAGCTGGCTGAGCCGGTGCGGCAGGTCGGCGTTGATCGCCACCCGGGAGCGGTAGTCGCCCTCGTAGTAGTTGAAGCCCGACCACGGCTTGTCGGTGACCACCTCGTAGCGCACCGTCTCGGCCTCGGGCAGCCCGTAGCGGCCGCGCACCCGGTCGCGCAGCGCGCTGGACAGCGCGTGCACCGCGGCCTCCAGCCGCTGCGGCGGGCACTCCTCGCGACGGCGGTGCGCGGCGTAGCGCTCGGCCAGCGACCCCTCGCCGGGCAGCAGCGCGTCCAGCTCGGCGTGCGCGGCGGCGTAGGCGGCCGGGTCGCCGAGGGTGAGGTCGACCTGAAAGTAGCCGCGGACCTCGTCGAGGAAGCCCACCGGCTCCCCGCTCATCTTCCGGGCGCTGCACTCCAGGCCGGTGAGCTGGCCGCGCAGGAACGCGGCGCGGTCGGCCGGGAGCACGGTCGAGTCCAGCTCCTGCAGCAGCGCCCGGGCCTGGGCGCGCAGCCCCTGCGGCGTCGGGGCCGGCTCGCTCTCGACCTCGGCGCGGATCCGCTTCTCGCCGGTGTAGGCGTCGACGAACCCGGACTCCAACCGGTCGAACCGCAGCCCCAGCCGCACGTACTCGAGGGGGACGTCGACCGCGCCGAGTGCCATGGGCCCGAGTCTGTCACCCACCGAAACGGCGGTGCCGCGCCGCGTAGGCCCGCAGCGCCCGCAGGAAGTCCACCCGCCGGAAGTCGGGCCAGTAGACGTCGGTGAAGTAGAACTCCGAGTGCGCCGTCTGCCAGAGCAGGAAGCCCGACAGCCGCTGCTCGCCGCTGGTGCGGATGACCAGGTCCGGGTCGGGCTGGCCGCGGGTGTAGAGGTGCTCGGCGATGTGCTCGACGTCGAGCACCTCGACCAGCTCGTCCAGCGACGTCCCCCGGCTCGCGTGCTCGGCCAGCAGCGAGCGGACGGCGTCGGCGATCTCCCGGCGGCCGCCGTAGCCGACGGCGAGGTTCACCGTCGCGCCCGGCCGGTCGCGGGTGGTCTCCTCGGCCTCCTTGAGGACGGTGACCGTCTCCGGCGGCAACAGCCCCAGCGCGCCGACCGGGTGCAGCTGCCACCGGCGGTCGGGCGCCGACAGGTCCTCGACGACGCCCTCGATGATCCGCAGCAGCGGCGTGAGCTCGGGCTCGGGCCGGGACAGGTTGTCGGTGGAGAGCAGGAAGAGGGTGACCACCTCCACGCCGGCCTCGTCGCACCAGGCGAGGAACGAGGCGATGCGGTCGGCGCCGCGGCGGTGGCCGGCGTTCGGGTCGAGCAGCCCGGTGGCGCGTGCCCAGCGGCGGTTGCCGTCGATGATCGCGCCCACGTGCCGGGGGACGTCGGCGCCCACCAGCTGCCGGGCCAGGCGACGCTCGTACATCTGCGTCAGGACGTCGCGGACCCACTGACGCGCCCCCACGGGGCCACACCCTAGGCGCCCGGGGACGCCGCCGTTCCGCTGCCTCCCGCCCGCGCGCCGCCCCTCCGGGGCGCTGCCGGGGAACTCACAGGTCGCTGGCGCTGCGGCCCCACCTACGCCTCCGTAACCTCGGGTGTGTGACCTCTGCTCCCGACGAACTCGAGCCGGTCCGGGTGGTGGCCGACGGGGCCGAGATCGAGGCCCCGCGCGGCCCCGCCCTCGCCACCGTCCTCGAGGAGGACGAGCGGGTCGAGCGGACCTGGACCGCCGCGGACTTCGCCGACGGCGACTGGGAGCACCCCGACACGCGACCGCGGATGCGCGGGTGGCTGCACCTGTTCGCCTTCTTCGGCGCGATCGTCGCCGGCGCCGTCCTCGTGCCGCTGGGCTCGGTGCTCGGCGCCCGCGCCGGCTTCTCGGTCGCCGTCTACTGCCTGACCATCTGCGGCCTGTTCGGCATCAGCGCGCTCTACCACCGCCGGCGCTGGTCACCGCGCGGCTGGAAGGTCATGAAGCGGCTCGACCACTCGATGATCTTCCTGTTCATCGCGGGCACGTACACGCCGTTCTCGCTGCTCGCCGTCGACCAGCCGCTGGGCTACTGGGTCCTCGGCGGCGTCTGGGCCGGCGCGCTGGCCGGCGTCTGCCTCAAGCTCACCTGGCCGACGGCACCGCGCTGGGTGGGCGTGCCGCTCTACGTGGGCCTGGGCTGGGTCGCCGTCTTCATCCTCACCGACATCCTGCACATCGCGGGCGTGACCTCGCTGGTGCTGCTGGCGGCCGGCGGCGTGCTCTACACCGTCGGCGGCGTCGCCTACGCGATCAAGAAGCCGAACCCGTGGCCGGGCGTCTTCGGCTACCACGAGGTCTTCCACGCGATGACCGTCGTGGCCGCGATCTGCCACTACATCGCCGTCTACTTCGCGATGTACAACAGCCCCTTCGTCTGAGCGCCGGTCAGCTGAACGGCGGCCGCCCGTCCCACCGGGTCGAGGCCCGGCCCGCCGCGCGCCAGGCGCGGGCGACGACGTCGCGGTCGGCCTCGGTGACCAGGTTGCCCATCACCCGCAGCGCCACGGTCATCAGCGACCGGGACCGCATCCCGACCGGGCCCGCCGAGGGCAGGAAGCGGGGCACCGTGAGCAGCCCGGCGAGCCGCCGGGCGATCGAGAAGGCCTCGCCGTAGTGACGGCGCAGCGTCGCCGGCCAGGCGCACGACCAGTCGTCCTCGGCCAGCAGGTCGACGACGGCGCGCCCGGTCTCGAGGCCGTAGTCGATGCCCTCGCCGTTGAGCGGGTTCACGCAGCCGGCGGCGTCACCGACCAGCGCCCAGTTCCGGCCGGCGACACCGGAGACGGCGCCGCCCATGGGCAGCAGCGCGGACGCGACGTCGCGGACCGGCCCGTCGAGCTGCCACTCCTCGCGCCGTGACCCGGCGTAGAACTCCAGCAGCGACTTCAGCTGCACCCCGGCGGGCCGCCGCGCCGTCGCCAGGGTCCCGACGCCGAGGTTGACCTCACCGGCGGCGGCACCCAGCGGGAAGACCCAGCCGTACCCGGACAGCAGCTCGCCCTCCTCGCCGCGCAGCTCGAGGTGGGAGGAGATCCACTCGTCGTCGCTGCGGCCGGAGCGGACGTAGCTGCGTGCGGCGACGCCGTAGGCGGTGTCGCGGTGCCACTCCCGGCCGAGCACCCGGCCCAGCGGCGAGCGCACGCCGTCGGCGACGACCAGCCGGCGGCAGGCGACGCTCACCCGGCTGTCGTCGGCGAGCTCGAACACCACCGCGCGGACCCGGTCGCCCTCGCGCTCCACGTCGACCGCCCGCGCGCCGTCGACCGGGACCGCCCCCGAGCCGACCGCCACCTCCCGGATCCGGGCGTCGAGCTCGGTGCGCGGCACCGCGCCGCCGTGGTCGGGGAAGGCGCCACCCGGCCAGGGCAGCTCCCACACCTGCCCGAACCCGGCGGCGCGCAGGCCGCGGTTGCGGGCGTGTCCGCGCACCCAGTCGCCGAGGCCGAGGTGGTCGAGCTCGGCGATGGCGCGGGGGGTCAGCCCGTCGCCGCAGGTCTTGTCGCGCGGGAAGACGGCGGCGTCGGCGAGCAGCACGTCGTGACCGGCGCGCGCGGCCCACGCGGCCGCCGCCGAGCCCGCCGGCCCGGCCCCCACCACGAGGACGTCGGTCGCGGCGGGGACGGCGGCAGCTGCTGGCACGCCCTCCAGTGTCCCTGCTCCGCGGCGGCCTCCCTGCCGGGTCCCGCCGCGAGCTCGCGAGGGGCGGGGGGGCAGGGAGGCCCTCCAACCGAACAGGGGGAACCGGGCGGCGGCGTCCCCAGCGCGGCGCGGTCGGCGTCGGACAGCGGCCCCCGGCCGGCGGCCACGAGCACCGCCGCGGCGGCCTCGGCGTGGCCGCGCTGCACCGCCGCGGAGCCGCCGTGGAGGCCGGCCCCCGCGCGGGTGGCCCACGGGCCGTCCTCGTCGTCGGGCGCCGGCGGGCGCCACGAGCGCCAGTGGTCCACCGCGGTCGTGTCCGGCGGGCCGCCCGCCGGGGTCGCCGGCGCGACCGGCGCCCGGCGGGCGTCCTGCGGCAGGTGGTGGGTCAGTCGACCACCGCCCGGCCGGTGCAGCCGGTCGGCGCCCACCGCTCGGCACGGGTGAGCGTGAGCAGCACCCGGGTGAGGTCCTCGTACGCCGTGTGCAGCAGCTCCCGCGGGCTCACCCCACCAGCCTGGCAGGGCTCACAGCTCCGGGCCGCGCGCCCGGACCTCCTCCACCGAGGCCATGGCGTCGCGCAGCTCGGTCAGCCAGGCGTCGGCGTGCTGCCCGACCAGGCGCACGGCCCAGACCAGCGCCTCCGAGCGGGAGCGGGCGACGCCGGCGTCGACGAGCGTGTCGAGCACCAGCCGCTCGGGCTGGCGGAGCCGGGTCATCACCGGCACCGAGGCGTTGGTGAACACCTCGCGGACGTCGCCGCACGAGGCGCCCCAGGCCACCGAGCGGCCGTAGCGCTCCTGGGCGGCGTCGGCGATGGCCATCCGCTGGCCGCGGGTGTCCTCGCGGAAGCGGGCGATGCGGCCGGCGCGGGCGGCGGTGGGGTCGCCCTCGCCGGCGTCGGGCTCGGCGAGCGGGCCGACGACGGTGATCTCGTCCCGGTCGACGGTGATCTCGGCCGGCCCGGTGAACCAGCCGTCGGGCAGCCGCCCGGCGAACCAGCCGGCGACCTCGGCGCGGTCGACCGGCGGGGTGTCGCCCCCGCGGCCGCCCGGGCCGCGGCGGCGCCAGCCGGGGGCGCCCATGCGGGCGAAGGGTGAGTCGGCGAAGCGGTGGTGGTGTCCGTGCACGACGGCCTCCTCCAGTGAGGTGCTTACGTGATTACACGGTAAGACCGCCGGGCGGGGTCAGGAAGGGGCCATCGCTGCGCTGAGAGCGGACACGTCCGTGACCGGCGCGGAGCAGACGAAGCCCCGGCACACGTATGCGGCGGGGCGCCCGCCGACGGGCGGCCGGTCGGCCAGCAGCGGCACCCCGGGGGTGTCCGGCTCCCCCACCACGACGACGGCGCCCGGGCTGGCCGAGCCCCGCGCGGCCGCGGCGAGCGCGTCCCGCTCGGGCCCGGCCGGGCCGCTGACGGCGACCTCGAGCGGCCCGGCCAGCAGTGCCTCCCCCACCGCCGCGGCCCAGCCCGCCGCCCGCGGCGCCCGGCGCACCAGCACGCCGAGCTGCCCGGTCGCGGCCTCGCCGAGCTCGCGGTGCCGCGGCGACCCGGCCAGCGCCGCGTAGGTGACGAACGCACCGGCGGCCGCGGCGACCCCGGCCGGCGTCGGCCCGTCGGCAGGGTCGAACGGGCGGTGCACCAGCGCCTCGGCGTCGGCGGCGGTGTCGTGCCACCCGTCGGCGTCGAGGAACTGCTCCGCGACGACGTCGAGCAGGTCACCGGCCCAGTCCAGCCACCGGCCCTCCCCGGTCGCCTGGTGCAGCGCGAGCAACCCCTCGGCGAGGTCGCCGTGGTCCTCGAGCACCCCGGCCGGCGTCCCGGCGACGCCGTCCCGCGAGGCCCGCCGCAGCCGCCCGCCCACCCAGTGGACGTCCGCGAGGAGCTCCGCCGCGCGGCGGGCGGCGTCCACCGACGCGGGGGTGCCGGTGAGCACGCCGTGCTCGGCCAGCGCGGCGACGGCCAGCCCGTTCCAGGCGGTGACCACCTTGTCGTCGCGGGCGGGCTGCGGGCGCCGGGCGCGGGCGGCGAGCAGCCGCTCGCGCACGGAGGCGAAGCGGGCGGGGTCGTCGGGATCACGAGGCAGCTGCAGCGTGGAGGTGCCGTGCTCGAACGTGCCGCGCCCGGTCACCGCGAACAGCTCTGCGGCCCAGCGGCCGTCGTCGTCGCCGAGCACCTCGGTGAGCTGGGCCGGCGTCCACACGTAGGTCAGGCCCTCGACGCCGTCGGTGTCGGCGTCTAGCGCGCTGGCGAAGCCGCCCTCGGGCGTGCCGAGGTCGCGGACGAGGAAGGCGGCGGTCGCGTCGGCCACGCGCCGCGCCCACTCCTCGCCGGTGGCCCGCCACAGGTGCAGGTAGACGCGCAGGAGCAGGGCGTTGTCGTAGAGCATCTTCTCGAAGTGCGGCACCACCCAGCGCTCGTCGACCGAGTAGCGGGCGAAGCCGCCGGCCAGCTGGTCGTGGATGCCGCCGCGGGCCATCGCCTCCAGCGTGCGGCGGGCCACCTCCAGCGAGCGCGCGTCCCCGCTGCGGGCGGCGTGCCGCAGCAGGAACTCCAGCAGCATCGACGGCGGGAACTTCGGGGCGCCGCCGAACCCGCCATGCCGGTCGTCGTGGTCGGCGGCGACCGCGGCCGCGGCGCCGTCGAGGTCGGCGGCCGACAGCGGCGTGGGCGGCCCGAGGTCCAGGCGGCGGGAGATGCCCTCCGCGATCCGGGTGCCGGCCTCCTCGAGCTGGTCGCGGCGCTGCGTCCAGGCCTCGGAGACGGCGGTGAGCACCTGCCGGAACGCCGGCACGCCGCCGGCGGGGCGCGGCGGGTAGTAGGTGCCGCAGTAGAACGGCCGCCCGTCGGGGGTGGTGAAGACCGTCATCGGCCAGCCGCCGGAGCCGGTGAGCGCCTGGGTGGCGGTCATGTAGACGCTGTCGACGTCGGGCCGCTCCTCCCGGTCGACCTTGACGCACACGAACCCGGCGTTCATCTGCGCCGCGGTCGCCTCGTCCTCGAACGACTCGTGCGCCATCACGTGGCACCAGTGGCAGGCGGCGTACCCGACGCTCACCAGCACCGGGACGTCCCGCTCGCGCGCCTCGGCGAAGGCCTCCTCGCCCCACTCGCGCCAGTCGACCGGGTTGTCCGCGTGCTGCAGCAGGTAGGGGCTGGTCGCGGCGGCGAGGCGGTTCGGCACGGTCCGGGGATACCCATCGTCACCCGGCGGCAACGGGAAGGCGATGTGCCATGTCGTGTCGCGCCCGGGACGCCGTTTCCTGTCACTTCTCCACATCGGACGGTGTCCCGGATCGACGCCCGTGGGCGATCAGAGCCATGGCATCTGCGCCGCCGTCGGCGCATCCTCCCCGCGTCCGCATCCCCCTGACCCCGGGAGCCCACCATGAGCACCACCCGCACCCGCACCGCCGTCGTCCTGGCCGCCGCCACGGCCGCCCTCGGCCTCGCCCTGCCCTCCGCCTCCGCCGCCTCGTGCAGCACGGCGTGGGGCTCCCAGCCGGAGACCGTCTCCGACGGCGGCGGCGGCACCCTCGACGACGTCCGCGCCGGCCGCCACGACTGCTACGACCGGCTGGTCCTGGACCTCGACGGGATCGACGCCGCCGACGTGGGCTACGACGTCCGGTACGTGCCCCAGGTCGTGCAGGACGGCTCGGGCCGGCCCGTGCCCCTGCGCGGGGCGGCCGACCTGCAGGTCGTCGTGCACACCCCCGGGCACACCGACGCCGGGGCGGCGACCTACGACCCGCGCACCGACGCCGAGGCCGTCGCCGTCGGCGGCTACCGCACCTTCCGGCAGGTCGCCTACGCCGGCTCGTTCGAGGGCAGCAGCACCGTCGGACTCGGCGTCCGCGCCCGCCTGCCGTTCCGCGTGCTGGTCCTCGACGGTCCCGGCGACGGCTCGCGCCTCGTCGTCGACGTCGCGCACACCTGGTGAGCACCACGACCGGGCCGGGACCACCCCCGGCCCGGTCGGCCCGCCGGCGTCAGCGCGCCGGCGGGTCCGTCCGGTCGTCGCGCCCGGGGGCGCTCCGCTTCGGTCCCTCGATGGCGCGGGGCGCGCGGCGCAGGTCGTCGAGCAGGTCCTGACCGGGCCGGCGCGGCGGGTCGACCAGCTCCGCCGGGGTGTCGGGGACGACGACCTGCGGGTGGTCGTCCTCCGGCTCGAAGCTGCGCGGGATCCGCTTGAGGTGCCGGTTCATCGACCGGACCAGCAGGAACACGGCGAGCAGCAGGACCAGGGTGAGGAACAGCCCGAACGGGCCGGACTTGCCGACGTCCTCGGGCAGCTGCTCCTCGGCGGCCAGGACCGCCCCGGCCAGCGCGCCGCTCACCAGCCCGGTGGTCACGGGACCGGCACCTCGCTGCGGATGCCGGCGAACAGGTCGTCCTCCGGCAGCGTCGAGTCCACCAGCGAGCGGGCCAGCTCGTAGTCCTCGGTCGGCCACACCCGCTGCTGCAGGTCCATCGGGCAGGCGAACCAGCGGCCGTTCGGGTCGATCTGGGTGGCGTGCGCGATCAGCGCGGCGTCCCGCACCGGGAAGTACTCGGCGCACGGGACGCGGGTGGTGACGCGGTGGCTCATGTCGCGCTCCGGGTCCCAGTTCGCCAGCCACTCGGCGTAGGGCGACTCGGCTCCGGTCTCGAGCATCGCCTCGTGCAGCGCCCGCGTCCGGGTCAGCGTGAAGCCCATGTGGTAGTAGAGCTTACTCGGCTGCCAGGGCTCGCCCAGCTCGGGGTAGCGCTCCGGGTCACCGGCCGCCTCGAAGGCGTGCACCGAGACCTCGTGGGTCTTGATGTGGTCGGGGTGCGGGTAGCCACCGCGCTCGTCGTAGGTGAGCACGACCTGCGGGCGGAACCGGCGGATCAGCGCCACCAGCGGCGCGGCCGCCTCCTCGGTGGGGACCAGCGCGAAGCAGCCCTCGGGCAGCGGCGGCAGCGGGTCGCCCTCGGGCAGGCCGGAGTCGACGAACCCGAGGAACTCCTGCTGGACGCCGAGGATCTCCCGGGCCCGGGCCATCTCCTCGACGCGCAGCTGCGGCAGGCGCTCCCAGATCTCCGGGCGGTCCAGCGAGGGGTTCAGCACCGAGCCGCGCTCACCGCCGGTGCAGGTCGCCACCATCACCTCGACGCCCTCGGCGACGTACTTCGCCATCGTCGCCGCGCCCTTGCTCGACTCGTCGTCGGGGTGGGCGTGCACGGCGAGCAGGCGCAACTGGTCGGCGTCGGTCACCTCCCCAGTGTCCCCCGACGCGCCGACGGAACGCCGCCGACGGGTCCCCCGGAGGGCTGGATGTGGTGCCTGTCACGGGATGCTCCGGTACCGTCCGCTCCCCGGCAGGGAGCGGATCGCGTCCCTGCACGGGCCGCCCGGCCGGTGTTAGCTTGGCCGGATCGACGTCGCCGCCTCCCGACCGGGACGCGGCTCCCGAGCTGTGCAGGAGTACCCCGCGTGACCACCCCCACTGAGAACGAGCAGGGCATCTGGCTGACCCAGGAGGCCCACGACCGGCTGAAGGCCGAGCTCGACCAGTTGGTGGCCGGCCGGCCCGCCATGGCCGCCGAGATCAACGCCCGCCGCGAGGAGGGCGACCTCAAGGAGAACGGTGGCTACCACGCCGCCAAGGAGGAGCAGGGCAAGCAGGAGGGCCGGATCCGGCAGCTGACCGACCTGCTCCGCAAGGCGCGCGTGGGCGAGCCGCCGACGACGGCCACCACCGCCGAGCTCGGCACCGTCATCACCATCCGCTTCCAGGGCGACGACGAGACCGAGAAGTTCCTGCTCGGCTCCCGCGAGATCGCGGGCACCACGGACCTCGCCGTCTACTCGCCGGAGTCGGCGATGGGCTCGGCGATCCTCGGCGCGAAGCCGGGCACCTCGGTCACCTACCAGGCGCCCAACGGCCGCGACATCACCGTCGAGGTCGTCGCCGTCGAGCCGTTCGTCCCCTGACCCGGCCCCGCGTCGTGGCCCGCTCCCGGCGGGCGGAGAACACCGGCTTCGTCTGCGTGCACTGCGCCGCCGACGTCCCCGCGAACACCGACGGGCACTACCGCAACCACTGCCCGGTGTGCCTGTGGTCGCTACACGTCGACGACCTGCCCGGCGACCGCGCCAGCGACTGCCGGCAGCCGATGCAGCCGATCGGCCTGGTGGAGAAGTCCGGCAAGGGCTGGCAGGTGGTGCACCGCTGCACGGCGTGCGGTCACCGCCAGCCCAACCGGCTCGTCCGCGACGGCGACGCCCCCGACGACCTGGACCTGGTCCTCTCGCTCCCCTGGTTGTAGGCCGCCGCTCCCGGGGCGTTCCTCGCGGTCCGGCGGTGCTGCAGGACCCCCGGAGGACGAGGAACGCTCCAGGAGCGGACGCGCTCAGGCGGGCGCCAGCCCGCGGCGGCGGAGCAGGGGTGCCGGGTCGGCGTCGCGTCCGCGGACGGCGCGGAAGGCCTCCAGCGGATCCACCGACCCGCCGCGGGACAGCAGCCGCTCGCGGAAGACGTCGCCGTTCTCCCGCCGCAGGCCCCCGTTCTCCCGGAACCACTCGACGGTGTCGGCGTCGAGCACCTCCGACCAGATGTAGGAGTAGTAACCCGCCGCGTAGCCGCCGGCGAAGACGTGCTGGAAGTACGTCGTCCGGTAGCGCGGCGGCACCAGGTCGGAGGCGACGCCGGCCGCCTCGAGCGCCCGCCGCTCGAACTCCGCCGGGTCGCCGATCTCGGTCTCCGGGGTGATCCGGTGCCAGGCCTGGTCCAGCAGCGTCGCGGCGAGGTACTCCAGCGTCGCGAACCCCTCGCCCCACAGCCGGGCGGCGTCGAGCGCCTCGACGGCGGACGACGGCAGCGGCTCCCCCGTCTCGACGTGCCGCGCGTAGTGCGCGAGCACCTCCGGCCACAGCGCCCACACCTCGTTGACCTGGCTCGGGAACTCGACGAAGTCCCGCGGCACCGCGGTCCCGGCGAAGCGCGGGTAGGTCACGGCGGAGCTCAGCCCGTGCAGCGCGTGGCCGAACTCGTGGAACAGCGTGTCGACCTCGTCGAGGGTCAGCAGCGTCGGCCGCCCCTCGGGCGCGCGGGCCACGTTGAGGTTGTTGACGACGACCGGCCGGGTGCCCAGCAGCCGCGACTGGGAGACGAACGAGCTCATCCACGCGCCGCCGCGCTTGCCCTCGCGCGCGGTGAAGTCGCCGAGGTAGAGGCCGACCGCCTCGCCGTCGGGACCGCTGACCTCCCACACGCGGACGTCGGGGTGGTAGCCGGCGAGGTCCGGGCGGGGGGTGAACCGGAAGCCGTAGAGCAGCTCCGCGGCGCGGAAGACGCCGTCGACGAGCACCCGGTCCAGCTCGAACCACGACCGCAGCGCGGCGGTGTCGACCGAGTACCGCTCCGCGCGCACCCGCTCGCTGTAGAAGGCCCAGTCCCAGGGCGCGAGCTCCGCGACGCCGTCGCGGGCGGCGACCTCGGCCAGCACCGCGGCCTCCGCCCGCGCGTTCGCCGTCGACGGGCCGACCATCGGGGTGAGCATCGCGTCGACGGCGGCGGTGCTGCCGGCGGTCTGGTCGGCGAGGACCAGGTCGGCGTGGGTGGCGAAGCCGAGCAGCCGGGCGCGCTCGGCCCGCACCCGGGCGATCCGGACGGCCACCGGCCCGTTGTCGTGCTCTCCGGACGACGCGCGGGTCACCGACGCCTCGAACACGCGGCGGCGCAGCTCCCGGTCCCGCAGCTTGGCCAGCACCGGCTGGCCGGTGGGCAGCAGCAGCGGCAGCACGTACCCGTCCAGGCCGCGGTCGGCGGCGGCGGCGACCTCCTCCTCGGACAGCCCGTCGAGCTCGGCGGCATCCGCGACCCGGACGGCGGCGGCCTCGGTGGCCAGCTGCAGGTTCTGCCCGAACTGCGTGGACAGCTCCGACAGCTCCCGGTTCAGCCCCGACAGCCGGGCGCGGCCGGCCCCGTCGAGCCGGGCGCCGGCCAGCACCCGGTCGAGGTGGTGCCGCTCCACCAGCCGGACCGCCTCGGGGTCCAGGTCCGCGGAGTGCCGGTCGGCGTGCACGGCGTCGACGCGGGCGAACAGCGCGGGGTCCAGCCGCAGCGCGTCGGCGTGCGCGGCCTCCAGCGGCGCGAGCTCGCGCTCGATCTCCCGCAGCCGCGGCGAGGACAGCGACGAGGACAGGTTGCCGAACACCGCCTCGGCCCGGCGCAGCAGCGCGCCGGAGCGCTCGAGGGCCTCGATCGTGTTCGCGAAGGTCGGCGGCTCGGCCGAGCCGGTGATCGCGGCGATCTCCGCGCGCTGCTCGGCCATCCCGGCCAGGACCGCCTCGCGGCAGTGCTCGAGGGTGATGTCGGCGAACGGCGGCAGCCCGTACGGCAGCGGCGACTCGGCGAACAGCGGGTTGTCAGCGGACACGGCGGGGGCGGACTCGGCGCTCATCGCCGTCCATCCTGCGCCGCCCCGGAGCGTCGGACACGGGTGACCCGGAACCGGCGAGGTCCCGGGCCACCCGTGTCCAGGCATGACACCGCGGTCCTGACACCGCGGTCCTCCCGGACCGCACCGCGACCACGTGCCGTCCCGGCTGCCGCCGAGCCGGACCCGCCGCTCCTCGCGGAGGCCTCCGGCCCCCACGCGTCCCGGCGACGGCGGCTCCGCCGCCGGGACGAGCGCGCGGATCAGCGGCTGGCGGTGCGCTGGTAGAGGCGGACCGACAGCGGCACGAACACCGCGAGGATGACCGCCGTCCAGATCAGCGTGTACAGCACCGGGTTCTGCAGCGGCCACGCGTCGGGCACCGGGTAGCCGGCGGGCACGTTGCCGAACAGCTCCCGCGCGGCCAGCGTCACCGAGGAGACGGGGTTCCACTCGGCGAAGGTGCGCAGCACCGCCGGGAAGGTCTCCAGCGGCACGAAGGTGTTGGCGATGAACGTCAGCGGGAAGATCACGATGAAGCTGGCGTTGTTCACCACCTCCGGCGTGCGTACCAGCAGCCCCACCACCGCCATCAGCCACGAGATCGCGTAGGCGAACACGAGCAGCACGAGGAACCCGCCCACCGCCTCGCCGATCGAGGAGTTGATCCGCCACCCGACCACCAGGCCGGTCAGCGCCATCACCGTGATCGAGATGACGTTGAGCCCGGAGTCGGCGATCGTGCGCCCGACCAGCACCGCCGACCGGGACATCGGCAGCGACCGGAACCGGTCGATCAGCCCCTTCTGCAGGTCCTCGGCGATGCTCGCGCCGGTGACGGTCGACCCGAAGACGACGGTCTGCGCGAAGATGCCCGGCAGCAGGAACTCCGCGTAGCTGATGCCCGGCGGCAGCCCGCCGATGGCGCCGCCGAACACGTAGCGGAACAGCACCACGAACATGATCGGCGACAGCGTCGCGAACACGATCAGGTCGGGCACCCGCTTGACCTTGATCAGGTTGCGCTTGGTGATGACGACGCTGTCGGACAGCGTCGCGGCCAGCGAGGTCATCGCACGCCTCCCGTGGGGACCGGCTCGGCCGGGGTCTCGTCGGTGGCGCCGGCGTCCCCGCCCTCGGCGGCGTGGCCGGTCAGCGCCAGGAACACGTCGTCGAGGTCGGGGCGGCGCAGCCCGACGTCGAAGATGTCGGCGGTGTGGCCGTCGAGCCGGCGCAGCGCGTCGGCCAGGACCTCCGCGCCGCCGCTGACCGGGATGCTCAGCCGGCGCGCCTGCTCGTCGACGTGCGGCTCGTCCACCGCCAGCGGCCGCAGCCGCGCGACCATCTCCGGCAGGGCGCCGGCGTCGGTGACCGCGAACTCCAGCCGCTGCCCGCCGACCTGCGCCTTGAGCTCGTCGGCCGTGCCGCGCGCGATCGCCCGGCCGCGGTCGATGACCACCATCCCGTCGGCCAGCCGGTCGGCCTCCTCCAGGTACTGGGTGGTGAGCAGGATCGTCGTCCCGCCGTCGGCGAGGTCGGCGATGAACTCCCACATCGCCAGCCGGCTGCGCGGGTCGAGCCCGGTGGTGGGCTCGTCGAGGAAGAGCACCCGCGGCCGGGCGATGAGCGAGGCGGCGATGTCCAGCCGCCGGCGCATGCCGCCGGAGTAGGTCTTCGCCGGCCGGTTCGCGGCGTCGGTGAGGTCGAACCGCTCGAGCAGCTCCCCCGCCCGGGCCCGCGACTCCCGCTTCCCCAGCCGGTACAGCCGGCCCACCATCTCCAGGTTCTCGAAGCCGGTCAGGTACTCGTCGACCGCGGCGTACTGCCCGGTCAGCCCGATGACCGAGCGCACCCGGTCCGGCTCCCGGACGACGTCGACGCCGGCCACCTGCGCGCGCCCGCCGTCGGGCTGCAGCAGCGTGGTCAGGATGCGGACGACGGTCGTCTTGCCCGCGCCGTTGGGCCCGAGCAGGCCGAGCACCGTGCCCTCGGGAACGGCGAGGTCCACCCCCGCCAGCGCCGTGTTCGACCCGAAGCGCTTCTGCAGTCCCTCGACGAGGATCGCGTCGTTCATGACAGGGAAACTAGGTGTGAGCACCGACACTTCCCGAGTCCTTTTCGCGACCCGCGAACGACCCGACGCCTGCTGTTCTCTCCCACGACACCTCTCCCTGTCCGACGGTCCCGGAGGGCAGACCGACGGACGCGGGAGAAGTGAGCGCTAGGCCTCCGAGACGGCGAAGCCGGCCTGCTCGAGCGCGCCGGCGACGGTCCGCGCGTGGTCCGGGCCGCGGGTCTCGAGGACGACGAACACCTCGACCTGCCCGAGGTCCAGGCGCGTCGCCGTCCGCTCGTGCTCGACCTCGAGGACGTTCGCGCCGGCCTCGGCCAGGACGGCGAGCACCGCGGCCAGCGACCCCGGCCGGTCGGGGACGGCCAGGCGCAGCCGCAGGTACCGGCCGGCGGCGGCCATGCCGTGCTGGACCACCTTCATCATCAGCACCGGGTCGACGTTGCCGCCAGACACCACGGCGACCACCGGCGGCCGGAACACCTCCGGCTCGGCCATCACGGCCGCGACCGCGGCCACCCCGGCCGGCTCGACGACGAGCTTGGCCCGCTCCAGGCAGAACAGCAGCGCGCGGGAGAGGTCCTCCTCCCCCACCGTGCGCACGTCGTCGACCAGGTCGCGGACGTGCGCGAGGGTGAGGTCGCTGGGCGCGCCGACGGCGATCCCGTCGGCCATCGTGGACACCCCGGTCAGCGCCACCGGCCGCCCGACGGCCAGCGACCCGGGGAAGGCGGCGGCCCCGGCCGCCTGCACCGCCACGACCCGCGCCTCGGGCCGCCGTGCCCGCACCGCGGCGGCCACCCCGGACACCAGCCCGCCGCCGCCGGTGCAGACGACGACGGTGGCGACGTCGGGGCACTGCTCGAGCAGCTCCAGCCCGACCGTCCCCTGCCCGGCGATGACGTCGGGGTGGTCGAAGGGGTGGATGAACACCGCCCCGGTCGCCCCGGCGTGCTCGACGGCGGCCGCCAGCGCCGCGGTCAGGTCGACCCCGACCAGGCGCGCGTCGGCGCCGTAGCCACGGGTGGCGGCGACCTTCGGCAGCGGCGCGGACTCGGGCATGAACACCGTGGCGCGGACACCGAGCATCCGGGCGGCCAGCGCCACCCCCTGCGCGTGGTTGCCGGCGCTGGCCGCGACGACCCCGCGGGCCCGCTCCTCCGCGGTCAGCCGGGACAGCCGCACGTAGGCGCCGCGGAACTTGAACGAGCCGGTGTGCTGCAGGTTCTCGCACTTGAGGTGCACCGGACCGCCGACCCGCTCGGCCAGCGCCCGCGAGTGCTCCAGCGGCGTGCGCCGGGCGACCCCGTCGAGCAGCCCGGCGGCGGCGACGACGTCGGCTCCGGTGACCAGCTCCGCTCCCATGCCCCGATCCTCGCAGGGAGCGCGATCCCGACCCGGCCGACGCAGCGGCTCCCGCATCGTGCCTGGTCGTCGTACCGTGGCTGAGGTGACGGACGTCGCCCCAGCGCAGACCCCACCCGCACCCACGACCCTCGGCGAGCTCCGTGCCAGCGGAGCCGTCGCCCGGCCGGTCAAGGCCGAGATCCGCGCCAACCTGCTCGCCCGCCTGGGCGCCGGCGAGCCCACCCTCCCGGGCATCGTCGGCTTCGAGGACACCGTCGTCCCCGAGGTCGAGCGGGCCCTCATCGCCGGCCACGACCTCGTCCTGCTGGGCGAGCGCGGCCAGGGCAAGACCCGCCTCATCCGCACCCTCGTCGGCCTGCTCGACGAGTGGACGCCGGTCCTCGCCGGCAGCGAGCTCAACGAGCACCCGCTGCAGCCGATCAGCGTGTGGGCGCACCGTCAGATCGCCGAGCACGGCGACGACACCCCGGTCGGCTGGCTGCACCGCAGCGAGCGCTTCGGCGAGAAGCTGGCCACCCCCGACACCAGCGTGGGCGACCTCATCGGCGACGTCGACCCGATCAAGGTGGCCGAGGGCCGCACGCTGGGCGACCCCGAGACGGTCCACTACGGCCTGGTCCCGCGCACCAACCGCGGCATCTTCAGCGTCAACGAGCTGCCCGACCTCGCCGAGCGGATCCAGGTCGCGCTGCTCAACGTGCTCGAGGAGCGCGACATCCAGATCCGCGGCTACCGCGTGCGGCTGCCGCTGGACCTGCTGCTCGTGGCCAGCGCCAACCCGGAGGACTACACCAACCGCGGGCGGATCATCACCCCGCTCAAGGACCGCTTCGGCGCCGAGGTGCGCACCCACTACCCGCTCGAGCTCGCCGACGAGATCCGCCTGCTGGACCAGGAGGCACGGACCAGCGGCCTCGGCGCCCCCAGCGGGCACGACGCGTTCGACGCCCCCGTCGTCCCCCAGCACCTGGTCGAGATCGTCGCCCGGTTCACCCGGCTGGTCCGCGAGTCCAGCCACGTCGACCAGCGATCCGGCGTCAGCGCCCGGTTCGCGATCGCCGGGCTGGAGACGGTGGCCGCCTCCGCCGTCCGCCGTGCCGCGATCGCCGGGGAGACCCGGCCGGTGGCCCGGGTGGTCGACCTGCCGGGGGTCGTCCCGGCCAGCCGCGGCAAGGTCGAGTTCGCCGACGCCGGCAGCGACCCCGACGACGACCGGGAGGTGGAGGTGCTGGAGCACCTGCTGCGGCAGGCGACCGCGCAGACCTTTCGGGCCCGGTGCGGCGGGCTGGACCTGACCGGCCTGCAGGAGCACTTCACCGGCGGCGAGACCGTCGAGTCCGGCGAGCTGGTGCCGGGCGCGGCGCTGCTGGGCCAGCTGGGCACCATCCCGCGGCTGGCCGAGCTGCTGGGCCGCCTCGGCGTCCCGGAGGGCGAGGAGTCCGCCGAGCAGGCGGCCGCCGCGGTCGAGTTCGCCCTCGAGGGGCTCTACCTCACCCGCCGGCTGGCCAAGGACACCGACGGCACCCGCACGGTGTACGGGGCCTGACGGTGGCGCGCCCACGCCCCGGCAGGGGGTACCGGTACGGCCGCTGGCGGGGCGGGCCCGACCCGCTGGCCCCGCCCTACGACCTGGGCAGCGCCGTCGACGAGATCGGCGACTCGGTGCTCGGCGGGAGCGGCGTCCGCGAGGCGCTGCGGGAGCTGCTGCGCCGCGGCATGGACGGCCGGCGCGGGCTCGACGAGCTGCGCCGCTCGGTGCGGGAGCGGCTGCGGCAGGCCCGCACCGCGGGCCGGATGGACGGCACGCTGCAGGAGGTCCGCGAGCTGCTCGACCGGGCGCTCGCGGCCGAGCGCCGGGAGCTGTTCCCCGACCCCGACGACCTGGCCCGGCTCAAGGAGGCCGAGCTCGACGCGCTGCCGCAGGACACCGCGGGCGCGGTCCGGGCGCTCAAGGAGTACGACTGGGCCTCGGCCGAGGCCCGGCAGACCTACGACCAGATCCAGGACCTGCTGCGGCGGGAGGTGCTCGACAGCTCCTTCGCCAACATGAAGCAGGCGCTGCAGAACGCCACCGAGCAGGACGTGCAGGCGGTCAAGGACATGGTCGCCGACCTGTCGCAGCTGGTGGACGCGCACAACCGCGGTGAGGACACCGAGGAGCGCTTCCGCGAGTTCATGGAGAAGCACGGGCAGTTCTTCCCCGACGACCCCCAGTCGGTGGACGAGCTGATCGACTCCCTCGCCCGCCGGGCCGCCGCGCAGGAGCGGATGATGGCCGGCCTGTCGCCCGAGCAGCGGGCGGAGCTGGCCGACCTGATGGCGCAGACCATGTCCGACCTGGGGCTGGCCAGCGAGATGGCCCACCTGCAGGACGCGCTGCGCCAGGCCCGTCCCGACCTGCCCTGGGGCCAGCGCGGCCAGGTGCCCGACGGCGAGCAGGGCCTGGGCCTCGGCGACGCCACCAGCGCCGTCGCGGAGCTGGCCGACCTCGAGGCGCTGTCCAACCAGCTCTCGCAGGGCTACGCCGGCGCCTCGCTGGCCGACGTCGACGAGGAGCTGCTGGAGCAGGCGCTGGGCCGCGAGGCCGTCGACGACCTCGCGGCGCTGCGGCAGATGGAGCGCGAGCTGGAGCGGCAGGGCTACCTCAACCGCTCCGACGGCAAGCTGGAGCTCTCGCCGAAGGCGGTGCGCCGGCTGGGCGCCACCGCGCTGCGGCGGGTGTTCGCCAAGCTCGACGCCACCGGCCGCGGCGAGCACGACGTCGCCGACGCCGGCGCCGCCGGGGAGCTCACCGGCAGCTCGCGGGAGTGGCAGTTCGGCGACGAGCAGCCGCTCGACGTCGTCCGCACGGTCCGCAACGCCGTGCTGCGCACCGCCGGCGACCCGCACGGGGACGGCGACCGCCGGGTCCGCATCGCCGTCGAGGACTTCGAGGTCGTGGAGACCGAGCGGCGCACCGGCGCCGCGGTCGCGCTGCTGGTCGACCTGTCCTACTCGATGGCGCTGCGCGGCACGTGGGGGGCGGCCAAGTCGACGGCGATGGCGCTGCACTCGCTGGTGACCACCCGCTTCCCGCAGGACGCGATCCAGATCATCGGGTTCTCGTCGACCGCGCAGGTGCTCAAGCCCGAGACGCTGGCCGAGCTGAGCGTCGACACGCTGCAGGGCACCAACCTGCAGCACGGGCTGATCCTCGCCCGCCGGTTCCTGGCCCGGCACCGGGACGCGGAGCCGGTGGTCCTCGTGGTCACCGACGGCGAGCCGACGGCGCACCTGGAGGAGGACGGCACGCCGTACTTCTGCTGGCCGCCGATGCCCGAGACGATCGCCCGGACCGTCGCCGAGGTGGAGCGGGTGGCCCGGTCCGGCGCGACGCTCAACGTGTTCGCGCTCGACCCCGAGCCGGGGCTGGTGCACTTCGTCCACGACATCACCGCGCGCGCCGGCGGCCGGGTCTTCACGCCCGACAGCGAGCGGCTCGGCGAGTACGTCGTCGCGGACTACCTGCGCACCCGTCGGGGACGCCGGGCCCGCTGAGGGGAGGGGTCGCCGCGGGCCCCGGGCCCGCGGCGGCCCTACCCGGACCGGCGGGCGGCCACCGGCCCTCAGCGGCGGCGCAGCACCCGGCCGTCGGGAGGGTGCGACCGCTCAGGAGCGCGACCAGCGGGCCGCTGTCCGCGCGGACGACCTCACCGTCGCCCCGGCTCCACGCGGTGTCGGCGGCCTCGAGGCGGACACCGGTCAGGTCGAGCCCGAAGACGGCGCCGTCCGCGGCGGCGAGCCGGTCGAGGACGGCGACCACGGCCCCGGCCGGTGCGACCGGCGGCCGCCCGAGCGCGACGGTCACGTCCAGGGAGTGGATGACGGCGTGGCTCAGGGCCCCGGCCGCGCCACCGCCCGGCGGCTGCCACCCGTGCAGGACCGGCGAGCGCAGGGCGTCCAGCAGCTCGGCTGCCGGCAGGGAGGCGTCGCGGTCCGCCACGGTGTCGGAGAGCCGGGCGAAGTCCCCGCCCGCGGCCGCCATCTCGGCCCCGAACTGCTCGGCCGACAGCCGCGCGGGCATCGTCACGTGCGCCACCACGTGCCGGACCCGCCAGCCCGCGCACAGCGAGGGGGCGTCCCAGGTGCCGGCCGGCCCGGAGGCCAGCAGGTCCGCCAGGCCGTCGTACGTCTGCCCCACCCAGGACCGGAGGTCGTGCGCGTCCACCTCGTGCAGGCTCTCCGCCATCTCGTCCCCTTCTCTCGTCCGGCTGGTCAGGGTGCCGGGTCACGGGCGCCCAGGGGTGGACGCCCCGCGGCGGAGGAACTCATCGGTCCTGGCCCGGACGGGGCTGGGCCGCTGGGCGCCGGGGGCGGCCGCGGTCGGTCGGCTGCTCGTCGGCGGCGCACGTGCGTGGGTCCGGGGCGCCGCGTTGCGCCGGGCAGCCGGTGACCGGGCGCCGGCCCCTCCCGGCCGCGGTCCACGCTCGGTGCTCGCCCGATAGCGTGGCGCCGTGTCCCGATCGACCCGGCTCCTCCGCGCCGGCCTGCTCACCGCGGCCGGCGCCCTGCTGATCGCCGGCTGCGGAGGCGGCGGGGACGACTCCTCCGCGGCGTCGAGGCCACCCCGGTCGTGACGCAGCTGAGCGCCGCCCTCGAGGCGGCCGAGACCCGGGGCGTCGCGGCCCTGCCGCCCCTGCTCGACCAGGCCGTCACCGCGTTCGACGGCGTGACCGCCCCCGGGGAGGTCGCCGCCGACCGGCAGGCGGTCCGCGACGGGCTCGCGCGGCTGCGCGCCCAGGTCGGCGCCATCGACCCGGACAGCCCGGACGCCGACGGGCGGGTGGACGGCGCCGTCACCGCCGTCGAGGGCTCGGCGGCCGGACCGGCGCTGTCGCGCGTCGGGGCCCACCACGACCGGAACTGCGGCTCCGGGGCCGCGCCCACGAGGTGACCGTCACGGTCGAGGAGGTCGGCGTCGACGTCGTCCTGCCGCTGCGCAGCGCCGTCCTGCGCGACGGCGGGCCGGCCGCGATGCCCGGCGACGACGACCCCGCGACCGTGCACCTCGCGGCCCGGACCGCCGACGGGCGGGTGGTCGGCGTCGTCCGGCTGTCGCCCGCTCCCTGCCCGTGGCAGCCGGCCCGGGCGCCGTGGCAGCTGCGCGGCATGGCCACCGACCCCGCCGTGCGGGGCACCGGGGCCGGCCGCGCGCTGGTCGCGGCCGGCCGGGAGCTGCTCGCCGCGCGGGACGCGGACCTGCTGTGGTGCGACGCCCGCGTCCCCGCGGCCGGCTTCTACGAGCGGATGGGCTTCCGCGTGGTGACCGCGCCGTTCGACGTCGCGGGCATCGGCCCGCACGTCGGCATGCTCACCCCACTCGGAGCGGGTGGGCGCCGCTCGAGCTGATCCCGGGGATGCGTCCGGCGCGGAAGGCGTCGACGAACAGCCGGTGGTCCTCCTGCGTCTGCCGCGCGTAGGAGTGCGCGAAGTCGACCAGGTCGGCGACGAACTCCTCCCGCCGGCCGCCGACCATCGCCGACACCGCGTCCTCGGTCTGGAAGTCGACCAGCGTGTGGTCGCTGTCGACGTCCCCGACGCAGTGCATCTTCGCCGTCGCCCGGCCCAGCTGGGCCACGACCGGGGCGATCTCCTCGGGCTCGGTGAGGTCCTCCCAGTCCAGGTCCACCTCGTAGGGCGAGAGCTCCTGGACGACGAACCCGACGCCGTCGATCTCGGTGTGGCCGAGGAACTGCGAGGCGTTGGCCTGCAGCGCCCGCTGGCTGACCGCGGTGCGGTGCCCGTGGTGCTCGAAGTAGGAGCGGATCCGCTCGTCGCGGACGATCCGGCTGGGCGCGGCCACGTTGCCCTGCTTGAGCGACAGGACGACGTCGTTCTCCAGCGCCTGGTCGTAGCCCTCGAGCAGCACGTTGTAGGCGGGCAGGCCGGCGCTGCCGATGCCGAACCCGCCCGTGCCGATGACGTCCTTGACGTCGTAGGCGACGTCGCGGCGGCGCACCGGCGGGACGACGGTCTCCCGCCAGCGGTCCAGCGCGGCGAGCACCCGGTCGCGCTCGGCGTCCTCGAGCCGGCGGGTGCGGCCGCCGTCGGCGAACCGCCGCTGGTAGGTCTCGACGACGGTCGTGCGGTCGAGCAGCGCGGCCCGCGTGCGGGTGGTCGTCTCGAGGATCGCCTCGCGGACGGCGCCCTCGGTGTTCGCGGCGGTCAGCGCGAACGAGCGGTCGTCGTCGGAGCGGCGGAACGCCTCCACCTGGTCCAGGTAGGCGCCGAGGTAGGTGCCGACCAGCTCCCCGATCACGTCGTCGCCCAGGGCCTTGCGCCACGCCAGCAGCGCGAAGCTGGCGGCGAACCGGCGCAGGTCCCAGGTGACCGAGCCGACGTAGGCCTCGTCGAAGTCGTTGACGTCGAACACGATCCGCCCGGCGCCGTCCATGTAGGTGCCGAAGTTCTCCGCGTGCAGGTCGCCCTGGATCCACACCCGGCTGGTCCGCTCGTCGCACCAGGGGTCCTCGAGGCGGTCCATGTCGGCGTAGAAGAGGCAGGCGCTGCCTCGGTAGAACGCGAAGGGGTCGGCGGCCATCTTGCGGAACTTGGTGCGGAAGGCGTCGGCGTCGACGGCCATCAGCTCGGAGAAGGCCTCGACCAGGACGTCGACGATCAGCTGCGAGCGGTCACCGGGAGTTCGATCGGGGGCCACCCGTCGGGGGGATTCGGACACGGGGCGCACCGTAGGGGCCGACTAGCCTGCAGGACAGACGGTTGCGCGGCGCGACGGGCGGGGTGGCGGTGACGAGGGCGAGCAGGGCGCGACGGCTGGCGGCCGGCGCCGCCTACGGCGGCACCGGGCTGGGCCTGGCCGGGGCCGGGCTGCTCGGGCTGCTCCGTCTCCAGGCCCTCGCGGCCCGCCGCCGGGTGGAGGCGCGGACGTCGAAGCAGGACCCGCCCTCCGGCGACGGCGTCTACGGCCGGGGCCGCGGCAAGCCGATCGTGTTCACCGTGCTCGGCGACTCCAGCGCCGTCGGCCTGGGCGTCACGCGCGCCACGGAGACCCCCGGCGTGCTGCTCGCCGCCGCGCTGACCGAGCTCGCCGAGCGCCCTGTGCGGCTGGTCCGGCTGGCCGTCTCCGGCGCCGAGTCCTGCGAGCTGGACCCGCAGGTCGAGGCCGCGCTGGTCCAGCGGCCCGACGTCGCGCTGATCATGATCGGCGCCAACGACGTCACCACCCGCACCCGGCCGTCGGTGTCGGTGCGCCACCTGGCCGACGCGGTGCGGCGGCTGCGCGAGGCGGGCGCGCAGGTCGTCGTCGGCACCTGCCCCGACCTCGGGACGATCCGGCCGATCGGGCAGCCGCTGCGGCTCCTGGCCCGGCGGTGGAGCCGGCAGCTGGCCGCGGCGCAGACGATCGCCGTCGTGGAGGCCGGCGGGCGGACGGTGTCGCTCGGCTCGGTGCTCGGGCCGAGCTTCGCCCAGGACCGCTCGCTGTTCAGCGTCGACGAGTTCCACCCCAGCGCGGCCGGCTACGCGCAGGCCGCCGCGGTCATCCTCCCCGCGCTCGCCGACGCCATCGGCGTCTGGCCCGCCCGGGCCGAGCGCGGCCGGCTGCGCCGCACCTCGGTGCGCCCGGTGGCCCAGGCGGCGGCGCGGGCCGCCGGGCGCCCGGGCACCGAGGTGCGGGCCACCGAGGTCCGCGGCTCGGGCACCGGGCCCCTGGGCCCCTGGGCCCGGCTGCTGCGCCGCCGGCCCAGCGAGCTGCCCACGCCCGAGGAGGCCGGCCAGGCCAGGGAGGCGTCGGTCGGCTGAACGCCGCGTGACCTGCAACACAGCGGCGTCCTGTTCCGGGCGCACCCGCGACCGGCCGCGTACCCGGGGGTAGTTTCCGGGGTGACCCGACACCCGGCACCCCCGGCCGGGAGCCCCTCACCGTGGAGGACCCCATGCCCGAAGCCGTCATCGTCGCGACCGCGCGCTCCCCCATCGGGCGCGCGTTCAAGGGGTCGCTCAAGGACCTGCGCCCCGACGACCTGACCGCCACCATCGTCCGCGCGGCGCTGGACAAGGTCCCCGCCCTGGACCCGACCGACATCGACGACCTGATCCTCGGCTGCGGCCTGCCCGGCGGCGAGCAGGGCCACAACATGGGCCGCGTCGTCAGCGTGCTCCTCGGCATGGACCACCTGCCGGGCACCACGATCACCCGCTACTGCTCGTCGTCGCTGCAGACGACCCGCATGGCCATGCACGCGATCAAGGCCGGCGAGGGCGACGTCTTCATCTCCGCCGGCGTCGAGATGGTCTCCCGCTTCGTGAAGGGCAACAGCGACTCGCTGCCCGACACCCACAACCCGGTCTTCACCGACGCCGAGGCGCGCGTGGCCAAGACCGCCGAGAGCGGCGCCGACTCGTGGACCGACCCGCGGGAGAACGGCGAGATCCCCGACATCTACATCGCCATGGGGCAGACCGCCGAGAACCTGGCGCTGCTCAAGGACGTCTCCCGCCAGGAGATGGACGAGTTCGCGGTCCGCAGCCAGAACCTGGCCGAGAAGGCCATCGCCGAGGGCTTCTGGGAGCGGGAGATCACCCCGGTCACCACCCCCGACGGCACCGTCGTCAGCAAGGACGACGGCCCGCGTCCCGGCACCACCCTCGAGGGCATCTCCGGCCTCAAGCCGGTCTTCCGCCCCGACGGCCGGGTCACCGCCGGCAACGCCTGCCCGCTCAACGACGGCGCCGCCGCGGTCGTGGTCATGAGCGACACCAAGGCCCGCGACCTCGGCCTCACCCCGCTGGCCCGCATCGTCTCCACCGCGGTGACCGGCCTGTCGCCGGAGATCATGGGCTACGGCCCGGTCGACGCCTCGAAGCTGGCGCTGCAGCGGGCGGGCATGACCATCGACGACATGGACCTCGTCGAGATCAACGAGGCCTTCGCCGCGCAGGTCATCCCGAGCTACCGGGACCTGGGCATCGACATCGACAAGCTGAACGTGCACGGCGGCGCGATCGCCGTCGGTCACCCCTTCGGCATGACCGGCGCCCGCATCACCGGCACGCTGCTCAACGGCCTGCAGACCACGGACGGCACCTTCGGCCTGGAGACCATGTGCGTCGGTGGCGGCATGGGCATGGCGATGGTGCTGGAGCGCCTCTCCTGAGCCGCTCCCGGCACGCCACGGCGGCCCGGTCCCCTCGGGGGGCCGGGCCGCCGTCGTCCCCGGCGCGGGATCAGCCGCGCAGCGGCCGGAAGGCCGCGCGGACCTCGGTCGCGAACAGCTCGGGCTCCTCCCAGGCGGCGAAGTGCCCGCCCCGGTCGACCTCGTTGAAGTAGGTGAGGGTCGGGTAGGACCGCTCGACCCAGCTGCGCGGGGCGCGCCAGATCTCGCCCGGGAACGTGGTGAAGCCGGTCGGGACCGCGACCGGAGGGGGCGCCTGGCCGGCCGCCGCGGCGGCGGGGGCGTCCGGTCCGTAGCTCTCCCAGTAGGACCGGGCCGACGACGCGCCGGTGCCGGTCAGCCAGTACGTCGTGACGTTGTCCAGCACGTGGTCGCGGGTGAGGTTGCCGGTGGGCTGCCCGTCGGTGAAGGCGCGGGCGATCTTGTAGTAGGAGTCCGTGTCGTGGTCGAGCATCCAGGCCGCCAGCGCGACCGGTGAGTCGAGCAGGGCGTAGCCGATCGTCTGCGGCCGGGTGGCCTGCTCGAGGAAGTAGGCGAAGCCGCTGGTCCGGAACGTCTCGACCGCGGCGGCGGCCTCGCGCTCCTGCTCGGTGTCGGTCGGCTGGGGACCGGCCAGCGCGGTCACCAGCAGGTTGAGGTGGATGCCGAGCAGCCCCTCGGGCGCCTGCCGGCCCATCGCGTCGGTGACCCCGGCACCCACGTCGCCGCCCTGGGCCACGTAGCGGGTGTAGCCGAGGCGGCGCATCAGCTCGGCCCAGGCGCGCCCGACGCGGGCGACGTCCCAGCCCAGCTCCCGCGGCTCGGCGGAGAAGCCGTAGCCGGGCAGGGACGGCAGCACGAGGTGGAAGGCGTCCTCGGCGCGGCCGCCGTACGCGGTCGGGTCGGTGAGCGGGCCGACGGTCTCGAGCAGCTCGACGACCGAGCCCGGCCAGCCGTGCGTCATGACCAGCGGCAGCGCGTCCTCGTGCCGCGAGCGCACGTGCAGGAAGTGGACCTCCACCCCGTCGATCTCGGTGGTGGCCTGCGGCAGCGCGTTGATCCGCGCCTCGCACGCGCGCCAGTCGTAGTCGGTGAGCCAGTGGCGCACGAGGGCCTGCACCGTCGCCAGCTGCACGCCCTGCGACCGGTCCGCGACCAGCTCCGCGGAGGGCCACCGCGTCGCGGCGACGCGCCGGCGCAGGTCGAGCAGGTCCGCCTCGGGGACGGCGATCCGGAACGGGCGGATGGCGGTGGGGTCGGCTCCGGCGGCGGTCCGCGGCGGGGGCACGGCCCCGGGGACGGAGACGGTGGTCGGGTCGGTGGGAGCGGACATCCGGGCCTCCTGGCGCGGGCTGGGGGTGGACCCGCTCGCGGGCCCTCCCCACCCCAGCGCCGTCCGGCCGTCCCCGCATCGTCCGTGGCGGACGATCCGGCGTCGTCCGGCCCGGCAGACGCCGGTGGCCCGGCCCCCCGAGGGGGACCGGGCCACCGGGACGTGCTGCGGGTCAGTTGTCCTGGAAGTAGGACAGCAGCCGCAGGATCTCCAGGTACAGCCAGACGACCGTGACGAGCAGGCCGAAGGCGATGTACCAGGCGAACTTGGCCGGGGCGCCGCGGCGGATCGCCTGGTCGGCCATGTCGAAGTCGAGCAGCAGCGAGAAGGCCGCCACACCGATCACGACGAGGCTGAAGACGATGGCCAGCGGGCCGCCGTCACGCAGGCCCAGGCCGCCCGGGACGAAGAACGACACGAGCAGGTTGACCAGGACCAGGGCCAGGACGCCGAACAGGGCGCCGACGATCCAGCGGGTCAGCTTGGGGGTGACCCGGATGGCGCCGGTCTTGTAGACGACGAGCATGCCGGCGAAGACACCGAAGGTGCCGATCACCGCCTGGATCACGATCCCGGGGTAGACCGTGTTGAAGGCCTCGCTGATGGCGCCGAGCGCGACACCGTAGAGCGCGCCGTAGGCCAGCGTCGCCGCCGGGTTGGCGATCTGCTTGAAGCTGATCACCAGGCCCAGGACGAAGGCCACGAGCACCGCGGGCAGCGCCAGGCCCCACGCGGCCTGGCCGGGCAGCGCCCAGACGGCGGCGGCGGCCAGGACGGTGACGAGGAACGACAGGCCCGTCTTCTGGACGACGTCGTCCATCGTCATGTAGCGGGTGGCCGGCGGCCCGTACGGCCCGGCGGGGGCCGGGGCGCCGTAGCCCTGGGGCGCGCCGTAGCCCTGCGGGGCGCCGTAGCCCTGCGGGGCGCCGTAGCCCTGGGGCGCGCCGTACTGCTGGCCGTGGGGCTGGCCGTACTGCTGCTGACCGGGAGCGGCGTAGCCCTGCTGGCCGTACTGCTGGCCGTAGCCGGGAGCGCCGTAGCCCTGGCCGTACGGCTGGCCACCGCCGGACGCGGCGTTGGCGAAGCCCCGGCCGAAGACCGGGTTGGAGCTGGGCATCGTCATCTCCTCGAGGTGACTGGTCGGTCGGTGGGCTGCTACCTCGCACCCCACTCGGTTCCTACAACGCCGCAGGTGGCCTGCGCGTTCCTGACCCTGCCAGTACCCCCGACCGGGTGGGAAGACGCGCCGGGGGCGCGACACCGTGCGGTGCCGCGCCCCCGGGTCGTGCGGGGAGGTGCAGGTCAGGCCTCGACCCCGCCGTGGTCGTGGTCGTGGTCGTGGTCCGGCGAGAGGCCGCCACCGCCGGCCTTCTGCTCCGGGGTCACCCGGAACTGGCGGTCGGTCGGGTCCGCCTCGAACGTGCCACCCGGCACCGGCCGGCCGGCCACGCCGTTCACCCGGGACGTGTCGTAGCCCAGGGTCAGCACCGAGTAGGCGATGGCGTCGGAGTTCGTCTCGAGTGCCTTCGGGTCGACGTTGTCGATCGTGTCCCCGGCCTGGTGGTAGTTCGGGTCGTAGGCGACCCCGGCGGTACCGCCGTACAGCGGCACCTGGTACGCCTGCTTGAGGACCTCGGCGCCGGTGAACAGGCCACCGGAGGGGATGCCGTTCTCGATGAACGCCTGGTAGTCGCTGCGGCCGCTGAACTCGCTGCCCTCGTACCACAGGCCCTGCGCCTCGAAGTAGTCCTCGAGGACGTACTCGATCTGGGCCGAGCCCTCGGGGACCGTCACCGGCGCCCGGAAGTCCGACTGGTCGCCGTCGTAGACGAACCGGGCGAAGTTCGGCGAGCCGACCATGTCGAAGTTCAGGTACAGCCCGATGTCGGCCTTCTGCTGGTCGCTCAGCTGCGAGACGTAGTGCTCGGAGCCGAGCAGGCCGAGCTCCTCGGCGCCCCACCAGGCGAACCGGATGGTGTTCTCCGGCTTCAGCTTGGTGATGTTCTCGGCGACCTCGAGGATCGCCGCGCTGCCGGAGCCGTTGTCGTTGATGCCCGGGCCCGCGAGCACGGAGTCGAGGTGCGCACCGGCCATGACCACGTTGTCCGAGGTGCGGCCGGGCAGTTCGGCGACGACGTTGTAGGTGTCGCGGATCTCGCTCTCCGCGTCGACGGTCAGGTCGACGGTCGTGCCCGCGGCGGCGAGCTCCTGGCCCAGGGCCGTGGGGACGCCGATGACCGGGATGGTGATCCCGGGAGCGCCCAGGGTGCCGTTGAGCGGGCCGGCCGTGTTGTTGAAGACGATGACCGCGGAAGCCCCGGCGGCCTCGGCGTTCTGCGCCTTGACGGCGAAGGCGCAGCCGCCCCGCTGGACGAGGGCCACCGACTCGGCTGCGAGGCCGGCGAAGTCAGCGGCCTCGCAGCCGCTGCCCAGACCCGTGCCGGCGAGGTCGACCGGGGCGACGACGCCGTCGTCGACCGTGCCCGGGCCGGTGTAGGTCATCGGCGCGTAGTCGGTGCCCACCGTGTACGTCGTCGCCGTGGGCGCGACGCGGCTGAACGAGCTCTCACCCAGCCGGAAGAACGGGAACTCGAACCCCTGGACGTGGACGGTGTAGCCGACCGCCTCCAGCCGCTCCTCCACGTAGTCGACCGAGGCGTCGTAGCCCGCGGTGCCCGAGGCGCGGTTGCCGCCGTTGGCGTCGGCGATCGCCTGGAACGCCTCGAGGTGCTCCGTGACGCCCTCGAGCGTGACGCACTCGGTCAGCTTGGCGACGGTGTTGTTGGTGCGGGTCTCGCAGCCGCCGGCGGCACCGGCGGGCAGCGCGGCGACCACGCTCCCGGCCAGCGCGATGGCGCCGGCACTGCCGATCACGGCGAGCCGCGACCGGCGGGACGGGTGGACCTGGGTCATGGACGACGTCCCCTCGAACGTTGGGTGTGAGCTCCGTTGCTCAGGGTCACCTTGTCAAGACGGTCACGGGGGACGTCAACCCCTGGATTTCCTCGCCCGCATGCGCTATGGGGCCGGAAGAACTGCGGGTGCGGACCGGTGCCCCCGGTGGGACTCGAACCCACACTGCGACCCTTTTAAGGGGCCTGCCTCTGCCGATTGGGCCACGGGGGCGGGCGCGCTGCGGACGGCTGCCCGGTGCCGCCCAGCCTAGGGCGGCCCTCCGGCCGCGCTCCGGCTCAGCCGGTCCCGGCGAGCTCCGTGGCCCGGGACAGGACGGCGTCCAGCATCGGCTCGGTCAGCCGGCCGGTGAACGTGTTCTGCTGGCTGACGTGGTAGCTGCCGAGCAGGGTCAGCGGCCCGCGCGGCCCCTGCAGCGCCACCTCGACGCCGTGGCCGAACGCCGGCCGCGGGCGGGGCAGGACGTACCCCGCCCCGGCGAGGACCGGCCACAGCGCCGTCCAGCCGAACCCGCCGAGGACGACGACCACCCGCAGGTCGGGCAGCAGCGCCAGCTCGCGGGCCAGCCACGGCGAGCAGGTGTCGCGCTCGGCCGGCGTCGGCGCGTTGTCCGGGGGCGCGCAGCGGACCGCGGCGGCCACCCGCACGCCGGTGAGCTCGAGGCCGTCCCCGACGTGCGTCGACGTCGGCTGGCTCGCCAGGCCCGCCCGCCACAGCGCGGCGAAGATCCAGTCGCCGCTGCGGTCGCCGGTGAAGACCCGCCCGGTGCGGTTGCCGCCGTGCGCGGCCGGCGCCAGCCCGACGACGGCGATCCGCGCGTCGGCCGGGCCCAGGCCGGGCACCGGGCGGCCCCAGTAGTCCTGGTCGCGGAAGGACGCGCGCTTGACCCGGGCGACCTCCTCGCGCCAGGTCACCAGGCGCGGGCAGGCCCGGCAGCCCGAGATCCGGGCGTCCAGGACGGCGAGGTCGCGGGCCGCGCGCGCCGACCGGGCCACCCCCGCCGGCGTCCGCGTGACCGGGAACCCCTGCGCGTCGACCGCCACCCGCCCAGTGGACCACCCGCCCGGGGGCGCGCGGAGCGCGGGGGCGCCAGGCATGATCACCCCATGGCCCGCAAGCAGAAGGCGCCGCTGACCTGGAAGCTCCTCGGCACGGGGACGGCCACCGTGTCGGGCATCGCCGTCCGCAAGCTCACCGACGCCGCCTGGTACGCGGCCCGCGGCACGACCCCGCCGAAGAACCCGGCCGCGCCCGGTGTCTCCTGGCCGGACGCGCTCGCCTGGGCCGCGTTCTCCGGGCTGGCGGTCGCGGCCGGCCGGCTGCTGGCCGCCCGCGGCGCGGCCACGGCCTACCAGCAGCTGACCGGCAAGCTGCCGCCCGGCCTCAACGAGGCCGGCTGACGGTCACCCCCGGGCGAGCCGCAGCGCGATGCCGTCGAGGATGTCGTGCTCGCTGACGACGACCTCGTCGAGCGCGAACGCGTCCATGACCACCCGCAGCACCAGCGCGCCGGCGCCGATGACGTCGACCCGCCCGGGGTGCATGACCGGGTACGCGGCCCGGCGTTCGCAGGTGGCGGTCAGCAGCCCGGCGGTGACCGAGCGGACCGCCGAGACCGGGACGCGCGAGCCGTGGATGGCCTCGGCGTCGTAGGCGGGCAGCCGCAGCGCGAGGGCGGCCACCGTGGTCACCGAGCCGGCCAGGCCGACCAGCGTGACCGCCTCCTCCACCGGCACCGCCGCGGCCACCTCGGCCAGCGCCGCGCGGATGTCGGCCTCGCTGGCGCCGATCTCGTCCGCCGTCGGCGGGTCGCCGTGCAGGTGCCGCTCGGTCAGCCGCACGCAGCCGACGTCGACGGAGCGGGCGGCGCGCACCCCGGAGGCGTCGCCGAGGACGAACTCGGTCGACCCGCCGCCGATGTCGACCACCAGGTAGGGCGGGCGCGGCGGCGGGCCGCCGTGCGCGGCGGCCGCGGCGGCGAGGGAGGCGGTGGCGCCGAGGAAGGACAGTCGCGCCTCCTCGTCGCCCGGGACGACGTCCGGCGGACGGCCGAGCGTGGCCAGCACCATCGCCTCGAAGTCCGCGCGGTTGGCGGCGTCGCGGGTGGCACTGGTGGCCACCATCCGCACCGCGGTGGCGCCGAGGTCGCGGGCCTGCGCGGCGTACTCGGCGAGCACCACCCGGGTGCGCTCGATCGCCTCGGGGGCGAGCCGGCCGGTGGCGTCCACGCCCTGGCCCAGCCGCACGACCTCCATGCGGCGCAGCAGGTCGGTGTGCGCGCCCTCGGGCGGCACGTCGGCGACGAGCAGGCGGATGGAGTTGGTGCCGCAGTCGATCGCGGCCACCCGGGTCACGGCCGCTCCTCCGGCTGCGCGCAGGGGCCGGCGGCCCACCACTCCCCCATCCCGGCCACCGCGCGGTCGCCGATCGGGTTGACGCCGGGCCCCGCGGCCAGCGCGTGGCCGGCCAGGGCGTGCAGGCACTTGACCCGGTCGGGCATGCCGCCGGCGGTGTTGCGGGTGGGCAGCTCGCCGAGGGCGTCGCGCTCGGCCAGGTAGGCCTCGTGCGCCGCCCGGTAGGCCGCGGCGAGGTCGGCGTCGGTGCCGAGGTCGGCCTGCCACTCGCGCATGCGCCCGGTGGACTCCAGCCGGCTGGCGGCCGCCGACGCCCGCGGGCAGGTCAGGTAGTACAGCGTGGGGAACGGCGTGCCGTCCTCCAGCCGCGGCGAGGTCTGGACGACGTCGGGCTGGCCGCACGGGCAGCGGTGCGCGACCGCCCGCACGGCGCGCGGCGGCCGGCCCAGCTGCCGGGCGACGACCTCGCGCTCCTCCGGCGTGATCGGCTCGTGCACCCGGCGTCCCGGGGTGGTCGGGGTGGTCACCAGGGAAGTCTGCGGCAGCGGCTCGACGGGCCCGACGGCGCCCCTCAGCCGTCGGCGCCGGCCACCGAGCCGAGCAGCTCCTCGTACCAGGGCCGCGGCGCGGCGTCGACGGCGTCGGGCAGCGTGCCGGCGTCGCCCTCGGCCGCCTCGCCGTCGACCACGACGACGAGCCGGTCGCCGGGCAGCACGTAGGCCAGCCGCTCGCGGGCCTCGCGGGCGGTCCACGCCGGGTCGGCCTGCCGCTCGAGCTCGGCCTGCAGGTCGGCGATGCGCTCGTCGTAGGCGGTGCTCTCCGCGGCCAGCCGGGCGATCTCGGCACGGCCGTCCAGCCACTGCCGCACCGGCCCGGCCAGCGTGAGCGACAGCAGCAGGAGCAGCCCGACGAACACCACGGTGCGGCCGGTGAACAGCGGCCGGCGCGCCGCCGCGGGACGCGCGGGCGTCCGCGGCGGCGTGCGCCGGCCGGGGCGGCGGGCCTCGGGACGGCTGCCGGCGCCCGACCGCGTCCCGGCCGGGACCGGCCGCGACGCCGCGTGCGACAGCGGGCGGCCGGTCGAGCGCCGCCGCCCCGAACCGGCGCTCACCGGGTCAGGAGGTCCGCAGGCGCGGGAAGGCCGCCGCGCCGGCGTAGCGCGCGGCGTCGTCGAGCTCCTCCTCGATGCGCAGCAGCTGGTTGTACTTCGCCACCCGCTCGCTGCGCGCCGGCGCGCCGGTCTTGATCTGCCCGCAGTCGGTGGCGACGGCGAGGTCGGCGATCGTGGTGTCCTCGGTCTCGCCCGAGCGGTGGCTCATCATGCAGCGGTAGCCGTTGCGGTGCGCCAGGTTCACCGCGTCGAGGGTCTCGGTCAGCGTGCCGATCTGGTTGACCTTCACCAGCAGCGCGTTCGCGGCCCCGCGCTCGATCCCGTCGGCGAGGCGGGCCGGGTTGGTGACGAACAGGTCGTCGCCGACGATCTGCACGCGGTCACCGAGGGCGGCGGTCATGGCGACCCAGCCGTCCCAGTCCTCCTCCGACAGCGGGTCCTCGATGGAGACCACCGGGTAGGCGTCGACGAGCTCGCGGTAGTAGTCGACGAGGTACTCCGCAGAGCGGGTCTGCCCCTCGAAGTCGTAGCCGCCCTCGCCGTGGAACTCGGTGGCGGCGACGTCGAGGGCGAAGGCGATGTCGGTGCCCAGGGAGTAGCCGGCCTTCTCCACCGCCTCGGCGATGAGGTCGAGCGCGGCCCGGTTGGTCGGCAGGTCGGGCGCGAAGCCGCCCTCGTCACCGAGGCCGGTGGACAGGCCGCGGCCCTTCAGCACCGACTTGAGCGCGTGGTAGGTCTCCGTGCCCACGGCCAGCGCCTCGGCGAAGGTCGCCGCCCCGATCGGGGCGATCATGAACTCCTGCACGTCGACGTTGCTGTCGGCGTGGGCGCCGCCGTTGAGGATGTTCATCATCGGCACCGGCAGCAGGTGGGACGACGGCCCGCCGACGTAGCGGAACAGCGGCAGGCCGGTGGACTCGGCGGCGGCGCGGGCGACGGCGAGGCTGACGCCGAGGATCGCGTTGGCGCCCAGCCGCGACTTGTCCGGGGTGCCGTCGAGGTCGAGCAGGCGCTGGTCGACCAGCCGCTGCTCGGTGGCCTCGTAGCCGACCAGCTCGGGGCCGATGACGTCGAGGACGCCGTCGACGGCCTTGGTGACGCCCTTGCCGCCGTAGCGGTCGTCCCCGTCGCGCAGCTCCACCGCCTCGAAGGCGCCGGTGGAGGCGCCGCTCGGGACCGCGGCCCGCGCGATCGTCCCGTCGTCGAGGGCGACCTCGACCTCCACGGTGGGGTTACCGCGCGAGTCCAGGATCTCCCGCGCGCCTACGGCATCGATGCTCGGCACGGTGAGCAGCCTAGCGAGGCGGGCGGGGTTCACCCGGGACGCGTGGTCCCCGGGACTCCGGTAACGGAGCAGTCACGGTGCGGCCTCGGCGGAACCGATCCGGCGATAACCTCGTCGTGGCGGGCGTCTTCCCCACGTCTGCGCCGTCGGAGGACCCGATGACCGAGCGCCAGCAGCAGCGACCCCCCGGGTACGGCGCCGGAGCCGCGCCGCCACCACCCCCCGTGGACGTGGCCGCGGAGGCGGCTCCCTCCGTCCTCGGGTTCGCGCCGGACCCCGCCGAGGACGACGACGAGGACGTCGAGCCGGTCCCGGACGGCACGACGGTGGCCGGGGTGGCGGCCGGCCCCGGCCGGCTGGCCTACGTGCGGCGCCCCGACGTCGTCGGCGGGGTGCTCCTGCTGCTGGCCGGCGTGGCCGACGGGGCCAGCGTGTGGCTGCCGTGGGAACGGGGGGAGGAGACCACCGGGCTGCACCTGGTGGTGCGCGCCGTCGACGCGGCCCGGGAGGGGGTCGACGAGCTCGGGCGCACCGGCCTGTGGCAGCCGGCGGCGGTGGCGCTCGGCGGTGCGGTGCTCGTCGTCCTCGGGCTCCTGCTGCTCCGCCCCGCGCGCGGCCACCGGGTGTCCGGGGTGCTGGCGCTGGGGGTCGCGCTGGCCGTGGCCGCCGCGGTCGTCGCACGCCTGGTGGACGCCGGCTGGGACGTCCACCGGCTCGGGCCGGGCGTCTGGTGCGCCGCCGCGGTCGCCGGGCTGGGCGTGCTCGGCGCGCTGAAGGCCATGCTCACCGCGCCACGGGTCACCACCGCGCCGGCCGAGCGACTCCCCGTCGGCTAGCCGCGGCGGCGGGCCTCGGCGTCGAGCTCGCCGGCGTAGCGGCGGACCGCCTCGCGCAGCGCGTCCTCGGCGTCCCAGCCGCGCTGCACGGCCGCGGCGACCACGGCCAGCAGCCGCTCCCCGAGCTCCTCCGGCGACGTCGAGCCCAGCTCGGCCGGCTCCGGCGTCGGGAACCCGGCCCGGGCGGCCCGCCGCACCAGCGCCGTCCCCCACGCGGTGGCCGGCTGCGAGCGCGAGACGCCCTCGGTGGGCGAGCGCCGCTGCTTCTCCGCCTTCTTGATCTCCTCCCAGCCCGCCTCGACGCCGGCCACGTCGCGGGGACCGGCGTCGCCGAACACGTGCGGGTGCCGGCGGACCAGCTTCTCGACCAGGTCGCGGGCCACGTCGTCGACGTCGAAGCGCCGGTCCGGGCCGGCCTCGGCGGCGACGCGGGCGTGGAAGACGACCTGCAGCAGCACGTCGCCGAGCTCCTCACGCATCGCGACCGGGTCGTCGTCGACGATGGCGTCGTAGGCCTCGTGGGCCTCCTCGAGGAGGTAGCCGCGCAGCGAGGAGTGGGTCTGCTCGGCGTCCCAGGGGCAGCCGCCGGGCGAGCGCAGCCGGTCCATCAGCGCGACGACGTCGAGCAGGTGGGCGCCGGGCGGCTCGGGGGCGCCGTCGACGACCGGCCGCCCGGCCACGTCCTCCCCCGGGGCCGCGAGGCAGGCGACGTCGCAGTCCAGGCCGGCCGCGTCGGCGGCGTCGGCGACCTGCCACCCGGCGGCGCGCAGCACGTCCGCGGTGGCCGCGGCGCCGGGCAGCGCGGCGATCCGGCGCCCGGCCAGCGCGGCCCAGCCGGCCGGGCCGAGCAGGCCGGGCAGCCGCGGGCTGACCGTGACGACGACGGCCGGGGGCACCGGGTCAGCCCTCGCCGGTGGTGGGGGCCGCGGCACCGGCGTCGTCGAGCAGGTCGACCACGCCGCCCTCCGCCTCCTGCACCACGTCCTGGTCACCGAACTCGCCGTAGCGCGGGTTGACGGTGACGCCGACGTCGTCGCGGACCTCGTCGACCACCGCCGCCCCGGCCTCCTCGGCGCCCTGCGCGGCCTCGTCCTCCAGCTGCGGCCGGACCTCCTCGAACGACGGCGTCGTCCGCTGCCCGACGAAGGCGACCACCACGCCGGGCACGTCGCCGACGGTGACGCTGAAGCCGGTGTTCGGCGGGGCGGCGGCCACGCCCTCGGCCAGCGGCGCGGGGACGTCGGCGGTGCCGGTCGGCTGCAGCGCGGGCAGGGTGATCTCGCCCGGGTACCGCGCCGCGACCGCCGGGTACGAGGCGGGCGCGGCGGCCAGCTCGGCGACGACGGCGTCGGCGGTGGCCTGGTCGGGGACGGCGAAGTAGCCGAGCTCCACCTGCTCCAGGCCGGCGCGGACCTCCTCGTACCGGGCGCGCAGCGCGGCCTCGTCGGTCCCGGGGTCCTCACCGGCGGCGACGCCGAGCTCCCGGCGGAGCAGCTGCTGGCGGGCGCTCTCCCGGATGTCCTCGCGCGAGTAGCCCTGCGAGGCGGCCTGCGCGTAGAGCTCCTCCACGTCGCGGCCGGCCAGCGCGGTCTCGATGAAGGCGCCGACCTCGGCGTCGCCGACCTCGACGTCGCTGCGCCGGGCCGCCTCGGCGTAGAGCTCCTGGCGCACGAGCAGGGTGAGCACCTGGCGGGTGTAGTCGGTGCCGCCGCCCCCGACGGCCTCGGCGATCGCGGGGTCGGCCAGCCGCTCGTCGACGGCGGCCTGCAGCTCGGCCACGGTCACCTGCTGGTCCCCGACGTAGGCGGCGACGTTGGGCGAGGTCCGGCAGCCGGTCACCGTGACGGCGGCGGCCACGAGCCCGAGGACGACGGCGGCGGGACGGCGGGTGCGCACCCGGGCAGGCTGCCACATGGGGTGTGACGGTCGTCGCAGGCGCCGCCTCAGGCGGCGACCGGCTGCTCGACGACCGCCTTCAGCAGCGAGTGCAGGTGCTCGAGCAGCGCGACGTCGCGGAGCGGGGTGCGCCGGTCGGGGCCGACCGGGACCTTGAGCGACACCGTCTGGACGGCGGACTTGTAGGTGGCGCCGTCGGCCAGCCGGGCCAGCCGCATCTGCTGCGACTCCCGCAGCGGCACCGGCGAGACCCGGATGGCGCGGCCCTGCAGCGACACCTCGGTGATGCCCAGCGCCCGCATCGCCGCGCGGAAGCGGGCGACCGCGAGCAGGTTGAGCACCGGCGCCGGCGGGGCGCCGTACCGGTCGGTGAGCTCGTCGAGCACCGCCTGCGCCTGGTCGTCGTCCTGCACCGAGGCGACCTTGCGGTAGGCCTCCATCCGCAGCCGCTCGCCGGGCACGTAGTCGTGCGGCAGGTGGGCGTCGACCGGCAGGTCCACCCGCACCTCGAGCGGCTCGGCCGGCGCCTCCTCGCCGCCGACCTGCGCCTTGTAGTCGGCCACCGCCTCGCCGACCAGCCGCACGTAGAGGTCGAAGCCGACCCCGGCGATGTGCCCGGACTGCTCGCCGCCGAGCAGGTTGCCCGCGCCGCGGATCTCCAGGTCCTTCATCGCCACGGCCATGCCGGCGCCGAGGTCGGTGTTGTGCGCGATGGTGGTCAGCCGGTCGACCGAGGTCTCGGTCAGCGGCCGCGACGGGTCGTAGGTGAAGTAGGCGTACGCACGCTCGCGGCCACGCCCCACCCGGCCGCGGATCTGGTGCAGCTGGGAGAGGCCGAAGGTGTCGGCGCGGTCGACGATCAGGGTGTTGGCGTTGGGGATGTCCAGGCCGGACTCGACGATCGTCGTCGCGACCAGGACGTCGTACTCCTTCTCCCAGAAGCCGACCATGATCCGCTCGAGCTCGTGCTCCTTCATCTGGCCGTGGCCGACGGCGACGCGGGCCTCGGGCACCAGCCGGCGGATCTTCGCCGCGGCCTTGTCGATCGACTGCACCCGGTTGTGGATGACGAACACCTGGCCGTCGCGCAGCAGCTCGCGGCGGATCGCGGCGGCCATCTGCTTGTCGTCCCACGCGCCCACGTAGGTGAGCACCGGGTGCCGCTCCTCCGGGGGCGTGAGGATCGTCGACATCTCGCGGATGCCGGTCAGGCTCATCTCCAGCGTGCGCGGGATCGGGGTGGCCGACATCGACAGGACGTCGACCGCCGTCCGCATCGTCTTCAGGTACTCCTTGTGCTCGACGCCGAAGCGCTGCTCCTCGTCGACGACGACCAGGCCGAGGTCCTTCCAGCGGGTGGTCGGCTGCAGCAGCCGGTGGGTGCCGACGAGCACGTCCACCTCGCCGCGGGCCAGCTCCTCGAGGATCTGCCGGGTCTCGGCGTCGGACTGGAAGCGGGAGAGCACCTTCACCGTCACCGGGAACTGGGCGAACCGCTCGGAGAAGGTCTTGAAGTGCTGGTTGGCCAGCAGCGTCGTCGGCACCAGGACGGCGACCTGCTTGCCGTCCTGCACCGCCTTGAACGCGGCGCGGACGGCGATCTCGGTCTTCCCGTAGCCGACGTCGCCGCAGATGATCCGGTCCATCGGGACCGGGTTCTGCATGTCCGCCTTGACCTCGTCGATCGCGGCGAGCTGGTCGGGGGTCTCCTGGAACGGGAAGGCGTCCTCGAGCTCGCGCTGCCAGACCGTGTCGGGGCCGAAGGCGTGCCCCGAGGTCGCCATCCGGGCGGAGTAGAGCCGGATGAGCTCGGCGGCGATCTGCTTGACCGCCCGGCGGGCCTGGCCCTTGGTCTTCGCCCAGTCGGCGCCGCCGAGCTTGGACAGCGCCGGCTGCTCGCCGCCGACGTAGCGGGTGAGCTGGTCGAGGGAGTCGGTGGGCACGAACAGCCGGTCCGGCGGCTGGTTCCGCTTGCCGGGCGCGTACTCGACGATCAGGTAGTCGCGCTGGCCGCCGTGCACGGTGCGGCTGACCATCTCGACGTAGCGGCCGATGCCGTGCTGCTCGTGGACGACGAGGTCGCCGGGCTGCAGCTGCACCAGGTCGACGGCGTTGCGGCGGCGCGCGGGCATCTTCACCGCGTCGCGCATGGTGGTGCCGCGCTGGCCGGTGAGGTCGTGCTCGGTGACCAGCGCCAGCCCCACGCCGGGCAGCGCGAAGCCGGACTCCAGGCTGCCCTGGGTGATCGAGGTCAGGTTCGCCTCGGGCGCGGACTCGATGCCGGGCACCAGCCGCACGCCGAGGTCGGCGGCGCCGAACTGGTCGGCGGCGCGCTGCGCGGGGCCGGGGCCGGCGAAGGTGACGACGACCCGCCAGCCGTCGCGGGTCCAGCCGCGCAGCGTCTCGACGGCGCGATCGAGGTCGCCGGAGAAGCGCTCGACGGTGCCCGCCTGCAGGGTCACCGACGACTCGTCGTCGACGTCCAGCGTGAACGCGCCGGTGGTCCACCACGGCAGGCCGCGGCCCCGGGCGGCGGCCTCGACGTCGGCCAGCTCGCGGAACGACGACGCGCCCAGGTCCAGCGGCGCCTCGCCGGCCTCGGCGGCGGTGGCCCAGGACGCGGCGAGGAACTCCTCGGCGGTGCGCACCAGGTCGGCGGCCCGGCTGCGGACCCGCTCGGGGTCGGCGACGAGCACGTGGGTGCCGGCGGGCAGCAGGTCGGTGAGCAGCTGCAGCTGCCCCTCGACCAGCGCGGGGGTCAGCGACTCCATGCCCTCGACGGCGATGCCCTCGGCGAGCTTGCCGAGCAGCTCGGCCAGGCCCGGGTGCTGCGCGGCGAGCTCGGCGGCGCGGGCGCGGACGGCGTCGGTGAGCAGCAGCTCTCGGCACGGCGGCGCCCACAGCCGCTCGGGCCGCTCGTCGAGGGAGCGCTGGTCGGCGGCGGAGAAGTAGCGCAGCTCGTCGACCTCGTCGCCCCAGAACTCCACGCGGACCGGGTGCGGCTCGGTGGGCGGGAAGACGTCGAGCAGGCCGCCGCGGACGGCGAACTCGCCGCGCTTCTCGACCAGCTCCACGCGGGTGTAAGCGGCGTCGGACAGCGCGCGGGCGACGTCGTCGAGCTCGGCGGTGCCGCCGGCCTTCAGCTCGACCGGCACGAGGTCGCCGAGGCCGGGGGCCAGCGGCTGCAGCACGCTGCGCACCGGTGCGACCAGCACGTCGATGCCGGTGTCGCCGGGGTGGGTCAGCTCGCGCAGCACGGCCAGCCGGCGGCCGACGGTGTCCGCCCGCGGGGACAGCCGCTCGTGCGGCAGCGTCTCCCAGGACGGGAAGGTCTCCACGCGGCGGTCGGGCAGGAAGCAGCGCAGCACGTCCGCGGCGGCGTCGGCGTCCCGCTCGCCGGCGGTGACCAGCAGCACCGGGACGCCGGCACCCGGCTCCCGCGCGGCCAGGGCGGCGGCGACGAGCGGCTGCACCGGCGGCGGTGCGGTCACGGCGAGCTCGGCGGACCCGGCCGCGGCCACCACGCGCGCGACGCCGGGATCGGTGAGGACGACGTCGAGCACGCCGCGCAGACTCACGGGGGTCTTCCTCCTGGGTGGACGGCCCGCTCCGTGCCGCCGGGTGCGGCGCAGGCCCGGCATCCCAGGCTAGACCGCGGCGGGGACACCCGCCGGGGCCGGACCGGGAGGGCAGCGCCCGGACAGCCGATCCGGCCGGCGCACCGCCGACCGCTCAGTACGCCCCGTCGGCCCGGACCACGGCCCGGAGGGTCTTCCACAGGATCAGGAGGTCCAGCGCCAGCGACCAGTTCTCGACGTACCGCAGGTCGAGGCGCACGGCCTCCTCCCACGTCAGGTCGCTGCGGCCGGAGACCTGCCAGAGGCCGGTCAGCCCCGGCTTGACGAGCAGCCGGCGTCGGACCGAGTCGTCGTACCTCGCGACCTCCTCCGGCAGCGGTGGGCGCGGGCCGACCAGCGACATCTGGCCGAGCAGGACGTTGAGCAGCTGGGGCAGCTCGTCGAGCGAGTGCCGACGGAGGAACTGGCCGACCCGGGTGATGCGCGGGTCACCGGCGACCTTGAACAACAGCCCGTCGGCGTTCTGGTTCCGGGCACCCAGCTCCCCCCGGCGCGCCTCGGCGTCGGCGGTCATCGTCCGGAACTTGAGCATGGTGAACGGCTTGCCCGCGTGACCGATGCGCACCTGGCGGAAGAGCACGGGCCCGCGGCTGTCGAGGCGGACCGCGGCCGCGAGGACGACGAGGACCGGCAGTGCGAGCAGGACGAGCAGGACCGCCCCGATCCGGTCCAGCGACGCCTTGACCAGCCGCTTGGGGCCGGTGAAGTGCGGCTCCTCCACGTGCACCAGCGGCAGTCCGACGAACGGCCGCACGTGCATGCGCGGCCCGGCGACCTCCATGAGCCCCGGCGCGACGAGCAGCTCCACGCCCGTCCCCTCCAGCTGCCAGGACAACCGCCGCAGGTAGGTCGCGGCGGTGTCGCTGCTGCTGGTCACCGCCACCGCGTCGACCTGCCACGCCGAGACGACCTCCGGCACGTGCGCGAGGTCGCCCACGACCCGCACGCCCTCCGCGCGCAGCAGCGACGCGTCGTCGGGTCGCGGGACGCAGGCCGCGACGACGGTCATCCCGCAGTGGCGCTCGCGCCGCACCTGGCGGACGAGCTCGAGCACCGCCCGCTCGCGACCCACCGCGAGCACCGTCCGCATGCACCGGCCGCCGGCCCGGAGCCGGTGCACCCACCGGCGCAGCAGGTGCCGCCCGACCGCGCTGACCACGACCGTCGACGGCACGGCGATCACGACCAGGGCCCGGGACAGCTGCCAGTTCCCCGCGTAGGAGGCGAAGCCGATGGCGGCGAGCCCGGCGAGCCCCGCCTGGAGGATGCTGCGGAACTCCTCGTTGCCGGTGCCGATCGTCGCCGCGTCGTAGCCGCCGCCGAGGGCCACCACCGCCACCCACACCAACGGGAACACGGCCACCGCGACCTGGGTCGTCGAGCCGACCTCGGTGCCGAACCGGATCAGGTGGGCGCCGACCCCGCACACCGCGGCGGCGACGAGGTCGGTCGCGACGGCGGCCGTGACGTACCGGCGCACCCAGCGCAGCGGTCGGCGGCCGACACCGAGCACGCCGGCCGCCGTCGCACCAGGGGGGAGGGGGCCGGACGCCGCCTCGCGAAGCGGTGCCCGAGGTGCCGGGACGGCCGTCGCCCCCACGTCCGGCATGTCCAGCGCCACGTGCGTCGCCCCCCTCCCTGCCATCGCTGACAGGCGCGGACAGCGCTCGTGGACGCCCCCCGCTGCATCCGACGGCGGCCGGGATCCGTGGGGACCGGTCCGCCGCAGGCTGGGTCAGGCCACCAGACGCCGTGACGCAGCGCAACCCCTCCCGGCCCCGACGTCCCTAATTCGGGCCCTAGGTCCCGGATGGCTGGTGCCAGCCTGGTCACAGCGAGTCACGACGCACGAGGAGCCTGAACGATCAAGGACCTGCGCTCCCGGTGGGGAGGCCGAGAGGCGACGATGGTCGGCGGCCTGCGGCCGGACGCAGCGCCGGCCCCTCCCATGGGGTGAGCCGGTGCCGCCGGCCGGGTCCGGTGGAGTCCGGTGCGCCCTAGCCTCGACCGGGGCCACTCCGGGGAGGCCGGGACGGCGCGCTGGGCCGAGGGCCCCACGGGTGCGTCGGTGGGGCTCCAGAGGGTGGGCGAGATGGAACTCCGGGACTACGGGACGGCCCTGCGCCGGTACTGGGCGACGTGGGCGGCGATCGCGCTCACCGGGCTGTTCGTCGCCCTCGTCGTCGTGCTGGCCGTCCGGCCGACGTACACGACCACCGCGCAGGTGTTCGTGGCCAGCTCGGGCGACGGGACGAGCGGGTCGCAGTTCGTCAGCCAGCGCGTGACGACCTACCCCGACGTCGCCCGCAGCCAGACCGTGCTCGGCCCTGTCATCGACGAGCTCTCGCTCGACGAGTCCGTCACCGACCTCCGGGCGCGGGTCGCCGCGGTGAACCCGCCCGACACCTCGCAGGTCGACGTCTCCGTCACCGACGAGGACCCCGCCCGCGCCGCCGCGGTCGCCAACGCCGTCGCCGAGCGCTTCAGCACGGCGGTCGAGGACCTCGAGGAGCGGCAGGACGGCGTCTCGCCGGTGGACCTGACCGTGACCGACCCGGCCACCGTCCCCTCGTCGCCCGTCTTCCCCGTCCCCGGACTGGTGCTGGGCCTCGGCCTGTTCGTCGGCCTCACCCTGGGCGCCGCCGTCGCCGTGCTGCGCAGCCGCGCGGACACCCGGCTGCACACCGTGGACGACGTCCGCACCGCCTGGGGCGCCGGCGGGGACGAGCTGACCGTCCACGCCGTCGCCGCCCGGCGCAGCCGGCGCCGGCGCGGGACCGGCCGGCCCGTGGCGATGCTCGCCCGCCAGCTGGAGCCGGTGGACGACGACGGGTCCGTGCGGGCCGTCGTCCTCGCGGCCTCGCCCGACGAGTCGCAGGCCGCGCACGACCTGGTCACCGCGCTGGCCACCGAGCTCGTCGACGGGGGCACCCCGGTCGTCGTTGCCGAGCCGGGCGAGGACGCGGCGGCGCCCGTCCTGCCGGCCGGCGCCCGCCTGACCGTCGCGTCCGCCTCGGCCCCGGCCCGCGAGTGGCGGCGCCTGGCGCGGGAGAACGACGGCGCCGTGCTCGTCGTCACCGCCGGCCGGACGGAGGCCGCCGACCTGCGCGAGGCGCGGTCGCTGCTCGCCGCCGTGGGTGCGGGTCTCTTCTCGGTCGTCCTCCTCCCGTCCCGCCGGACGGGGCGGGCTGCCTCCGGCGACACCACGCCCGCCCGCCCGGCCGTCCCGGCTGCCGACGAGCGGGTCCCCGCCGGCCCCTGACCGGCCGGCGGTCCCCGCCGCCGCACACCGCGAACGGCCCCGCCCCGCGACCACCGGTCGCGGGGCGGGGCCGTTCCTGTGGGTCCCCACCCGCGGACGCCGCCCACCGCCGCACGACGGGACCGCCGCCGGCCCTGGCGGTACCCACGGGACGGCCCTCGAGGCCCCGCACGGTGCCGACCCCTCCCCACGCCGGGGCGGGTGCAGAGGCCCCGTCCCGGGGACGGGCGAGGGCGGCTCCCCGGGCGCCCGCGCCCGGGGAGGCAGGGACGCCCCCGGGTCCCGGGCCGCGGCCGGTGTCGGCCGGAGCCGGCCCCCGGGGACGTCCGCCGCCGGCGTGCACCGTGCCCGGGACGCCGACGACCCGTCCTCCGCAGGCGGAGGACGGGTCGTGGTGTGCGGTGGCCGGCGCACCGGCGGGTCCTACGCGGGGACCTCGGGCTCCTCGGCGCGCAGCCGATCCCGGGAGCCGCCCTCCGCCAGCAGCGAGACCGCCGTGAACAGCAGGAACGCCACGCTCGCGTCGAACAGCCCGCTCTCCAGCACGCTGCGGCCGAGCAGGAAGACCAGCAGGCCGAGGAACAGGACGCGGTGCTCGCGCGGCGCCTCGAGCACCCCGCGCAGGCTCCAGAGCACCCAGCCGCCGCCGAGGAGGACGCCGACCCAGCCGGCCTGCACGAGCAGCGAGACCCAGCTGCTGTCCAGCGGCTGGGTGTCCCAGTACTGCCCCTGGACGCGGATGATCTTGACCGAGAGGCCGCCGCCGACGGCGGTCTGCCACTGGGAGTCGGCCCAGTCCAGCGCGGCCCGCCAGGCGATGAACCGCGAGCCGAGGGTGCTGGTGCCGTCACCGCCACGGGAGACGAACCCGGCCACGGCCCCGGTGGAGACCACCGTGACGGCCGCGGCCCCGGCCAGCACCAGGCCGCCGACGACGAGGCCGACCCTGGGGCGCCGGATGTGGAGCGCCATGGCGGCCACCCCGAGCACGAGCATGAGCAGGGCCGTGCGCGAGCCGGTCGCCCACACGACGCCGGACAGGACCGCCGCGGTGAGGGCGGCCCGCACCCCCGCCCGGCCGACGACCGTGCGCCAGGCGACGTACAGGACCCCGGTCGAGGCCAGCAGCGCCAGCTCGTTGGGGTCGATGGCGGGCACGCCGCCGGCCAGCCGCCCGTCGGTGTACGAGGGCAGCCCGGTGACGGCGGCGACCAGCGCCACCGCCACGCACGCCCGCACGACCGCCGTCAGCACGTCCACCGCGGACACCGCCCGCAGCAGGAGGAGGACGGTGGCGCCCAGCAGGGCGACGCGGACCGCCACGACTCCCCCGGCGACCAGGTGACCCGCGGTGAGCGCGCCCAGGACCGTGCAGGCCAGCAGCAGGCCCAGCCACCACACCGTCCCGGTCCCCACCCGCCGGCGCGGACCTGCCTGGGCGAGGAGGAAGGCCAGGGCCAGGGCCAGGACGCTGACGCACGCCTTCGCGACGACGACGGGGTCCAGCGACCCGGTGAAGTACTCGCCGCGGCGCCACCCGACGCTGCCGACGACCACGAGCAGCGCGGCGAGGGTCACCAGGGACCGCGACCGGGTGCGCGGCGGGACCGCGGGCGGCCGGCGGTCGGGCCGGACCGGCGCGGGGACGACCGCGGTCACCGGGCGACCGCCCCGGCTGCGGCCCGCGGCTCCGCAGAGGCGGCGCGTTCCGCGCGGACCTGCGGCACGAGCAGCGTCCGGCGCACGGCGACGGCGGCCAGCACCGGCCCGAGCGCCAGGGCCAGGGGGCTCCACGGCACGGCGCCGTCGGCGATCGTCACCAGCAGCGCGACGGCGGCCAGCGACCCGAGCTCAACCGCGCGCAGCGCGAGCACCCGCCGCTGCCGCCCGTGGACCGACGCCAGGCTCGCGTACGGGAGCAGCGCGGCCGCGGCCGCGGCGTGGACGCTCCAGGCGGCCACCGCGCCCACCGGCACGTCGTACCCCCCGCCGGTGAGCAGCGGTCCCGCCCACGGCAGCGCGACGACGGCGAGCACGCCCAGCAGGCCGAGCAGGACCGCGAGGCCGGCGGCGGCGCGGTCGGCGGCGTCCAGGCCGGCGCGCGCACCCCGCGGGCGCAGCGCGACGAAGTGCGGCAGCAGGAAGGACCCGAGCCCGGCGACGAGGACCATCGCCGGGGCGGTGTAGACCCGCGCGGCCTCCAGCGGGCCGTAGGCCGCGGCGCCGGCCACCCCGACGACGAGCAGCCGGAGCAGCGTGAGCTGCGCCGGGCGGATCGTCTGCGCCGCCGCCCGCCAGACGCCGAAGGCGGCGACGGCCCCGAGCGCCGGGCGCCGCCACGGACCGTGCGGCCGCTCCCCGGCCGGGAGCAGCGCCCAGGCGAGCAGCGCCGCGCCGGCCTGCCCGGCGAGCAGGGCGGCGACGAAGGACGCGAGGGTGAGCTCCCCGGCGGACCGGGCGAGCACGAGGGTGGCCAGCGACAGGACGAGGGCGGTGACGTCGACGGCCGGCAGCGACCAGAACCGGCCCGCGGCCATGAGCAGCCGGCGGAGCGCGTCCTCGACGACGAAGGCGACGACGGCGGGCCCGGCGAGCAGCGCCGCCCACAGCGGCAGGGCCCCGCTGACGACGGCGAGCAGGCACCCGGCCGCGCCGGCGGCGCCCGCGACGAGCACCGCGCCCACGTGCAGGCCCGCGCGGATCCCGGGGTCGTGCCGGTCCAGCACGGTGAGCGAGTCGCCGACCAGGCCGCTGGACACGGCGGTGGCCAGGACGAGCGCGCCGTAGGCGAGCGAGAAGACCGCCAGCCCCGCGGCGCCCAGCTCGCGGGCGGCCGCGACCTGCAGGACGAGGCCGGCCAGCGCCTGGGTGCCCTGCCCCACGAGGGCCCCGGCGGCCCGGCCGCGCGGTCCCACGCCGGCCACCTACGCGGTCCCGAGGACGGCCGCCCCCACCTCGGGGGCGATCCGCTCGGCGTACTCGGCGGTCATGTGCAGGCCGTCGGCGTAGACCGGGGTGGACCCGACGACGGCCGGGCACAGGTCGTCGACGCAGAACCAGCGCTCGGGGTCGACGAACGTGGCCCCGGTCGCCTCCGCCACGTCCTCCTCGACGGCCACCTGCTGCAGGAAGCGCCGCGGCGGCTCCTGCACGCAGTCCGCCGGGGTGCTGACCGTGGTCGCGCAGGTCTGCAGGTTCGCGCCCGAGGGCGGGCCGGTCAGCACGACGACGCGCGCGCCGGACCGCTGGACCCGCTGCACCACCGAGGTCATCCCCTGCTCCCAGACGGCCGCCTTGTCGGCGTCCGGGTCGGCGAGCCGGGTGTCGTAGGTGTGGCTGAGGACGACGAGCTCGGGCCGCGTGCGGTCGATGAGGTCCAGGGCCCACTCGCGGTGCTCGGCGCACTCGGTGAACGGCCGGCCCTGGTAGAGGGTCACCGCGTCCACGTTCGGGCACTGGCCCATGGTCAGCGTCCGGATCGACCAGCCCTGCGGCTCCACGGCCGCCCGGAGCGCGGGCAGCCACGCGCCGGCGACCGAGTCGCCGAGCAGCACCGCGGAGTGCGGCGCGCCGGGGTCGCCGAACACGCACCGGTCGGCGTTCCAGTCACCGACGTCGAAGCACCCGCCGCTCCACTGCTCCTCGAGGTAGCCGGGGAGCTCGTCGAGGGCCGGCTGCAGGTCCGCGGGCCAGGCCACGAGGGCGGCCGACGCCCGGAGCTCGCGGGTCAGCGGGTCGCCCTCGGTGGCCGCCTGCGCCGCCGCGCCGGCCGCGGCCACCGCCTGCGCGTCCAGCCGGCCGGGCGGGAAGGCGACGGTCAGCCCGGCGCCGCCGACGACGAGCACGCTCGCCGTCGCGGCGGCGACGAGCCGTCCCCGGCGGCGCACGGCGGCGGCCCGGTGCTGCGGCCCCGGCGGCCGCCCGCCGGGCAGCAGCCAGCCCGAGTGCAGGACCGGCTGCTCGATCGCCGCGTACGAGACCGTGGCGAGGACCAGGGACACGACGATCGCGACGACCGCGGTGGTCGGCGTCCCGGCGCCGAGGACGGCGGCGGTGAGGACCACGACCGGCCAGTGCCACAGGTAGAGCGAGTACGAGATCCGGCCGAGGAACCGGGCCGGCGCGCTGCCCAGCACCCAGCGGGTGCCCGGCCCGCCGGGGGCGTCGCCGAAGGCCACGAGCAGGACGGCCGAGAGGACCGGCAGGGCGGCGACGGAGCCCGGGAAGGGGTCGGCCGAGGTGATCACGGCCGCCGACGCCAGGACACCGAGCAGCCCCGCCCAGGCCAGCGCGGCGCGGAGCACGCCGGGCAGCCGGCGCAGCTGCGTCGCCGTGACGGCGACCAGGGCGCCGGCCCCGAGCTCCCAGGCGCGGGTGAACGTGGAGAAGTACGCGGTCGTCGGTGAGACGGCGCTGGCGTGCACCGACCACAGGAACGACGCGGCGACGACGGCGAGGAAGGCCACGGCCAGCAGCGGCCGCGCGGAGCGCCCCCGTCCGGCGACGGCCACCACGAGCAGGATCAGCAGCGGCCAGACCAGGTAGAACTGCTCCTCGACCGCCAGCGACCAGAAGTGCTGGACCGGCGAGGGGGCCGCCGTCTGCTGGAAGTAGTCGGTGCCCTGCTGCGCGAAGTGCACGTTGGCGCCGAACGCCAGCGCCCAGGCCGCGTCGGTCAGGGTCTCCTGGAGGCGGCCGCCGAGGAACAGCAGCCAGGCCGCCAGCGACGTCGCCGCGAGGGTCGCCACCGCGGCCGGCAGCAGCCGGCGGGCGCGCCGCACGTAGAAGGCGCGGAAGGAGATCCGCCCGGTCCGCTCGCGCTCCCGGACCAGCAGCCCGGTGATGAGGAAGCCGGAGATGACGAAGAAGACGTCGACCCCGATGAACCCGCCGGAGGGCCGGCCGAGGACGTGGTCGAGCAGCACCAGGCCGACGGCGACGGCGCGCAGGCCCTCGACGTCGGCGCGGAAGCGGTGCGGCGACGCCGCCGGGCGCTCCTCCCGCGGCTGCTGCCCGGTGGGCCGCTCGGCGGTGAGGGTCACCGGCCGGCCCCCGCGACCGGGGCGGCCGGGCGCGCGGCGTCGCGGGCGACGGCGCGGCGCAGCCGCACCGAGTGCCGGACCAGGCGGGCGACGAGGTGCGCCCGGGTGTCCCGCGGGGACACGTAGCAGCGCGGCAGGGTGACGCGGTCGCCGGGCTCGTAGTCGCCGGTGACGCAGGCGTTGTCGTAGCCCGCGGCCCGGACGGCGTCGGCCGCGGCGTCGTCGTAGGAGCCGTAGGGGTAGCAGAACCCCGGCACCTCGGCCTGCAGGACGTCCTCGAGCACCCGCCGGCTCTCCCCCACCTCGGCGGCGAGCACCGCGGGGTCGGCCCCGGCGAGCCGGGCGTGGGTGAGGGTGTGGCTGCCGACCTCCTGGCCGGCCGCGGCCACCGCGCGGAGCTGCCCGGCGTCCATGATCCGGAACCGCGGGCCGGTGTCCCAGTCGTTGGTGCCGCCCAGCAGCCCCGCGACCGCGTAGACGGTGCCGGCCATGCCGTGCCGCCGCAGCACCGGGACGGCGTGGTCGAGGAAGTCGGTGTAGCCGTCGTCGAAGGTGAGGCCGACCAGGCCGGCGGCCGCGCCCCGCTCGGCGGCCCGCACCAGCTCGGTGAGCGGGACGCCGCGCAGGCCCAGCCGCCGCAGGAGGCCCAGGTGCCGGTCCAGCCGCGCGGGGTGGACGCGCAGGGCGTGCGGGTCGGGCTCGGCCGACGGGCTGATCGAGTGGTACATGAGGACCGGCGGCAGCGGCAGCCGGGAGCGGCCGCCGGTCACCGGAGGACGCCGCCGTCGACCGCCGTCTGGGCGTCGAGGGCCGCGAGCGCGCGCCGCAGCACCGTGCTCGAGGTGTGCATCGTGTACGGGAAGTAGCGGACCTCCACCCCGACGGCGGAGAAGTCGCGCTCGAGCCGGTCGCCCTTGGGGGTGCCGCGCCAGTCGTCGCCCTTGAAGATGACGTCGAACCCGACCTCGCGCCAGGTGTCGATCTTGTCCGGGACGACCTCGGCGTGCACGTCGTCGACACAGCGCAGGTTGCGCACGATCTCCAGGCGCTCGGGCAGCGGCACCACCGGCAGCCGGCCCTTGGTGAGCAACAGCATCTCGTCGGACACCACGCCCGCGATCAGCCGGTCACAGTGCGCCGCGGCGTGCCTGAGGATGTTCAGGTGCCCGATGTGGAACAGGTCGTAGGCGCCCGGCGCGTAGCCGATCACTGTCATGGCGAGATCCCCCTGGTGACGTTCTCTGCCCGGCGAGTGCACAGCGCGGGCTGACCGACCGTCATCACCCGTGCGGGTCCCGTCACCCGAAGGGAGGGGCGGCCACCGGCACCGGGACCGCCGCGGCGGGCACGCCGACCGCGGCCAGCAGCTCGGCGGTGAACCGCTCGGGGGTGTGCCGGCGGCGGGCCGCGGCGACGGCGGCCACCGCGGCCGCGCGGGCGGCGGGCCAGTCGGCCGCCACCCGGGCGACGGCGTCGGCCCACGCCTCCGGCCGGCCGGGGACGACGGCCTGCACGCCGGGGTAGCCGTCGACCGCCTCCCGCAACCCGCTGTGCGCGCTCACCACGAGCGGGCGGGCGGCGAGCACGGCCTCCACGGCCGTGTTGCCGAAGGACTCGTCCCCCACCGACGGCACGAGGACGACGTCGGCGTCGGCCAGGTGCGGCCACACGTCGGCGCGGAAGCCGGCGAAGGTGACCCGCTCCTCCAGCCCGGCCCCGGCCACGGTCGTCCGCAGCTCCGCCTCGAACCACTCGTAGCCGGGGAACACCGAACCGAGCAGCGTCAGGGAGGCGTCGACGCCGCGGTCGAGCAGGTCCCGCAGCGCGGCGACGGCGACCTGCGGGCCCTTGCGCGGCGACAGCCGGCCGACGTAGAGCAGCCGCACCGGGCCGTCGAGGGCCACCCGCGGGGGCACGACCTCCTCCGGCGCGCGGACGGCGTTGTGCACGACCGCGCCGCGCCGGGCCGGCCGCGGGGACACCTCGGCCAGCGTGTCCAGGGTGAACCGGCTGTTGGCGACCACGCGGTCGGACAGGGCCGGGCACAGCGCCATCCCCCGCCGCAGCAGCCGCGGCGCCGAGCGCTCGGCCTCGTGCACGTGGTCCACCGAGCGCCGGCCGGCCAGCCGCGCCAGCAGCGGCCACGACGGCAGGGTCAGCGTGCTGACGTACACGCCGGCGGGGTGCGCGCGCAGCAGCCTCAGCGCGGGCAGCGCGCCCCGGACGGCGTCGGCGACCAGCCGCAGGAACCCGCGCGGGCGCAGCGCGGAGTTGCGCAGCACCGGCATCGGGCACAGCTCGACCCGCAGCCCGCGGGCCTCCAGCTCGGCGACCAGCGGGCCGGGCCCGGGCAGGGCGACGGTGACGTCGAAGCGGGTGGCCAGCGCGGTCGCCGACTCCACCAGCATCCGGTCGGCCCCGTAGAGCTCCGCGCCGGGGTGCGCCACGAGCAGCCGCGGGCGGCTCATCGCGGCAGCCGGCCCATCTCCCGGAACCACTTCACCGAGGCCAGCGCGAGGAACCCGGCCGCGGCGAGGAAGAGGACCGTGTAGACCGGCACGAACACCGCGGTCCACCCGTAGAGCACGAAGGTGCAGGCCAGCAGGCCGTAGTCGGTCGGCAGCGTCAGCAGGGAGCGGCCGACGCCCACCCGCTGGGCGGTGGGCTGGGCGCGGGTGGCGACGCCGTGCTGCGCGCGCAGCGCCTCGTTGAGCATCGTGCCGAAGTAGGTGACCGCGTCGACGACGCAGTAGCCGAGCGGGACCAGGAGCAGCACCGGGTCGACGTCGGTGGACCGGTACAGCCCGACCAGCACGGCCAGGTGGAGGCCGGAGGCCTTGGCGGCGTCGACCATGTGGTCGAGCCACTCCCCCGCCGGCGAGCCGCCGCCGCGCAGGCGGGCGAGCTGCCCGTCGGCGGCGTCGAGCGCGTAGCCGAGGACGAGGCAGGCGGCGACCGCCAGCGCCGTCGGCACCGACGGCGGCGCGAGCGCGAGCAGGACGATGCCGGTGGCGGTGGTCGCCCCGCTGACCGCGGTGACGGCGTTCGGGGTGAGCCCGGCGTGGAACGCCAGGGCGGCGAACACCCGGCCCAGCGGGCGGTTGACGAAGCGCGAGTAGGCCGGCGCGCCGGCCGCCCCCTTCTGCGCGGAGGACAGCCGGCGCAGCGTCGCGCGCAGGCTCTCGCCGCCGGGCCGTCCCGGGCGCGGGACGACGAGTGCGGCGCTGGAGTGGTCCACCCGGGGGCCTCCGTGGTTCTGCGACCGGGACCGGTCGGGGGACGCCGGCACGGGTGCGCGGCGTCGTGGCTGCCCAGCAGCATCGCCGGGCCGGCGGGGCCGCCGGGAGGGCTGCGCGGGTGCCCTCACCCGCAGGGGGCAGGGCCGCGCGGTCTCCCCCTCCGAGGAGCGAGGCCCGTCACCGTGGGTGACGGGCCTCTGGTCGGACGGAGGGTCGGTCCCGGGCGGGCCGTCGCAGGACGGCCCGCCCGGGAGGGTGCTCACTGCCCGGCGGTCACCGAGTAGGAGGTGAAGCGCACCACCTGGGCGGCGGTCGCGGCGGACGGCCGGTAGGCCGCCAGGCTCACCGACCCCGGGGCCTGCAGGGAGGCCGTGGTGTCGGTGCGGGTCAGCTGCGGCGCGGCCGGCTCGGCGGTGCCCGCACCCCACACCGTCGCGCGGACGGTCGTGGTGCCGGTGCCGCTCACCTGGACGCGCACGTTGAGCGCGTTCCCGGCCGTCCAGGTGCCCGCCGGGAGCAGGACCTCACCGCCCGGCCAGGCCTCCGTGCCGCCGGCCAGCCGCGACAGCGTCAGGCCGACCCGGCCGTCGGGCAGCACCCGGACGCCCACGCGGTACTCGTCGGCGCCGACCCGCCGGCCACCGACGTACACGTAGGTGCCGTTGCCGGTGGGGGTGGCGGCCAGGGTGAAGGCGGTCCGGACGTCGACCGCCGTGGCGGAGACGCCGGCCAGCTGCGCGCCGGTGTTGTTGCCGGCCGCCGGCAGGTTCAGCGCCGCCGCGCCGGGGGTGACGGACAGCCGGGTCGCCCCCGCCGTCGCCGTCCAGGCGCCACCGACGTCGGCGCTGCCCCAGCCGCCGTTCACCGTGCGGGTGAAGGTGTCACCGGCCAGCACCGCCGGGCCGGCCGGTGCGGTGACCGTGACCTCGCGGGTGTTGGTCGCCGTCGCGCCCCGGTCGTCGGTGACCGTGAGCCCGACCGTGTAGGTGCCGGCCGCCGCGTAGGTGTGCGTGGCGGAGACGCCGGTGCCGGTGGCCCCGTCACCCCACTGCCAGGCGTACCCGGTCAGCGTGCCGTCGGGGTCGGTGGAGTCCGCCGCGCTCGCCGCCGCGGTCAGGCCGGTCGCCGAGGCGGTGAACGCCGCGGTCGGCGGCTGGTTGGCCGCCGGCGCGGTGACCGTGACCGTCCGCTCGGTGGAGCCGGTCGCGCCGGCCGCGTCGGTGACGGTCAGCCGCACCGTGTAGGTGCCGCCGGCCGCGTAGGTGTGCTCGGCCGTGGCCCCGGTGCCGGTCGTCCCGTCGCCGAAGGTCCAGTCGTACCGGGCGATCGTGCCGTCCGGGTCCACCGAGGCGCGGCCGTCGAAGGACGCGGTCAGCCCGGTGGCGGCCGGGGTGAACGACGCCGTCGGGGCGGCGTTGGCGCCACCGGTGCCGGTCCGGCCCACGGTCCAGTGCCGCTGCACCTGCGCCGCGGTCAGCTGGGTCCCGTAGACGGCGACCTCGTCGAGCCGTCCGTTGAACCAGTCGGTGCTGCCGACCCAGCGGCCGTCACCGCCGACCCGCCACAGGCCGCGGAAGACCTGTCCGGAGCGCGTGTCCGCCTTGGTGCCGACCAGGGCGCCGTCGACGTACAGGGCCATCCCGGCCGGGCCCATGGTCGCGACGGCGTGGTGCCACGCGCCGTCGTTGTACGCCTGGGTGCTCGAGACGGTGGCGACCGACCCCGGCCACACCGAGAACAGCAGCCGGCCGGAGGGGTCCAGGTGGATCATCCGGTCGTGCGCGCCGCCGGTGCTGCCGGTCTCGACGTTGGTGAAGTCCATGAGCACGCCCCCGGTGGTCGACCGGGTGCTGAACCACAGCTCGGCGCTCATCGTGTCCGGCGCCTGGCTGCGGGTGGACTGGGCACCGGTGCCCTGCTCGGTGCCGTTGAAGGTCGCCGACGCCCCGGGCACGGCGCCGCCCAGCGCCCCGGCGCCACCCTGGGTCACGCCGGTGCCGAACAGCAGGTCGTCGGTGCCGGCCTGGTCGGCGGAGCGGCGCGCACCGGCGGCCTCGTCGAGCCGCCAGTAGTGCCGCGGCGCGTCGGCGAGGACGGTGCCGGCGTAGGCGCTGCCGGCCGGGGCGGCCGAGGCGACCGTGACGGTGGCGTTCGTGCCGGACGCGGTGTTGCCGAACGGGTCGACCGCGACGATCCGGTAGGTGTAGGTCTGCCCGGGGACGACGTCCCGGTCCACCCAGGCCAGCCCCGGCCGGTCCCACCACATCGAGGCGGCGGTGGTCGTGAACACCGGCGCGGTGCGGTCCGAGCGCATGACGCGGTAGGTCAGGTTCGCGTTGTCCGGGTCGGACGTCGCCCGCCAGGCCACGCGCACGGTGCCGACGGCCGGCGACGTGACGGCCGGGTTGAGCACGGGGCCGACCTCGGGACCGATCCGGTTCGGCGCCGACGACGGGAGCGCGAAGCGCACGAGACCCTGCTGCGCGACGCCGTTGACCCGCTGGAACTCACCGCCGTAGACGACGTACTGGCCGTTGCCGCTGACGCTCCAGCCGGCCTGGTACTGACCGGTGTACGTGCCGCTGGGCATGCTCGGGAACCAGGCGAGCTGCGCCGGCGCCGGCTTGCCGACCCAGGCACCGCCGTAGAGCCGGTGCGCGGCGCCGCCGCTGCTGGCCGGGGCCAGCGAGACGGCCATGGCGAACTTGTTGACCCGCGGCGCCTGCTCGGGGAACCCGTCGATCTCGGCGCAGTGGTGCGGGTGGGCGGCGTGGTACAGCGCGCCGTTCATCGGGAAGCTCGAGTACGAGTCGCCGAAGCAGGTGCTCACCCAGTTGATCGCACCGTCGGTGGCGCGGACCGAGAAGGACCCCTCGAGGTTGCCCGGACCCCAGTAGTCGTAGGCGGTGCCGTACACGTTGGCGCCGTCGGTCGACAGGCTGTAGACGGCCGAGTTGATCCCCTGGTTGGTCAGGATCGTGTTGATCTGGTAGCCGCGGTTGGCGCCGGTGACCGGGTCGAGCGCGGTGATCGCCGTGGCGCGCACCCCGCCCATCGTGTCCCAGCGGCCGGCGGCGACGACCTGCGAGCCGTTGCCGGTCACGACCAGTGCCATCGCCGCGTTGCTCGTGGCGGTGTTGCCGTCGCGGTTCCACGGCCGGCCGGTCGGGCCGACGCCCGGCGTCGGCGCCCAGGGCAGCAGGCCGCCGTCGGACGCGCGGACGGCGGCCAGCCGGGTCCGGCTGACGCTGCCGACCGCGGTGAGGCTGCCGCCGAAGTAGACGGTGGTGTCGGTGGCGGCGATCGCGCGCACCTGGGCGTTGACGCTGGGCCGGAACGTGTCGACCAGCGCGCCGGTGCGGGTGTCGAAGGCCGCGATGCGGTTGCGGGTCACGCCGTTGACCGTGGTGAAGTCACCGCCGACGTAGAGCCGGGTGCCGTCCGGGGAGGCGGCCACGACCATCGCCTGCGCGTTGAGGCTCGGTGCGAAGCCCGCGACGAGCTCGCCGGTCCGGATGTCGTAGGCGAGCAGGTTGTTGCGCACTGTCTCGTTGACGCCCGGCGCCGACCCGGCGGGACGGGCCCGGGTGAACTGCCCGGCCGCGTAGACCGTGTTGCCGACGACGACCTGTGACCAGACGACGCCGTTGATCTGCACCGTCGGCAGCCCGTCGGCCGACACCGTGGTCGGGTTCGTCGCCGCCACCGGCGCCGGCGCCGAGTCGGCGTGCGCGGCGCCCGGGACCACGAGGGCCCAGCTGGCTGCGGTCACCCCCAGCGCCGCCATCGCCGCCATGGCGCGCGTGCGCACGCCTCTCCCCACGACTCGCATGAGTCCCCCCGCTCAGTTCCGCTGCGACCACGTCCGATGGGACGGTCGGCGAACACTGTCCGTGACGATCACGGCGGCAGCAAGGGGTGAAGGTGACACCCGATACGGTGGTCAGCTGCGTCTTCGCAGCCGGGACCCTCCCGGCTCGTCACCGAACGTCACCGGAGCTGACCCCGTGGGGGGAGGTCCCGGGAACGCCGACGACCCGTCGCCGCGGGTGCGGCGACGGGTCGTCGGGGTCGTGCGGGAGGCGCGGGTCAGACCGCGCCGGTGAAGAGCAGCAGCGGGGCGCCGGCCTGGTAGCCGACCTCGACGGTGACGGAGTCGCGGACGTCGGCCGGCACGCTGAAGACGTACACGCCCTCACCGGTCGACCCCGGCTCCACCGACCCCACGAAGGGCACCTGGGAGGGGTCGTCCAGCGGGGAGGCCGGGGTGCGCTCGGGGCCGTACGAGAGGTTCACCGCGACACCGTCGAGCGACACGGCCTCGGCGGTGCCGTTCTCGATGCGCACGGTCACCCGCAGCGCCGGGCCGGCGATGTTGCCCGGGCCGACCGCGGTCCCGTCGATCGCCTCGATCGCGCCGATGGTGGCGACGATGCCGTTGCCCACCGCCGCCGGGGCGTCCAGCGGCACCTCCGGCGAGGACGGCGGTGGCTCGTCGACGTCCTCGGTCGGGCCGGTCGGTGTCGGCGTCGCGGGCGGCGGGGCGACCGTCTCCCCTGGTGCCGTCGTCGTCGGCGCGGCGGGTTCGGCCGTCGTCGAGGCGCCCGGTGTGGCGGCCGTGGCCGTGCCGTCGTCGCCCCCGCCGCCGGTCAGCACCAGCACCAGCGCCACCAGGGCGACCAGCGCGGCGCCCCCGGCGCCGAGCAGCAGCCGCCGTCGCGACCGCGCGGTCCCCTTCCCTCCCGGGCCCGTCACGGCGTCCTCCCCCCTGCCCCGCCCGCGGCGGGCGTCGTCCCCGGTCACCGCTGCGCCGCCCGCAGCTCGTCCCACGCCGGCGACGGCGCGGGGACGGGGAGCGGCACCACGGTGCCGCGCGGCGGCTCGGGCGCCGGGCGCGCGAGCGGCCGGTCGGCGTCGGTCCCGGCCCGGCGGCCGCTGGGCCGGCGCGCCGGGAAGCGGCGGGCCGCCAGGTCCAGGGCCAGCCGCTCGTAGCCCTCGGCCACCAGGTCCCAGTCGTAGCCGGCGGCCAGCTCGCGGGAGCGGGCGCCGTCGCGCGCGACGCCGTCGGGGTCGGCCTCGGCGGCGGCCAGCTCGCGTGCGACGTCGGCCGGGGTCCGGAAGAAGCGGCCGGCGTCGGCGACGACCTCGCGGTTGAAGGACACGTCGAAGGCGGTGACCGCCGCGCCGGCGCCGATGGCGCGCAGCAGCGAGGGGTTGGTGCCGCCGACCGAGTGGCCGTGGAGGTAGGTCGCGCAGTTGGCGTAGAGCTGGTCGAGCAGCTCCTGGTCCCAGACGCCGCCGAGGAAGCGGACCCGCTCGTCGGCGAGTGCGTGCACCCGGCGCGTGTAGTCGTCGCTGTAGGGCGCCGAGCCGACGACGACCAGCGGCTTGGCGGCGTCGCTGGCGGCGTAGCCCTCGACGATGACGTCGACGTGGTTCTCCGGCTCGAACCGGGCCACCACCAGGTGGTAGCCGCCGGGCTCGAGGCCGACCTCGGCCAGCCGGTGCGCGCCCGGGGCGATCAGCGGGGCGCCGTAGGTGAGCAGCGTCGTCGGCGCGGCGAAGGCCTCGCGGTAGTACTCGGCGATGCCCTCGGCGTCGGCGATGAGGACGTCGGACCAGCGCACGGCCAGCGCCTCGGCGGTCCGGTAGTAGCGGCGGCCGGCGCCGCCCCACTTGGCGCGCTTCCACTCGAGGCCGTCGACGTGCGTGGCGACCGGGATGCGGGCGGCGCGCAGCAGCGGCAGCAGCGGGGCGTTGGCCGCGTTGAAGACGATCGCGGCGTCGGTGCGGTGGGCCAGCAGGTGCCGGACCGACAGGGCGGTGTGGCTGAGGGTCTCCAGCGACCGGCGGCGGGCGGCGGGCAGGTGCACCAGCTCCATGCCGAGGTGCCCGGCCGGCGGCGGCCCGGCAGCGCCGGGGACCGTGCGGCAGTAGACGACCACCCGGTGCCCGCGCTCGACGAGCCGGCGGCCCACCTCCTCGACCGCCGTCTCGAAGCCGCCGTAGCGGGCGGGGACGCCACGGGTCCCCACCATGGCGATGCTCGTGCGGGCCATCGGTCGGTCCTCCGGGGGTGCGGCGCCTCGCGGGCGCACGGTCGGTACGTCGGACCTCCGCAGGAGGTCCGACGTCGATGCTGGTGAGCGAGGGGGTCCGGGCTCGTCCCCCGACCGGGTGGGTCGGGGGTGAGGCGGGGGTGAGGACGGCTCAGTAGGCGCCGGAGCTGGTGACGACCGCGCGGACGGTCTTGGCGAGGATCAGCGTGTCGAGGGCGAGCGACCAGTTCTCCACGTAGCGGAGGTCGAGGCGCACGGCCTCCTCCCAGGACAGGTCGCTGCGGCCGGAGACCTGCCACAGGCCGGTCAGGCCCGGCTTGACCAGAAGCCGGCGGCTCACCGAGGAGTCGTAGCGCTCGACCTCGGCCGGCAGCGGCGGCCGCGGCCCGACCAACGACATCGACCCGCCGAGCACGTTGAACAGCTGGGGCAGCTCGTCGAGGGAGAACCGCCGCAACCAGCGCCCGACGCGGGTGACGCGGGGGTCGTCCCGCATCTTGAACAGCAGCCCGTCGCCCTCGTTGCGCTCGAGCAGCTCGCCCAGCCGGCGGTCGGCGTCGACGGTCATGCTGCGGAACTTGAGGATGGTGAACCTGCGGCCGTTCACGCCCACCCGCTCCTGGCGGTAGAGGACCGGTCCCGCGCTGTCCAGCTTCACCGCCACGGCCAGTGCGAGCAGGACCGGCGCGAGGAGCAGCAGCGCGACCGCGGCGGCGGCGCGGTCGACGCCGCCCTTGACCAGCCGGCCCCAGCCGCGGAACCGCGGCTGCTCGACCGACAGCAGCGGGAGCCCCTCGAAGGGACGGATGTGCAGCCGCGGGCCGGCGACCTCGATGAGGCCGGGCGCGACGAGCAGCTCGATGCCGGTCCCCTCCAGCTGCCAGGACAGCCGGCGCAGGTACTCGGCGGCGGTCTCGCTGGCGGAGGTCACCGCGACGGTGTCGGCCCCCAGCCGGGCAGCGGTGGCGACGACGTCGTCGAGCCCCGCGACCGGGACGCCCAGGGTGCCGGCGACCCGCGCCCGGCTGTCCGGGGTGACGCAGGCGCCCACCACCTCGAGCCCGGCGAAGCCCTGACGACGCACCGCGGTGGCCAGCTCGACCACGGCGCCGCCGCGGCCGACGACGACGACCCGCTTGGTGCACGCGCCGCGGGCACGCAGCCGGCGCAGTCCGCACCGCGCGGCGTACCGCCCGGCGAGCGTGAGGACGGTGAGCCCCGGGACGCCCAGCAGCACCAGCGCGTGGCTGGGCTGCAGCTGCCCGAGGAACGAGACGACGCAGGTCAGGGCCAGGAGCAGGAAACCCGCGCGGCCGACGCGGCGGTACTCGTCGCTGCCCGTGCCGAACACCCGCTCCTCGTGCGCGCCGGTGCCCACCAGCAGGAGGGGCCAGGCGAGGACGAGCGTGGCGGCGGTGAGGACCACGGGAGACGCGGGCGACGTGCCGGCCGGGTGGGCCAGCACGACGGCGCCGGTGGCCAGGACCGCCGCGGTGAGGTCGAGCAGGTGCAGGACGGCGGAGTAGCGCCCGGCCCAGCGGCGGGTGACGGGACGCCCGACGGCGCGCAGGACCTGCCGCGGTTCGGCGGCGCGGCGCGGGACGGGCAGAGCCCCCGTGACGGTCCCCGACCCGGAACCGGAGTGGTCCAGCAGCACGTCTCCCCCTGTCACTCTGGGTGCACGGGGAAAACGACCGTCACTGACGGTGCATCGTCACGACGCCTTGAGCCGCATCGTGTCCCCCGATACCCAAAGGACACTCACAGAGCGTCATGGAGGGGTCAATGCGGAGAGTGACGGTTCACTCGAAGGGGAGGGTCAGGTGCGCGGGTGGACGACGTTCTGCGCCGCCTCGAGACCGAGGGTGAGCAGCTCCTCGGTGGCGTCGGCCGCCTCGGCGACCAGCAGGTCGAGCTCCTTGCGCTCGGTGGCCGAGAAGTCGCGCAGCACGAAGTCCGCGGGGTCCTGGCGGCCCGGCGGCCGGCCGATGCCGACCCGCACGCGCAGGTAGTCCCTCGTCCCGGCGGAGCGGCTGATCGAGCGCAGCCCGTTGTGCCCGCCCTCCCCGCCGCCGCGCTTGAGGCGCACGGCGGCGAAGGGGATGTCGAGCTCGTCGTGCACGACGACGAGGTCGGTCACCGGCAGCTTGTGGTAGTCGAGCAGCCCTCGCACGGGGCCGCCGGACTCGTTCATGTACGTCGTCGGCCGGGCCAGGACGACGCGGCGGCCGGCCAGGCGCCCCTCACCGGCCAGCGCCCGGGCGCGGGCGCCCTTGCCGGCGGTGAGCTTCACGCCGGACCGGGCGGCGAGCTCGTCGAGCACCATGGCGCCGACGTTGTGCCGGTTGCCGGCGTAGGAGGGGCCGGGGTTGCCCAGCCCCACGACGAGGAAGGGCCCCTCGGAGGGTGCGGACGCCGCAGGGGCGCCGGCGGTGCCGGCGCCCCTGCGGGTCGTGCTCTCGGTCAGCGGGGACCTCAGCTGTTCTCGGTCGACTCGATCGACTCGCCGCTGCCCTGCTCGAGCGGCTCGGGGACGACGTCGCCCTCGCCGGCGGCCTCCTGGGCCGGCGCGGACTCCTCGCGCTCGATGCCGGCCTCGGCCTCGGCCTCGCTGAGCTCGGCGTCGAGCTGCTCGGCGGTCGGGGCGCCCATGACGTTGACGACGAGGGCCTCGGGGTCGGTCAGCAGGGTGGCACCGGACGGCAGCGGGAGGTCGCCGGCGGTCACGCCCTCACCGGCGCCGCGGCCGGTGACGTCGACCTCGATGGTCTCGGGGATGGCGGTGGCCTCGGCCTCGAGGGAGACGGTGTTCAGCTCCACGCTGAGCAGGGTCTCGGGGCCGGACTCGCCGACGGTGACGACGGGGACGTCGACGGTGACGCGCTCGCCCCGGCGGACGACCAGCAGGTCGACGTGCTCGTGCTGGCGGGTCAGCGGGTCGCGCTGCACCGACTTGGTGAGCGCCAGCTGCTCCTGGCCGTCGAGGACGACGGTGATCAGGGCGTTGGTGCCGCCGTTGCGCAGCACCGCGGCGAACTCGCGGGCCGGCAGCGACAGGTGGACGACGTCCTGGCCGTGCCCGTACAGGACGGCCGGGACGCGGCCCGCGCGGCGGGTCCGGCGGGCGCTGCCCTTGCCGAACTCGGTGCGGGCCTCGGCGACGAGGCGGAAGTCAGCCACGGTGGTGTGCTCCTCAACAGCGGGTGGGCCTGGGGCCGGCGGCCGGGCGCGGCACACCTCGCAGGAGCACACGCACGTCGATCACGGAGTACGGGCGACCGTCTCCCTCGCCGGGCGCCGACCAGCGTACCCGGTGCTCAGCTGGCGCCGCCGAAGAGGCTGGTGACCGAGCCGTCCTCGAAGACCTCCTTGATCGCCCGGGCCAGCAGCGGGGCGATCGAGAGGACGGTGAGCTTGTCGAACTGGCGGGCCGGCTCGATCGGCAGCGTGTTGGTCACGATGACCTCGCTGATCTTGCTGTTCTTCAGCCGGTCGACCGCGGCGCCGGAGAGGACGCCGTGGGTGGCACAGACGATGACGTCGGCGGCGCCGGCCTCGAACAGCGTCTCGGCGGCCTTCACGATCGTGCCACCGGTGTCGATCATGTCGTCGACCAGGATGCAGACGCGGCCCTCGACCTCGCCGACGACGCGGTTGGCGACGACCTCGTTGGGCCGCATCGGGTCGCGGGTCTTGTGGATGAAGGCCAGCGGGACGCCGCCGAGCTTGTCGCTCCACCGCTCGGAGACGCGCACCCGCCCGGAGTCCGGCGACACGACGGTGATGTCGCGGTCGCCCCAGCGCTCCTTGACGTGGTCGACGAGCAGGTCGAGGGCGAAGAGGTGGTCGACCGGGCCGTCGAAGAAGCCCTGGATCTGCGCGGTGTGCAGGTCGACCGTCATCAGCCGGTCGGCGCCGGCGGTCTTGAACAGGTCGGCGACCAGGCGGGCGGAGATGGGCTCGCGGCCGCGGTGCTTCTTGTCCTGCCGGGCGTAGGGGAAGAACGGCGCGACGACGGTGATCCGCTTGGCCGAGGCGCGCTTGGCGGCGTCGACCATCAGCAGCTGCTCCATGAGCCAGGTGTTGATCGGTGCCGTGTGGCTCTGGACGATGAAGGCGTCGCAGCCGCGGACGGACTCCTCGAAGCGCACGAACAGCTCGCCGTTGGCGAACTCGTAGGACGCCGTCGGCGTCGGCGTGACCCCCAGGTGCCCGGCGATCTCGGCCGTCAGCTCGGGGTACGCCCGGCCGGAGAAGAGCATCAGGCTCTTGCTGGTGGTCTGCCGGATCGCACTCATCGGCTCACTGCCTCACTGCTCGTGGGTGGCCTCGGGGTCCGCCGGCCGGTCCGGTGCGTCGCCCGCGGGCCGGCTCCCGGCCGGGTCCTCGGCCGCTGCTGCTGTCGCTGCCGCCGCGGCCTGCGCGGCTGCGGAGCCCGGGCGACGGCGTCCCACCCAGCCTGCCACATTGCGCTGCTTGGCCCGCGCCACACCCATGGCCCCCGGCGGGACGTCCTGGGTGATCACCGAGCCCGCGGCCGTGTAGGCACCGTCCCCGACGGTGACCGGCGCGACCAGCATCGTGTCCGATCCCACACGGACGGCGTCGCCGATCGTCGTGTGGTGCTTGGCCACGCCGTCGTAGTTGACGAAGACGGTCGCCGCGCCGATGTTCGCCCCGCGGCCGATCGTGGCGTCGCCGACGTAGGACAGGTGCGGCACCTTCGACCCCTCGCCGACCACGGCGTTCTTCGTCTCGACGAAGGCGCCCACCTTGGACCGCGCCGCCAGCCGGGTGCCCGGCCGCAGGTAGCTGAACGGGCCGACCGCCGCCCCGGGCCCGATCTCGGCCCCGGTGGCGTGCGTGCGCACCACGGTGGCGCCCTCCCCCACCGTGCAGTCGGTCAGCGTGGTGTCCGGGCCGACGGCGGCGCCGGCCGCGACCGTCGTCGTCCCGTGCAGCTGGACGCCGGGCAGCAGCCGGGCCCCCGGCAGGACGGAGGCGGTGACGTCGACCCACGTGGTGGCCGGGTCGACGACGGTGACGCCCGCGACCATGAGCGCGTCGAGGACGCGGTCGTTGAGGGTGCGCCGCCGCGCGGCGAGCTCCCGCTGGTCGTTGCAGCCGAGGACGTCGACCGGGTCCTGCGCCGCGACGGCGGCCACCGGGGCGCCCCCCTCGACCAGCGGCGCCAGCGCGTCGGTCAGGTACTGCTCCCCCTGGGCGTTGTCGGTGGACAGCCCGGCGAGGACCCGCCGCAGCGTGGCGGCGTTCGCGACGTACACGCCGGCGTTGACCTCGCGGATCGCCCGCTGCTGCGCGGTCGCGTCCTTCTCCTCGACGATGGCCCGCGGCGCGCCGTCCTCCCCCCGGACGATCCGGCCGAGGCCGGTGGGGTCCCCGACCTCGGCGGTCAGCACGGTGAAGACGCTGCCCGCCTCGTGGTGGGCCGCCACGAGCGCGGCCAGGGTGCCGGTGGTGAGCAGCGGCGAGTCGCCGTTGACGACGAGCACCGGGCCCTCGAGGTCGGGCACGGCCTCCAGCGCCACCTGCGCCGCGTGCCCCGACCCGCGCTGCTCCTCCTGCACGACGGCGCGGGCGTCCGGGGCGACGGCGGCCAGGTGCTCCTCGACCGCCTCGCGGCCGGACCCGACGACGACCAGCGTGGTGCCCGCCGCCAGTGGTGCGGTCGCGGCGAGGACGTGGCCGAGCATGCTGCGCCCGCCGAGCTCGTGCAGCACCTTCGGGGTGGTCGACCGCATCCGGGTCCCCTGACCGGCGGCGAGGACGACGACGGCGGCGACGGACTGCTGCGGGCTCACGGATCTCCTCGACGACGGGTGGGACCGGGTGGGACGTCGCTGGGGGACTCGGACTCGAACCGAGACCTCCCGGCTCCAAAGGCCGGCGGGCTGCCGATTACCCCATCCCCCACCGCGCGCCGTCTCCGCACGGCAGCGCGTGGGACGAGCCTAGGGGGCGCGTCCGAGGCGGGCACGGGAGCCGCCCGGACCGCGTCGTCCCCTCGGGGAGCGGCCCTCCCTACGGTGACGTAGGTTACGGCCCCGGAGCCGCCGGACGTCGAACCGCGGCCCGCGACGGACGACCCCTGGAGGCCACGTGTCCGCCCCTTCCCTCACCCGGCCGACGGCCTTCCGTCCCGCAGACCCGGACAAGGGCCTGCCGCCCAACGCGCTGGGCAAGGAGAAGGGGCACCTGGAGCAGGTCACGCTCTACGCGTTCGTCGTCGTGCCGTTCCTCGCGCTGGCGGCGGTCGTGCCGGCGGCATGGGGCTGGGGGCTGTCCTGGCTCGACGTCGGCCTGGCCGTCGGCTTCTACTTCCTCACCCTGCTCGGGGTGACCGTCGGCTACCACCGGTACTTCACGCACGGCTCGTTCAAGGCCCGCCGCCCGCTGCGGATCGCGCTGGCGGTCGTCGGCTGCATGGCCGTGCAGGGCCCGGTGGTGCAGTGGGTGGCCGACCACCGCCGCCACCACGCCTTCTCCGACCGCGAGGGCGACCCGCACTCGCCGTGGCGGTACGGCACCGACACCCGCGCGCTGCTCAAGGGCATGTGGCACGCCCACCTCGGCTGGCTGTTCGACCGGCGCCAGACCAACGCCGAGCGCTACGCCCCCGACCTGCTCAAGGACCGCGGCCTGCGGATCACCAGCCGGCTGTTCGTCCTCTGGGCGTTCCTCAGCCTGGCCGTGCCGACGGCGGTCGGCGGCCTGGTGACCGGCAGCTGGACCGGCGCCTGGACGGCGTTCTTCTGGGCCGGGCTGGTGCGCGTCGCGCTGCTGCACCACGTGACCTGGTCGATCAACTCGATCTGCCACGTGGTGGGCAGCCGGCCCTTCGCCTCCCGGGACCGCGCCACCAACTTCTGGCCGCTGGCGGTCCTGAGCGCGGGCGAGTCCTGGCACAACCTGCACCACGCCGACCCGACCTGCGCCCGGCACGGCGTGCTGCGCGGGCAGGTCGACATCAGCGCCCGGGTCATCTGGGTCTTCGAGAAGCTCGGGTGGGCGCACTCGGTCAAGTGGCCCGACCCGGTCCGGCTGGCGGCCAAGCGGCGGGTCCCGGCCGCCGGCGCCGTGTCGTCCTGACCGCCGGCGCGCCCCGGCGACGCGCGCGGATGGACCGCTCCCAGCGGCGCGAGCAGCTGGTGGCGGTCGGCCGGGAGGTGTTCGCGCAGCGCGGCTACGCGGCCACCTCGATCGAGGAGCTGGCCGCCCGCGCCGACGTGAGCAAGCCGGTCCTCTACGAGCACTTCGGCGGCAAGGAGCGGCTCTACGCCGCCGTCGTCGACCGGGAGATGGCGCGGGTGCTCGAGCGGTTCACCTCGGCCCTGGCCGCCGGCGGCAGCCCGCGGGCGCTGCTGGAGCGGGCGGCGCTGGCGCTGCTGGACTACGTCGAGGAGGACACCGACGGGTTCCGCGTGCTCTCCCGCGACTCCCCCGGTTCGTACTCGTCGCTGATCGGCGAGCTGGCCCGCCGGGTCGAGCACCCGCTCGGCGAGCAGTTCGGCGCGCGCGGCCACGACCCGCGGCTGGCCGAGCTCTACAGCCAGGCGCTGGTCGGGATGGTCGCGCAGGTGGGCCACTGGTGGCTGGAGACCCGCTCGCCGGGGAAGGCGGAGGTGGCCGCCCGGCTGGTGGACCTCGCCTACAACGGGCTCGCGCACCTGGACCCCGACCCGGCGCTGCGGCACCGGGACGGCTGAGGCTCAGCCGACCAGGCGGGCCCCCGGCACCGGCCCGTGCACCACGCGGACGGTGCGGAACAGGCCCTCCCCCGCCAGGACGGCGGCCAGCCGCACCGCCGCGTCCTCGTCGGGGGCCAGCGCGGCCACGGTCGGGCCCGACCCGCTGACCACCGCGGCGGCGGCGCCGGCGTCGACGGCCCCCCGCAGGGCGCGGCGCAGCGCCGGGCGCAGCGAGACGGCGGGCGCCTGCAGGTCGTTGGTCAGGGCCGCGGCGAGGGCGTCCACGGGGCCGCTGCGCAGGGCGGCCACCACCGGCTCGGGCGAGGGGAACGCGGCGCCGTCGGGCACCCGGCCCTGGGCGCGCAGCCGGTCGAGCTCGGCGTAGACGGCCGGCGTCGACAGCCCGCCCTCGGCGATGCCGAGCACCCAGTGCGACGGCCGCCGGGCCAGGACGGGGGTGAGCCGCTCGCCGCGGCCACTGCCGAGCGCGACCCCGCCGGCCAGCGAGAACGGCACGTCGCTGCCCAGCTGCGCGGCCAGCGCGGTGAGGTCACCGCGGGTGGCCCGGGTCCCCCACAGCGCGTCGAGGGCCACCAGCGCGGCCGCGGCGTCGGCGCTGCCGCCGGCCAGCCCCGCGGCGGCCGGGATGGCCTTGTCGACGGCGATGGCGGCGTCGGCGGCGACCCCGGCGTGCTCGGCGAGCAGCTCGGCGGCCCGCCACACGAGGTTGCGCCGGTCGGTGGGCACCGGGTCGGGGCCACCGGCGCCCTCGCCGGTCACCGTCACCGACAGCCCCTCGCCGGGGCGCACCGTCACCGTGTCCAGCAGGGAGACGGCGAGGTAGACCGTCTGCAGGTCGTGGAAGCCGTCCTCGCGCAGCGGGCCGACCGCCAGCGACACGTTGACCTTGGCGGGGGCGTGCGCGGCCACGGAGCCGTCGCCGCGGGTGTGCCCGGGGCCGCCCGGGGAGGACCAGCTCACGGAGCGGTCGCCGCCAGCCGGGCGAAGTCGGCCACCGACAGCTGCTCGCCGCGGGTCGCGGGGTCGATGCCCGCCGCCCGCAGCCGGGCCTCGGCGGCGGCCGGGCTGCCGGCCCAGCGGGCCAGCGCCGCGCGCAGGCCCTTGCGGCGCATCGCGAACGCGGCGTCGACGACGGCGAAGGTGGCGGCCCGGTCGCCGGGCGGCGGGTCGTGCCGGTCCAGCGCGACGAGCCCGGAGTCCACGTTGGGCTCGGGCCAGAAGACGCGGCGGCCGACGTTGCCGGCCCGCCGGGCGGTGCCGTACCAGGCCGCCTTCACCGACGGCACGCCGTAGGCGGCGCCGCCCGGCGGGGCCGCCAGCCGCTCGGCGACCTCCGCCTGGACGAGCACCAGCGCCCGGCGCAGGGAGGGCAGCAGCTCGAGCAGGTGCAGCAGGACGGGCACGGCCACGTTGTACGGGAGGTTGGCCACCAGCGCCGTGGGAGGCGGCCCGGGCAGCTCGGTCACCCGCAGCGCGTCGGCCTCGACGACGGTCAGCCGGCCGGCGAGGTCGGGCCGGCGGGCGGCCACCGTGGCCGGCAGGAGGGCGGCCAGCCGCGGGTCGATCTCGACGGCGGTGACCGCGGCGGCGGCCGGCAGCAGCCCGAGGGTCAGCGAGCCCAGGCCCGGCCCGACCTCGAGGACGACGTCGTCGGGCCGCAGCTCGGCGGTGCGCACGATCCGGCGGATGGTGTTCGCGTCGTGCAGGAAGTTCTGCCCCAGCGTCTTGGTGGGGCGCAGGTCGAGCTGCTGGGCCAGCTCGCGGATCGCGGCCGGGCCCAGCAACCCGTCGGCCTGCTCGTGAGGAGTGCTCAGCGGGGTGTTCTCCAGGGGTCAGAGGTGGCGACCGCAGTGCGGCCACGGCGAGGCGCCGCGGGCGGCGTAGAGCCGCTCCCCGATGTCGATCTGCTGCTCCCGGGTGGCCTGGTGCGGGTACTGGGCGTACTGGCCGCCGCCGTTGGACAGCCAGGTGCTCTGGTTGAACTGCAGGCCGCCGTAGTAGCCGTTGCCGGTGTTGATGGACCAGTTGCCGCCGGCCTCGCACCGCGCCAGCGCGTCCCAGTCCAGGCCGCTGGTGGAGGGCTCCGGGGCCGGGCGCTCCTTCGTGCCGATGCTGACCTGCTCGTCGACCGCCGGGCGGGTGACCGTGGTGTTCAGCTGCTCGCGGGCGGTCTCGACGCCGTCGGTGACGGTCACGCGGAAGGTGGTGGCCTGCTCCCCGTCGACGCCGGGCCGGGTGACGGTCTCGTCGCCCTCGAAGGCCTCCGGGTCGTCGGTGCGCACCGTCTGGTGCGGGATCGGGGCGGTGACCACCTGCTCGGTCACCTGCACACGGTAGACCTGCAGCCGCATGGCGTTGAGCAGCGGCTGGGTCGCGAACAGGCTGGTCCGGTCGTGCTCGCCGAGGGTCACGCCCTGCTCGGCGAGCAGGTCGCCGGCGGTGGCGGCGGTGGTGGTCACCACGCGGGTGGCGCCGTCGACGACGAGCGTGACGGCCTTCGGGGTGGTGATCGACAGCGCCATGCCGTCGAGCGGGAGCCGCTCGCTGCGGCTGGCCGACAGCACCATGTCCTCGGCGCGGTAGCCGAGCTGGTCGAGCGCCTCGTCCACCGACAGCGCGGTCACGTAGACCTCGCGGGTGACGCCGTCGACGGTGAGCTGCAGCGGACGGGCGCGGTTGACCACGACCGTGTCGCCGTCGGCCACCGCGGCCGCGGGGCGCGGGAGGACGACGTCGTGCGACTGCGTCCGCAGGCCCTCCTCCTCGAGGACCTCCCCGACGGTGTCGGCGTGGGTGCTGACCTCGCGGGCCTGCCCGTCGACGGTGAGCGTGAGCGACTTCTGCGCGGCGGACCAGGCCACGGAGCCGCCGACCAGCCCGAGCAGGACCAGGGCGAACAGGGCGAGCTTCAGCGTTCGGGGCACGACACTTCCACGGGGTCGAGGGACCGGGCAGGGGGTCGCACACCCGAGCGGCAGCCGACAGCACGGGGGCTCCCGGGACCGTCGGACGCCGTCCGGCGATCCCACCCCGGCTGTCAGTCACGACACGATAACGAGTGCGCCACGTCTAGCAACGGTGCGCAGGAAGTGAACCAGAGGGACGACACGTCGACATGCAGCCGCGCCGACACGAACCGTGAGGGACGCGCCGCGCGTGACAGCGGTGACGGATGCGGTGGGTGAGGTCAGCCGGTGACTGACGTCACGGTGTGACCGGTACCCCGGCCGGGCAGCGCAGCAGGCTTCAGCCGGCGAGCGCCCGCTCGTTCGCCCGCACCGGGCGCAGCCAGGTGAGCAGGAAGCCGGCGACGGCGAGGCCCGCGGCCAGGCTCGCGAACCCACCGGCGACCAGCGCGACCGGCAGCAGGTCGACGTTCTCGGTCACCCGGTCGCCCAGGTCGATGCCGGCGACCAGCAGCAGGGTGCCGAGGGGCAGCAGCGCGAGCACGCTCGTCGCCGCGCTGACCAGGTGCGCGGTCCAGGTGCGCAGCGCCTCGTCGACCGGCACGTCGGCGCCCTCGGCCGGCAGCGGGCGGACGAGGACCCGCAGCAGCGCCGTCTCGGCCAGCAGCCACGCCACGAGCGGGACCAGGAACGCGACCCAGGCGACGGTGTCGGCGAGCTCGCCGCGCTGCCACATCAGGACGGTCACGAGGACCTCCGCGAGCACGACGGCGCGCGTGGTCCACAGCAGCCACGGCGAGACCTGCTCGCCGCGCCGCGGCCGGCGGGCGGGGTCGGACAGCCGCCAGCGCGGCCGCGGGCGGGTCGCCTCCGCGAGCAGCACGCCGGTGAGCAGGCCGACGACGAGAGCGGGCAGCCAGAGGAACACCGACGCCTCGGCGAACATCACGACGCTGGCGACGATCCCCACGACGCCGAGCAGCAACCCCAGCCGGCGGACGCGGCGGCCGTGCTGGGCCTGCCGCTGCAGCGTCGCCACACCCCCGGGGGTGGGCGTGGCGAAGTCGATCGCCGCCGACGCGACGGCGCGGCGGCCGGCGGCCAGGGCCCACGCGCGGGCGAGCAGCACGCCGGGCACCAGGACGGCGATGAACAGCACGACGGCGATGAGGCGACCCACGCAGACCAGTGTGCAACGCCGACGGGGTCAGTCGCCCCGGCCGGTCTCCCAGGTCCCGAAGACCCGCTCGGCGTTCCGGGTCAGGGCGTCGCAGAGCTGCGCGACCTCCACGCCGGTGACCTCGGCCAGCGCCCGGACGGTGTGCGGCACCAGGCGCGAGGCGTTGGGCCGGCCACGGTGCGGCACCGGCGTGAGGAAGGGCGAGTCGGTCTCGACGAGCAGCTGGTCCAGCGGCGTGAGGGCGGCGGCCTCGCGGAGGTAGCCGGCGTTGCCGAAGGTGAGCGTCCCGGCGAAGGACAGCACGAAGCCGCGCTCGACGCACGCCGTCGCGAACGCGGCGTCGCCGGAGAAGCAGTGCATGACCACGTGCTCCGGCGCGCCCTCGTCGTCGACGACCCGCAGCACCTCCTCGTGCGCGTCGCGGTCGTGGACGACCAGCGCGACCCCGTGCTCCTTGGCGATCCGGACGTGCGCCCGGAAGGAGGCCTCCTGCGCCGCCCAGCCCTCGGGGCCGGTGCGGAAGCGGTCCAGCCCGGTCTCCCCCACCGCCCGCACCCGTGGCAGCGCCGCCAGGCGGTCGATCTCGGCCAGCGCGTCGTCGTCGGCGGCGCCCTCCCCGGCCTCGTTGGGGTGGACGGCGACGGCGGCCAGCACACCCGGGTGCCGGGCCGCCAGCTCCGCCGACCACCGCGAGGACGGCACGTCGACGCCGACCTGCACCAGCCGCGGGACCCCCACGGCGGCCGCGGCGGCGATCTCGGCGTCCACCGCGTCGTCGTCCGCGGGCTCGTCGGTGCGGAAGCCGTTCAGGACGATGTCGAGGTGGGTGTGGCTGTCGACCGCCGGGGCCGGCAGCGGCTCCGGGGACGGCGGCGGCTCGCCCCGCCGGTTGGCGCGGGACGCGGCCGAGCGACTCACTTCGTCCCGTCCTCCAGCCGCGCCAGCTCCTCGGCCACGATCGACTCGTCGAGCTTGCGGAACACCGGGGTGGGCGGGGACAGCGGCGTGCCCGACGGCAGCGGGCGGGAGGCCCACACCGCCTGCGCGTCGCCGTAGTCGCCGGTGATGACCGGGTACGGCGAGCCGTCGTCGAGGTCGGTGACCTCCTCGACGCGCGGCGCCGGCGACCACACGCCGGTGCCGCCGAGCAGCTCGTGCACCTTCTGCGCCGAGTGCGGGAGGAACGGCGTGAGCAGCGCGTTGCAGTCGCTGACCGCCTGCAGCGCGGTGTGCAGCACGGTGTCCCGGCGGGCCGGGTCCTCCTTGAGCTTCCACGGCGCCTGGTCGGACAGGTACTTGTTCGCCTCGCCGACCACCCGCATCGCCTCGGTGGCCGCCGCCTTCTGCCGGTTGCGGGCCAGCAGGTCGCCGATCGGCCCGAACGCCGACGACGTCGAGGCCAGCAGGGCGCGGTCGGCGTCGGTCAGCTCCCCCGGCGTCGGGACGGCGCCGACGTTCTTCGCCGCCATCGACACCGTCCGGTTGACCAGGTTGCCCCATCCGGCGACCAGCTCGTCGTTGTTCCGCCGGAGGAACTCCGCCCAGGTGAAGTCGGTGTCCTGCGTCTCGGGGCCGGCGACGGCGACGAAGTAGCGCAGCGCGTCGGCGTCGTAGCGGGCGAGGAAGTCGCGGACGTAGATGACCACCTGCCGCGACGAGGAGAACTTGCGGCCCTCCATGGTCAGGAACTCGCTGGAGACCACCTCGGTGGGCAGCGCCAGCCGGCCCAGCGAGCCGGGGCTGCCGCCCCTGTCGCCCTCGCCGTTGTAGCCCTGCAGCTGCGCGGGCCAGATCTCGGCGTGGAAGACGATGTTGTCCTTGCCCATGAAGTAGTAGGCGTCGGCGTCGGGCGACTGCCACCACTGGCGCCAGGCGTCGGGGTCCCCGGACCGGCGGGCCCACTCGATGGACGCCGACAGGTAGCCGACGACGGCGTCGAACCAGACGTAGATGCGCTTGTCGGGCCGGTCCCGCCAGCCGTCGAGCGGGATCGGCACGCCCCAGTCGATGTCGCGGGTGTAGCTGCGCGGCTTGAGGTCCTCGAGCAGGTTCTTGGCGAAGTTGAGCACGTTGGGCCGCCAGCCCCGGCGGCTGTCGAGCCAGTCGCCGAGGGACCGGGTGAAGGCGGGCAGGTCAAGGAAGTAGTGCTCGCTCTCGACGAAGCGCGGCGTCTCGCCGTTGATCCGGCTGACCGGGTTGATCAGGTCGGTGGGGTCGAGCTGGTTGCCGCAGTTGTCGCACTGGTCGCCGCGGGCGCCGTCGTAGCCGCAGATCGGGCAGGTGCCCTCGATGTAGCGGTCGGGCAGCGTGCGGCCGGTGGACGGGCTGATCGCGCCGAGCGTCGTCTGCGGGAAGACGTACCCGTTCTTGAGCAGGCCGAGGAAGATCTCCTGGCTGACCCGGGCGTGGTTGACCGTGGTGGTGCGGGTGAACAGGTCGTAGGACAGGCCGAGGGCCTGCAGGTCGCCCACGATCAGCCGGTTGTTCCGGTCGGCGATCTCGCGTGGGCTCACCCCCTCCGCGTCGGCGGCGACGGTGATCGGCGTGCCGTGCTCGTCGGTGCCGCTGACCATGAGGACGCGGTCCCCGGCCATGCGGTGGTAGCGGCTGAAGACGTCGGAGGGGACGCCGAAGCCGGAGACGTGGCCGATGTGCCGCGGGCCGTTGGCGTAGGGCCAGGCCACGGCGGTCAGGATGTGCCGATCACTCACGACACCGAGCGTAGTGAGCGGCAGCCACCCGCCCGGTCAGTGACCGGCCACGGTGCTCGCGGGCGGGAGCTCGCCGGCGACGGGCGTGCTCAGCGCGACGGCGCCGAGGGCGACGCCGATCACCGCGACGGTGGCCACGCGCAGCCGCGGGTGGCGCGCCGGGGCGGCCGGGCGGGTGCGCGGCGGGACCGCGGCGGCCCAGGCGAGGGTGGCCGGCGCCGAGGTGAGCAGCAGCTTGCCGACCGGCACCGCCAGCGCGAGCAGCGCGACGGCCGGCAGCGGCAGCGTCGTCGGCAGGTCGCCGACCAGCGGGGTGACCAGGCTGACGGCGAACAGGGCCGCCACGCCCACGATCTCCGCGCAGGCCAGGCCGTTCGCGAGACGCCGTCCGCCCTCGAGGGCCGCCAGGCCGCTGCCCGCGCACAGCACGATCCAGCCGGCCAGCCCGCCGAGCACCGCGACGACGACCGTCGCCGGCGGCCGCGACGCGGCGGCGAACAGCCCGTCGAGCCCGGTCAGCCCGGCCGCGAGCAGCGCCGCGGCCTCCAGCCCGCAGACGGCGGCCAGCGCGAGCACGGCCGCCGGCCACCGCCGGGGCGCGGACGGTGCGGGTGCGGGGAGGGGTGCGTCGAGGACGCTGGTCGCCACGGGTCTGCTCCTGGCCGGGGACGTCGGTCACCGGTCAGGTCGTCCCGCGCGGGCCGGCGCAGGAGGGACGGCGGAGCTCTCCTCACCCCCCGGGGTGAGCGTCAGAGGCGCTTGCCGGTCCCCGCCCGTGCCGAGCCGGTGGCGAAGCGGCTGCGCTGCCGTCCGTAGACGAAGTACATGACGACGCCGACGGCCATCCACACGAGGAACCGCAGCCAGGTCTCGGTGGGCAGGTTGGCCATGAGCCACAGGCTGGCCAGCGCCGAGACGATCGGCAGCAGCGGCACCAGGGGCACGCGGAACGAGCGGGGCAGCTCCGGGCGGGTGCGCCGCAGGATCCACACGCCGATGGAGACGAGGAAGAAGGCGAACAGGGTCCCGATGTTCACCAGCTCGGCCAGCTCGGAGAGCGGCACCAGTCCGGCCAGGACGGCGACGACGATCCCGGTGCCGATGGTGATCTTGTAGGGCGTGCCGTACCGCGGGTGCACGGTCCCGATCGACCGCGGCAGCAGCGCGTCGCGGCTCATCGCGAACAGCACCCGCGACTGGCCGAGCATCAGGATCATCACCACGGACGTCAGCCCGGCGAGCGCACCCAGCGAGATGATGCTGGAGAAGAAGGTGAGCCCGTTCGCGGCGAACGCCCCGGCGAGCGGCGCGCTCTCGCTGAGCTCCGTGTAGTTCTGCATGCCGACGACCACCAGCGACACGGCGACGTAGAGCAGCGTGCAGATGGCCAGCGAGCCGATGATGCCGCGGGGCAGGTCGCGCGCCGGGTTGCGGGTCTCCTCGGCGGCGGTGGCCACGATGTCGAAGCCGATGAAGGCGAAGAACACGATGGCCGCGCCGGCCAGGACGCCGCCCCAGCCGAAGGTGCCCTGGCTGAAGCCGGTGAGCACCGAGATCAGCGGGGTGTCCAGCCAGCTCTCGCCGCCGTCGGCCGCGTTCTCGGCGGGCGGCACGAACGGCGAGTAGTTGTCGGCGACGAGGTAGAACGCGCCGACCACGATCACCAGCAGGACGACGGCCAGCTTGATGGCCACGATCACCGCGGTGACCCGCGAGGACAGCTTGATGCCGAGCACCAGGACGGCGGTCATCGCCAGCACGATCACGATCGCCGGGACGTTGAACGACGCCGTCTCCCCCGCGATCGACGTCGGGAGCGCCAGGCCGACGTCGTCCAGGAGCTGGTTGAGGTACCCCGACCAGCCCACGGCGACCGTGGCCGCTCCCAGCGCCAGCTCGAGGACGAGGTCCCAGCCGATGATCCAGGCGACGAACTCGCCGAAGGTCGCGTAGGAGAAGGTGTACGCCGAGCCGGCCACCGGGACGGTGGAGGCGAACTCGGCGTAGCAGAGCGCGGCCAGCCCGCAGACGACGCCCGCGACGACGAAGGAGACCGCCACCGCGGGTCCGGCCTGGTTGCGCGCGACCACACCGGTGAGCACGAAGATACCCGTGCCGATGATCACCCCGACGCCGAAGACCGCCAGGTCCAGGCCGGAGAGGTTCTTCTTGAGCCGGTGTTCGGGTTCGTCGGTGTCGCGGATGGACTCCTCGACGGACTTGACCCGGCGCGAGTCTGCGGCCACGGCGTCCTCCTCGGGTGGTACCGGCGGCGGCCCCACGGGCAGCGTGGCACGAGGGCCGCGAGCCCGCACGCCTACGCTTCTGTCGCCCCGTCGCGGCGGCGGGACGGGAGGAGGCCCACCGGTGACCGACCAGCGGGAGGACGCCCCTCCCGGGCCGTTCGTGCCGACCACGCGGCCGCGGCCGGCCGGGGCGCCGCGGCCGGTGACGACGCGGTCGGCGGGCGTCGACGCGATCGTCGACTGCGCCGTCTACGTGCAGGGACGCCGGGAGCCGCCGGTGGACCCGATGGTGGCGCTGGAGGCCGCCGTCGAGCGGGGCGGCTTCGTCTGGCTCGGGCTGTTCGAGCCGACCGAGGCGGAGCTCGGCGCGATCGCCGAGCGCTACGGGCTGCACCCGCTCGCCGTCGAGGACGCCGTCTACGCCCACCAGCGGCCCAAGCTGGAGCGCTACGACGACGACCTGTTCATGGTGCTCAAGACGGCGCGCTACGTGGAGCACGAGCAGCTGACCGCGACCAGCGAGGTGGTCGACACCGGCGAGGTCATGGTGTTCGTCGGCCCGCGCCACGTGATCACCGTGCGGCACGGCGACCACAACGACCTGACCGAGCTGCGGCAGCGGCTGGAGGAGCAGCGCGACCTGCTGTGCCTGGGCCCGTCGGCGGTGCTGTACGCGGTGGCCGACCACGTCGTCGACACCTTCGTCGACGTCGCCGAGCAGGTGCAGGACGACGTCGACGAGCTGGAGGCGTCGGTGTTCAGCCCCGAGCGCACCGACGACATCGGCCGGCTGTACCAGCTCAAGCGCGAGCTCATGTCGCTGCGGCGGGCGGTCGGGCCGCTGGAGGTGCCGCTGCACAAGCTGGCCGAGCGGCAGGTCGAGTCGGTCCCGCAGCCGATGCGGTCCTACTTCCGCGACGTCCTCGACCACGCGATCCGGGTGCGCGACCAGGTGGCCGGGCTCGACGAGCTGCTGTCGTCGATCCTGCAGGCCTCGCTCGCGCGGACGTCGATGGCCGACAACGAGGACATGCGGAAGATCTCGGCGTGGGCGGCCATCGTGGCGGTCCCGACCGCGATCGCCGGGATCTACGGGATGAACTTCGAGCACATGCCGGAGCTGCACTGGCGCTGGGGCTACGCGATGGTCTGGCTGGTCATCCTCGTGACCTGCTCCCTGCTCTACCGCGGCTTCAAGCGCAACGGCTGGCTCTAGCGCTCCTGGTCGCGCCGGGTGCACACGGCGCGGGAACGACCGCGCCGGGAGCGCGTCGTGTGCACGTCCTGCTCATCGCCGCAGCGCCGCCCGGATCGTCGCGAGCAGCCGGACGGGATCCCGCAGGTCGGCCGCGGTCACGAAGACGACGGTCCACCCCGCTGCCTGCAGGGCGTTGAGCCGCCGCCGGTCGCGGGCGAACCGGCCGGGCTCGGCGTGCCACGCGCCGTCGTACTCGACCGCGACCCGCGGTGCCGGCCAGGCGAGGTGCCTGGGCGCCTCAGGACCCGCGGTGTGTGCACACGGCGCGGGTCAGCCCGTCAGGGCTTGGCGGCGACGACGGCGTCGTAGACGGTGCGGCGGGGCAGGCCGGTGCGGGTGACGACGGCGCGGATGGCGTCCTTGCGGGTGGCGCCCGCGGCCTCCTCCCCCGCCACCAGCGCGGCCAGCTCGGCGGGCGACAGCGACACCGGCTCCGGCGTGGCTCCCGCGACGACGAGGGTGATCTCCCCGCGCACGCCGTCGGCGGCCCACTCCGCCAGCGCGGACAGCGGCCCGCGCCGGACCTCCTCGTGCGTCTTGGTCAGCTCCCGGCACACCGCGGCCGGCCGGGAGTCGCCGAACGCGGCCGCGCAGTCGGTCAGCGCCTCGGCCAGCCGGTGCGGAGACTCGAAGAAGACCATCGTGCGGCGCTCGTCGGCCAGCGAGGCCAGGCGCGACCGCCGCTCCCCCGCCTTCCGCGGCAGGAACCCCTCGAAGCAGAACCGGTCGACCGGCAACCCCGACACGGCCAGCGCCGTCGTCACCGCGGACGGCCCGGGCACCGAGGTGACCTCCACGCCGGCGTCGATCGCGGCCCGCACCAGCGTGTACCCGGGGTCGGAGACCGAGGGCATGCCGGCGTCGGTGAGCAGCAGGACGGTCGCGCCGTCGGCGAGCGCCGCCATGAGCCCGGGCAGCCGCTGGCGCTCCACCGACTCGTGGAAGGTGACCACCCGGCCGGTGAGCGTGACCTCGAGGTCGGTGGCCAGCCGGTGCAGCCGGCGGGTGTCCTCGACGGCGAGCACGTCGGCCTCGGCCATGACCCGCCGCAGCCGCGGGCCGACGTCGCCGGGCTGGCCGAGGGGCGCACCACCGAGCACGAGCCGTCCGGTCACGACGACGAGCCTGTCACGCCGGGGCGCACCGCCGTCCCACATACCCTGAGGCGCATGGCGGTCCTGGCTCCCGAGCGCACGGGCGCCGGGGACCCGCCGGACGACGTCCCCGCCCGTCCCGCGCGCCGCTGGCCGGCACCCCGGCCGCGGGTGGACCGCGTCCCGCCGCTGCCCGGCGACCGGCTGCTGTCGTGGGTCCTGGCCGCGGTGCTCGGCGTCGCGACGCTGGTCAGCCGGCTGGTCGGCATCAGCTACCCCGACACGCTGCTGTTCGACGAGGCCTACTACCCGCCCGAGGCGCACGACCTGCTGGTCTGGGGCCACGAGTACAACCGCGGCTACACGTTCATCGTCCACCCGCCGCTGGGCAAGTGGCTGATCGCCGCCGGCGAGCAGGTGTTCGGCTACACGAGCCTGGGCTGGCGGTTCCCCTCGGCGGTGGCAGGCGCGCTCGCCGTCGTCCTGCTCACCCGGCTGGCCCGGCGGCTGACCGGCTCCACGCTGCTCGGCCTGGTCGCCGGGCTGCTGCTGGCGCTGGACGGCTTCGCGTTCACCGTCTCCCGCATCGGCCTGCTCGACGTCTTCCTGCAGGTGCTCGTGCTGGCCGCGGTCGCCTGCCTGGTGGTCGACCGCGAGCGGGTGCGCGCCCGGGTCGCCGGTTCGCGGCCGGTCCCGGCCACCGGGTTCCGCCTCGGTCCGCGAGGCTGGCGGATCGCGGCCGGGTTCCTCTTCGGCTGCGCCTGCTCGGTGAAGTGGAGCGGCATCTGGTTCCTGGCGTTCTGCGCCGTGCTGTCGCTGTGGTGGGACCGGCAGGCGTGGCGGGAGGCCGGGGTCCCGAGGCCGACGGCGACGGCGCTGCGCCGCGGCCTGCCCGGCGCGACCTGGGCGCTGGCCGCCGTCCCGGTGCTCACCTACGTCGCGAGCTTCGCCGGGTGGTTCCTCGGCGAGACGGCGCAGGGGCGCTGGTGGGCGCAGCGCAACCCGGAGACTGCGTTCCCGTGGATCCCCGACGTGCTGCGCTCCTGGTGGCACATGCACGCCGAGTGGTGGACCTTCCACAACGGCCTGTCCACGCCGCACCCGTGGGAGTCGGGCCCCTGGACCTGGCTGGTGAACGGCCGGCCGATCCTGCTGTGGAACCCGCAGGGCCTCACCGACGCCGCGGGCGACCAGGTGGTCCGCTACATCCTCATGGTCGGGACGCCGACGCTGTGGCTGGCGTTCGCGCCAGCGCTGGCCTGGACGCTCTGGCGGGTCGTCGCCCGCCGCGACCCGGCCGCGCTGCTGGTCGCCGTCACGGTCGCCGCCGGCTGGGGCACCTGGTTCCTCAACCCCGAGCGCACGATGTTCGTCTTCTACATGGCGCCGGTGCTGCCGTTCTTCGTGCTGGCCGTGACCCTGGTGCTGCAGGACGTCCTCGGCCGCCCGGGCGCCCCGGAGTGGCGGCGCAGCGCCGGTCTGGCCGCGGTCAGCGGCTACGTCGCCGTGGTGGCCGGCACCTTCGTCTTCTTCTACCCGGTGCTCACCGGGCGCCCGCTGTCGCACGCCGACTGGCTGCTGCGGATGTGGTTCCCGTCGTGGTTCTGAGGTGCCCGCACCGCGACAGATAGTTGGGGCGTACAACTGAACGCGTGAGCGCCCCGACCCTCGACGACCGGCTCGCCGACGTCGTCCTGCGGCTCGGCGTCCTCACCGACCCCGACGACGGCCTGTCCCGCACCGCCGCGGCGGCGCTGTCGCGCCTCGAGCGCCGGGGCCCCACCCGGGTCACCGAGCCCGCCGCCGCCGAGGGCGTCACCCAGCCCTCGATGAGCGCCCTCGCCGCGCGCCCGGCCGCGCAGGGCCTGGTGCGCCGCGGCGGTGACCCCGCCGACGCACGGGTCGTCCTGCTCGGCCTCACCGCCGAGGGTGCCCACCGCCTGGCGCAGCGCCGTGCCCGGCGGGCCCGTCGCGTGGACGCCGCCCTGGCCGCCCTCTCCCCCGACGAGGTCCGCCGCGTCGCCGACGCGCTGCCGGCCCTCGACCGTCTCGCCGGAGCACTGCGCCGGCACGAACCCACCCCGGAGGTGACCCGGTGAGCTCCGCCGCCGGATCCAGCACCTGGAGGCAGCCGAAGGCGGTCTACGCCGTCGCCTCCGCCTGCGTCGTGAGCTTCATGGGCATCGGCCTGGTCGACCCGATCCTGCCGGCGCTGTCCGAGCAGCTCGACGCGACGCCGAGCCAGGTCAGCCTGCTGTTCACCAGCTACCTGGTGGTGACCGCGGTGGCCATGCTCGGCACCGGCTGGGTGTCCAGCCGGATCGGCGCCAAGAGGACGCTGATCACCGGCCTCGCGATCATCGTGGTCTTCGCGGCCCTGGCCGGGCTGTCGGACTCCATCGACGGGATCGTCGGCTTCCGCGCCGGCTGGGGCCTGGGCAACGCCCTGTTCATCGCCACCTCGCTGGCGGTCATCGTCGCCTCGGCCACCGGCGGCTTCGCCGGCGCGATCGTGCTCTACGAGGCGGCGCTCGGCCTCGGCATCGCGGCCGGCCCGCTCGTCGGCGGGCTGCTCGGGAACGTGAGCTGGCGCGGTCCGTTCTTCGGCGTCGCCGTCCTCATGGCGGTCGCCCTGCTGGCCACCGTCGTGCTGCTCGACGAGACGCCGGGGCCCGCGCGGCGGACCCCGCTGTCCGCGCCGCTCAGGGCGCTGCGGCACCGCAGCCTGCTGACCATGAGCCTCACCGCGGTGCTCTACAACTGGGGCTTCTTCACGATGCTGGGCTACGCGCCCTACCCGATGGAGCTCGGCGCCATCGACCTGGGCAGGGTGTTCTTCGCCTGGGGCTCGCTCGTCGCGCTGTTCTCCGTGGTGGCCGCCCCCAGGCTGCAGGCCCGCTTCGGGACCGCCCCCTCGCTCTACGGCGCGCTGGGCTCCTTCGCCGTCCTGCTCCTGCTCATCGGCCTGTCCACCGACGTCCGCTGGGCGCTGATCACCTGCGTGATCGCCTCGGGCGCGGTCGTCGGCATCAACAACACACTGACCACCCAGGCGGTCATGCTCGTGGCGCCCGTGGAGCGGCCGGTCGCCTCGGCCGCCTACGGCTTCGTGCGGTTCATCGGCGGCGGGCTCGCCCCCTTCGTCGCCGGCGAGATGGTCGACGCCTGGGACATCCACGTGCCGTTCCTCGTCGGCGCGGGTGCCGTGGCCCTCGGCGTCGGCGTCCTGGCCACCGGCCACCGGATGCTGGCCGCCGCCGACGCCGGCCCGGTCGGGGACGCGCACGGCCCGGTCGACGACGTCGCCGGCGAGCTGGCCGACGAGTTCGGCGGCGCCCCGGCCGCGGTCGAACGCGAGGTCACCGCGGAGCGGGCCCGCGCCTGAGCGCCCCGGCGTCCGTGCGCGTTGACACGTGCAGGTAGATGCCTGCACGATCGGCGGCGTGCAGCCCGGAGGCGAGGACGCCGTCTTCAAGGCGCTGGCCGACCGCACCCGGCGACTCCTGCTGGACCGCCTGCGGGAGCGTGACGGGCAGACGCTCGGCGAGCTGTGCGCGGGCACCGGCATGGCGCGCCAGTCGGCCACGCAGCACCTCGACGTCCTCGTCTCCGCGGGGCTGGTCACCGCCGTCCGCCGCGGCCGGGAGCGGCTGCACTTCCTCAACCCGGTCCCGATCGCCGAGATCGAGCGGCGGTGGATCGCGGCTTTCGACCGGCCGCGCCTGCAGGCGCTGTCCGCCATCCGCACCGCAGCAGAGGAGCACGCCATGAGCGAGCGGGTCCCCACCTACGTCTACGTCACGTACGTCCGCGCCTCGGCCGCGCAGGTCTGGCGCGCCCTGACCGACGCCGACCTCACGGCCCGCTTCTGGGGCCACGCGAACGTCTCGGACTGGCAGCCCGGCTCGCGCTGGGAGCACCGGCGCACCGACGGATCGGGGATCGCCGACGCCGGCGGCCGGGTGCTCGAGACCGATCCCCCGCGGCGCCTGGTGATGACCTTCGGGGAGGCCGACGGGGTGGAGCCGCCGGGCGGGGACTCGGTCGTGACGTTCCTCGTCGAGGAGCACGGCGGCATCGTCCGGCTGACGGTGACGCACGAGAACCTCGCCGGGGAGACCGAGCTGGGCCAGGTCTCCCAGGGCTGGCCGGCCGTGTGCGCCAACCTCAAGTCGCTGCTGGAGACCGGCGAGGTGCTGCCCGAGGCGCCGTGGGAGATGGCGCCGACGCCCGCCTGACCGTCGTCCGGGTCCCGGAACGGCGGACGCCGCCGGGGCGGGTGCCCCGACGGCGTCGGCGGTGGTGCGGTCTGGGTGGAGCTGAGGGGATTTGAACCCCTGACCCCCTCGATGCGAACGAGGTGCGCTACCGGACTGCGCTACAGCCCCTGACTGCGGGCCCAAGACTACCGCCCGCGACCCCGGGCGCCACCAGCGGGGTGGCACCCGGGGGGTCGGCGCCTCAGCCGTTGACCACGCGCGGCTGGTACAGGTCGATGTCGGCGAAGCCGATGTCGTCGTCGTCCAGGCCGACGACGGCGCTGTCCTGCCAGCCGGCCGGCACCGGGCGGGCGGCCACCACGCGGGCCGGGCGCAGCGGGTGCACCGGCGCGAGCGGCAGGCTCGGGTGCGGCAGGCCGACCGTCGGGTGCAGCGGCTCGTCGGCCAGCACCGGCTCGGCGACCAGCGGCTCGACCACCCGGGGCGCCGGCTTCGGCGCGGGCCGGGGGGCCGGCCGCGCGGCCGAGCGGGCGGCGGTGCGCGCGGCCCGGCGGGCGGCGGCCCGCTCCCGGCGCACGGTGGCGCGCAGCACCACGAGGTAGCCGACCAGCGCGACGTCGAGCACCCCCTGGGCCACCCACAGCCACGGGGTGAGGGTCAGCGCGCCGACCAGCGCCAGCAGCGTCAGCGCCAGCAGCCCGGCCAGCGTGCGCCGCCGCACGGCGTGCACGTCGATCCGCAGCTCGCCGGTCTGCCGCAGCAGGTCGCGGTCCACCGCGACCCGCTCGGTCTCCGCCGAGCGGACCGGGTCACCCACGCGCCGGCGCTGCAGCGTCCGGCCCCGGGTGACCTCCGCGCGCGTCGCCGAGGAGTCGCCGCGGGTCACCACCATCGGCACCAGCACGACGAACCACAGCACGACCAGCGCGGCGAGAAGCACGCCTGACCCCATCGAGAACACCACCCGTCACACGAGTCACTTGCCGCGGCAGGTTATGCACGCGAATCCCCAGCTAGAGGGAGGTTCCTGGGCGTGTCGCGCGAGTGGTCGTGTGACGGAAGGGATTCGCCAAGCGGCGCGTCGATTCGTAGTCGACTGCTCACGAAGCGTGAATGGAATGTCGACGCGTCAGCGAGGTGAGCGAGAGGCCCAGAGCCCGAGCACGCCCTGCGGCACGTCCTCGACCAGCAGCGCGTACGCGAGGTGGTCGCGCCAGTCGCCGTCGATGTCGAGGTACCGGCGCAGCAGCCCCTCCCGGCGGAACCCCAGCCGCTCGACCAGCCGCTGGCTCGGCCCGTTCTCCGGGCGGATGTCGGCCTGCAGCCGGTGCAGCCCGCCGGGGCCGAACGCGTGGTCGCAGACCAGCGCCACGGCGAGCGAGGCCATGCCCCGCCCGGCCACCTCCCGGTCGATCCAGTAGCCCAGCGACCCCGACCGCAGCGCGCCGCGCACGACGTTGTCCACCGTGACCTGCCCGGCCAGCCGCCCGTCCACCCGGACGGCGAACGGCATCGCCGCCCCGGCCCGGGCGCGGTGGGCGACCGAGCGGCGCATCGCGCGGTAGGCCGCCGGGGTGTGCCGCACCGACCAGGCCACCCCCGCCGAGGGCTCCCAGGGCCGCAGCCAGGACTCGTTGGCCAGCCGCAGCCGGCTCCACTCGGCGGCGTCGCCGCGGCGGAGCGGGTGGAGCTCGACCGGGCCGTGGACGAGGCGGGCGGGCCAGCCCGGGTGCTGCGCCGGGTCCAGCTCAGCCGCCCAGCAGCAGCGGCATGACCGTCACGAGCCCGCCCTCGGCGACCTCGGTGACGTCCTCGTCGACGACGACGAGGCAGTTGGCCCGCGCCATCCGGGCGAGCATCGCCTCGTCGCCGTCGCCGAGCGGCTCGACGACGTAGCCGCCGTCGGGGTGGCGCATCACCTGGCCGTGCAGGTACTGCCGGTAGCCCAGCAGCGAGACCAGCCGCTCGGCCGAGATCGCCTGCACGGTGCGGCGGAACAGCTGCCGCTTGCCCAGCATCGAGCGGATCGCCGGGCGCACGAAGACCTCGAAGGACACCAGCGCGGCCACCGGCTCGCCGGGCACGCAGATGACCGGGACCTCGTCCCGGCCCAGCCGGCCGAAGCCCTGCACCGGTCCCGGGTGCATCGTCACCTGACGGAAGCGCATCGGGCCCAGCTCCGCGAGGACCTCCTGCACCAGGTCGCCCTCGGCGGCGAAGGTGCCGGCGATGAGCACCAGGTCGCTGCGCAGCAGCTGGCTCTCGAGCACCTCGGTCAGCCGGCGCCGGTCGGTGGGCAGGATCCCCCAGCGGTAGGCGGCCGCCCCGGCGTCGCGGGCGGCCGCGGCCAGGGCGTAGGTGTTGACGTCGACCACCTGACCGGGCGTGGGCTGGGCGGTGATGTCGACCAGCTCGCTGCCGGCGGACAGGACGGCGACCCGCGGCCGGGGCCGGACCTGCACCCGGTCGCGCCCGACGGCGGCGAGCAGGCTGATCTGCGCCGGGCCGATCGGTGTGCCGGTGCGGACGGCGACGGTGCCGGGCGAGACGTCGTCGCCGGCCCGCCGGACGTAGCTGCCGGCCTCGGGCGCGCCGTGCACCTGCACCCGGACCAGCCCGCCGTCGGTCCACACGGCCGGGACGACGACGTCGGCACCGGTGGGCAGCATCGCGCCGACGCCCACCTTCTGCGCCAGCCCCGGCGCGAGCGCGGTCGGGCCCGCGGCGCCGGCGACGGTCTCCCCCACCACGGCCAGCTCCACCGGCACGTCCGGGGTGGCCGCGGCGACGTCCTCGGCCCGGACGGCGTAGCCGTCGAGCGCGGCCTGGTCGAAGGCGGGCAGCGCGCGGGCGCTGACCACCTCCTCGGCGCAGAGCAGGCCCTGGGCGTCGAGGACGGCCAGCTCGATCGGCTCCGGCTGCGGCACCGCGGCGAGGATCTCGTCCAGGTGCGTCTCGACGGTGCGCAGCGCCGGCGTCTCGGGCTCGGCGGCCGCCGGCGGGGCCGGGAGCGCCGCGTCGGGGCCGATCGCGGCGGTGGTGTGCACCGGCAACCGCGAGGACGTCGGCGGGTCGAGGGTGGCCCCGCTGCGGAGGTCCAGCGCCGTGGTGTCCCGCGCCCCGGGCGTGCCGTTCTCGCTCATCGCTGTGATCGTCCCCCCTGCGGGGAGCGGGTCAGGCCTGCGACGCGCCCTCGGCGGGCAGGTCGGCGACGAACTCGGTCAGCCAGGAGCGCAGCGCGGGGCCGAGGTCCTCGCGCTCGGCGGCCAGCCGGATGACCGCCTTGAGGTAGTCGAGCTTGTCGCCGGTGTCGTAGCGGCGGCCGTCAAAGACCACGCCGTGCAGCGGCTCGCCGCGCTCGACCAGCGTGGCCAGCGCGTCGGTCAGCTGGATCTCCCCGCCGCGGCCGGGCGCGGTCTCGCGCAGCACCTCGAACACCTCGGGGGCGAGCACGTAGCGGCCGATGATCGCCAGGCTGCTCGGCGCCTCGTCGACCGGCGGCTTCTCCACCAGGCCGGTCACCGTCACCACGCCGTCGGACGAGCCCGGCTCGACCGCGACCGCGCCGTACTTGTCGATGTTCTCCCGGCCGACGTCGAGCAGGGCGATCACCGAGCCGCCGTGCTCGGCCTGGACGGCGAGCATCTGCTCGAGCAGGTGGTCGCGGGCGTCGATCAGGTCGTCGCCGAGCAGGACGGCGAAGGGCTCGTCGCCGACGAAGGCGGCCGCCTGGAGCACCGCGTGGCCCAGCCCGCGCGCCTCGCCCTGCCGGACGAAGTGCACCTGGGCGACCTCGGTGGACTCGTGGACGGCGGCCAGCCGGTCGGCGTCGCCCTTCTTCTCCAGCGCGGTCTCGAGCTCGGGGGTGCGGTCGAAGAAGTCCTCGATCGCCGCCTTGTTGCGGCCGGTGACCATGAGCACCTCGGCGAGGCCGGCCCGGGCGGCCTCCTCGACGATGTACTGCAGCGCCGGCCGGTCAACGACGGGCAGCAGCTCCTTGGGCACCGCCTTGGTGGCGGGGAGGAACCTGGTCCCCATCCCCGCGACGGGGATGACGGCCTTGCGCGCCGGACGCGGCGTCGGGGTCGACATGGGGTGGGAGCCTATCCAGCCGGCCGCGGCCCGGTCCCCCGCCTCTAACCTTCGCGGGTGACCTCCGCGCAGGACGGCGACGCGACCAACGCCGCGCTGCGCGCGGCGGTCGCCGCCCGCCGCCGGGCCCGTCCCGCCGCGGAGCGCGCCGGCGCCGCCGCGGCCGCCGCCGCGGCGCACGCCCAGCGCCTGGCCGGGGTCCGGCTGCTGGCCGCCTTCGTGCCCGACGAGACCGAGCCCGGCCACGGGCGGCTGCCCGCGGTGTTCACCCAGCTCGGGACCCGGGTGCTCCTGCCGGTGGTCCCGGACAGCGGCGCCGAGCTGCGCTGGGCGGTCGACACCGGCCGGCTGGCGCCGGGCCGCTTCGGGCTGCTGGAGCCGGTGGGCCCGCGGCTGGGGCCGACGGCGCTGGGGACGGCGGAGGTGGTCGTCGTCCCGGCCCTGGCGGTGGACCGCACCGGCGTGCGGCTGGGCCGGGGCGGCGGCTACTACGACCGCGCGCTGCAGCACGCCCGCCCCGGCGCGGTCGTCGCGGCGCTGGTCTTCGACGACGAGCTGGTCGACCGGCTGCCGGCCCTGGAGCACGACCGCCCGGTGACCGCCGTCGTCACCCCCTCCGGCGGCTGGCAGGAGATACCGGCCGGTAGGTGACACGGTGGGTCGACCCGTCAGCGCCGACGTCGAGGAGCTCCCCGTGTCCCCGGAGGTCGTCACGATCCTGGCGCTGGTCGCCATCTTCGCGATCGCCACGTTCCTGCCCATCAACATGGGGGCGCTGGCGTTCGTCGCGGCCTTCCTCGTGGGCACGCTGTCGGTCGGGCTGACCACCGACGACATCCTCGCCGGCTTCCCGGCCGAGCTCGTCGTCACGCTGATCGGCGTCACCTACCTGTTCGCGATCGCGCAGAACAACGGCACGGTCGACCTGCTGGTGCGCGGGGCCGTGCGGCTGGTCGGCGGCTACGTGGCGGCGATCCCGTGGATCATGTTCGCCGTCACCGCGCTGCTCACCGCGATCGGCGCGCTCTCCCCCGCCGCGGTGGCGATCGTCGCCCCGATCGCGCTGGGGTTCGCCTCGCGCTACGACATCAACCCGCTGCTCATGGGGATGATGGTCGTCCACGGCGCGCAGGGCGGCGGCTTCTCGCCGATCAGCGTCTACGGCGTCACCGTCAACGAGATCGTCGACGCCGAGGGGCTGCCCTCCAGCCCCGGCGCAGTCTTCCTGGGCAGCCTGTTCTTCAACCTCGCGATCGGCGTGGTGCTCTTCCTCGTGTTCGGCGGGCGCCGGCTGCTCGGCCGCCGGGTGGGTACGGCGGTGCCCACGCACGCCGAGCGCGCCGAGGAGCCGGTGGCCAGCGGGCACGGCGCTCCCCCCGGCCCCGCCGTCGGCCCCGACACCACCGGCGGCGGCGACGGCACCGGCGAGGGTCCGGACGACGGCGCGACCGCACCGCAGCCGGTCACCTTCGACCAGGTGCTCACGCTGGTCGGGCTGGTGACCGTCGCCGTCCTCGCGCTGGTGTTCGACCTCGACATCGGCTTCGTGTCGATCACCGTGGCCACCGTGCTCGCGCTGTTCGCCGCCGCCCGGCACAAGGGCGCGGTCAGCCAGATCAGCTGGTCGACGGTGCTGCTGATCGCCGGCGTGCTCACCTTTGTGTTCGTGCTGCAGGAGGCCGGCACGATCGACTACGTCGGCGAGGCCGTCATCGGCCTCGGGATCCCGCTGCTGATCGCGCTGCTGCTCTGCTACATCGGAGGGGTGGTGTCGGCGTTCGCGTCGTCGACCGCGATCATCGGCGTCGCCATCGCACTGGCGGTGCCGTTCCTGCAGTCGGGGGACATCGGCGCCGTCGGGGTCGTGGTGGCGTTGTCCGTGTCGTCGACGATCGTCGACGTCAGCCCGTTCTCGACCAACGGCGCGCTGGTCCTGGCCAACGCGCAGGGGGTGGACCGGGACCGCTTCTACAAGCAGATGCTGGCCTACGCCGGGATCGTCGTGGCCGCCGGGCCGTTCCTCGCCTGGCTGGTCTTCGTGGTCCCCGGCTGGCTCTAAACCCCGACGGGAGAGGGCTCGTGACCGGACCACTGGACGGCGTGCTCGTCGTCGACCTGACGCGCGCGCTGGCCGGGCCGCACGCCGCGATGATGCTCGGCGACCTCGGCGCCCGGGTGATCAAGGTGGAGAACCCCGGCGGCGGAGACGACACCCGCGGGTGGGGGCCGCCGTTCGTGCAGCCCGAGGCCGGCGACCGGGAGTCGACGTACTTCCTGTCGGCCAACCGCAACAAGGAGTCGGTGACCCTCGACCTGAAGGACGAGGGCGACAAGGAGCTGCTGCGCGAGCTCGTCCGCCGGGCCGACGTGCTGATGGAGAACTTCCGCCCCGGCACGCTCGAGCGCCTCGGCTTCGGCACCGCCGTGCTCGCCGAGCTCAACCCGCGGCTGGTCACCCTGTCGATCTCGGGCTTCGGCCACGACGGCCCCGAGGGCGGCCGCGCCGGCTACGACCAGATCGCGCAGGGCGAGGCCGGGCTGATGTCGCTGACCGGCCCCGGCCCGGACGACCCGCAGCGCGTCGGCGTCCCGATCGGCGACCTGCTGGCCGGCATGTACGGCGCCTACGGCGTGCTCGCCGCGCTGCACGAGCGGGAGCGGACCGGCCGCGGCCAGGTGGTGCGCACGTCGCTGCTGGCCGCCGTCGTCGGCGTGCACGCCTTCCAGGGGACGGCGTGGACGGTGGGCGGGCAGGTCGGCCGCGCGCAGGGCAACCACCACCCCTCGATCGCCCCGTACGGCCTGTTCCACTGCAAGGGCGGCAGCGTGCAGCTGTCCTGCGGGTCGGAGTCGCTGTGGCGGCGGCTGTGCGCCGAGTTCGACCTGGACCCCGAGGCGCCGGGCCTGGCCACCAACGGCGAGCGGGTGGGCAACCGGCAGCAGGTCATCGAGCTGCTCGAGCGCGCCTTCGCCGACGTCGACGCCGAGACGCTGCTGGCCCGGCTGGCCGCCGCCGGCGTCCCGGCGGGCAAGGTGCGCACGATCGACGAGGTCTACGGCTGGGAACAGACCCTCTCGCAGGGCCTGCTGGTCGACGTCGAGCACGCCACCCTCGGCCGGCTGCAGCTGCCCGGCCCGCCGCTGCGCTTCTTCGCCGCGGGTCCCGACGGCGAGACCGAGACCACCCGCCGCGACCACGCCGCTCCCCCGGTGCTCGGCGGGTCGGACGAGGCGGTCCGCGCCTGGCTGGCGCAGTGACGCGGAGGCTGGACGCCCGCTCCCTGCGCGACCTGGTCCTCGACCCCGGCTCCTGGACGAGCTGGGACGCGCCGATCGGCCCCCGCGACGTCGACCCGCAGTACGCCGCCGAGCTGCGCGCCGCGGCCGAGCGCAGCCGCCAGGACGAGGCCGTCGTCACCGGCGAGGGCCGGCTGCGCGGCCGGCGGGTGGCCGTCCTCGCCGGGGAGTTCGCCTTCCTCGCCGGCTCGATCGGGGTGGCCACGGCCGAGCGGCTGGTCGCCGGGATCGAGCGGGCCACCGAGGAGGGCCTGCCGCTGCTGGCCGCGCCGGTGTCCGGCGGCACCCGGATGCAGGAGGGCACGGTCGCGTTCCTGCAGATGGTCGGCATCACCGCGGCGATCGCCCGGCACAAGGCCGCGGGCCTGCCCTACCTGGTCTACCTGCGCGACCCCACCTTCGGCGGGGTGCTCGCCTCGTGGGGGTCGCTCGGGCACGTGACCATCGCCGAGCCCGGCGCGGCGGTCGGCTTCCTCGGCCCGCGGGTGTACGAGGCGCTCTACGGCGAGCCGTTCCCGTCGGGCGTGCAGACCGCCGACCACCTCGCCCGGCGCGGGCTCATCGACGCCGTCGTGCCGCACGAGGACGTCGCCGACCTCGCCGACCGGGCGCTGTCGGTGCTGTCGGCCCGGCGCACCTGGCACGCCGACGTCCGCGACGCCGAGCGCCCGACACCGGAGGACGGCACCGAGGACGACGACCCGGAGGACGGCCGCAGCGCGTGGGACGTCGTCACCGCGTCCCGGCGGCCCGACCGGCCGGGCGTGCGGCGGCTGCTGCGGACGGCGGCCACCGACGTCGTCGGGCTCTCGGGCACCGGTGCCGGCGAGAAGGACCCCGGCCTGCTGCTGGCGCTGGCCCGCTTCGGCGGCGCGCCGTGCGTCGTCCTCGGGCAGGACCGGCGCGGGCAGTCGCTGTCGGCGCCGCTGGGTCCGGCGGCGCTGCGCGAGGCCCGGCGCGGCATGCGGCTGGCCGCCGAGCTGCACCTGCCGCTGGTGACGCTCATCGACACGCCGGGCGCGGCGCTGTCGGTGGAGGCCGAGGAGGGCGGGCTGGCCGCGGAGATCGCCCGCTGCCTCGAGGACTTGGTGACGCTCAAGGCCCCGACGCTCGCGGTGCTGCTCGGCCAGGGCACCGGCGGCGGCGCGCTGGCGCTGGTGCCCGCCGACCGGGTGCTCGCCGCGGCCAACGGCTGGCTGGGCCCGCTGCCGCCGGAGGGCGCCGCGGCGATCGTGCACCGCACCGTCGACCGGGCGCCGGAGATGGCCGCCGCCCAGGGCGTGCGGGCGACCGACCTGTGGCGCGCCGGGATCGTCGACCGCGTGGTGCCCGAGCGGCCCGACGCCGCCGACGAGCCGGTCGAGTTCTGCCGCCGGCTGGGGCGGGTGCTCGGCGAGGAGCTGGCCGGGCTGCTCGGCCGCGACGACGCCGAGCGGCACCGCAGCCGCCTGCACCGCTACCGCCGGCTGGGCCGATAGGCCGCGGTGGCCTCCGGGACCAGCGCCCAGGCCGCCGCGACCAGCTTCAGGCTGCGGACCCGCTCCGCGACGCCGTGGGTGGACGCCGACAGCACCGGCTCGTCGGCGCCGGTGGCCGCGGCCGGCTCGGGGGCGCGGTCCCGGACACCACCGCGCGCAACGCCGCCGGGACCGGCCCGGCCTCCCTCGCTCAGCCGGGGGCGTCCGCGCCGTGCGGCACCCGGCGGGAGCGGTCGGGGTCGAGGTGCTCGACGACGGTCTCCAGCACCTCGCGCAGCAGCTCCGTCTGCTCGGCGGTGAGCGGGTCGAACAGCGCACCCCGGACGGCGTCCACGTGCCCGGGCGCGACGCTGCGGACGAGGTCCCAGCCGGCGTCGGTGAGCACGGCGACGTTCCCGCGGCCGTCCTCGGGCGAGCGCTCGCGGCGGACCCAGCCGCGGTCCTCCAGCCGCGCCACGGTGTGCGAGAGCCGGCTCTGCGACTGGTTGGCCCGCCGCGCGAGGTCGCTCATCCGCCGGCTGCGGCCCGGTGCCTCGGACAGCATCGCGAGCACGACGTAGGCGGCGTGCGAGAGGCCGGCGTCGCGCTGCAGCTGCGCGTCGAGCTCGCGCGGGAGCAGCTCGGCGAGGGTGAGCCAGGCACGCCAGGCCCGCTGCTGCGTGTCGTCGAGCCAGCGCGCGGTCACGGCGGCGACGGTACCGGCGCGTCGTCACCCGGATGATCCTCCCGCCACCGGATCCGGTGGTACGCACTGTGAGCGGCCGACCACCGCATGACGCCTGGCCGGGGGACGGGTGTCACCCGCCCGGACTGTGAGCTGATGCACCGTTGACGGAGAGTCACCGGCCACCGAGGGTGGGCAGCGGCCGACGGACCGGCCGGTTCCTGAACGGCACCACCTGAACGGAGACCTCGTGCCCCACGGCGAGAAGCCCGCACCGACCCCCGCGACCGGGCGGCGCGACGCCTTCGCCCCCCTGCTGGGCAACCCCCTCGCCGCCCTGCTGCGCGAGCACGACCGCGCCGGGGTGGGCACCCACGGTGTCCCGACGGCGGGCGCCCCGGAGCCGGTCACCGTCTACGACGACGGCGTCCCGCGGGTGAACCTGGGCAGCAACAACTACCTCGGCCTGGCCGGTGACCCGCGGGTCGTCGAGGCGGCCGTGGCCGCGGTCCGCCGGTTCGGCACGAGCACCTCGGGCAGCCGGGTCCTCAACGGCACCACCCGGCTGCACCTGCAGCTGGAGGAGGAGCTCGCCGACCACTACGGCGTCGAGGCGGCCGTGCTGACCTCCTCCGGGGTCAACGCCAACGTCGCGCTGCTGTCCACCGCCTGCGGTCCCGACGACGCGCTGCTGGTCGACGCGCACGCGCACGCCAGCGTGCACGCCGGGGCGGCCGCCAGCCGCGGCACCGTGACCCGGTTCCGGCACAACGACCTCGAGTCGCTGACCCGGCGGCTGGACCGGCTCGACCCGCGGGCCGGCGCGGTCGTCGTCGTCGACGGCGTGTACTCGATGACCGGCGCGACCGCGCCGCTGGCCGGCCTCGCCGACCTCTGCGCCGCGTACGGCGCGCGCCTGGTGGTCGACGAGGCGCACGGCCTCGGCGTCCTCGGCGAGCACGGCCGCGGCGCGGCCGAGCACTGCGGCGTCCTGGACCGGGTCGACGCCGTGACGCTGGCCTTCAGCAAGTCGCTGGCCAGCGTGGGCGGGGCGGTGCTGACGTCGAGGGCGGTGGCCGACGGCATCCGCGCCAGCGCCGTGCCCTACGTCTTCAGCGCCGCCAACGAGCCGGCCGGCGTCGGCGCGGCACTGGCCGCGCTGCGCATCCTCCGTGAGGAGCCCGAACGCCGGGACCGGCTGCAGGAGAACGGCGCCCGCCTGCGCGTCGAGCTCTCCGTCGCCGGCACCCCGCCCCTGCCCGGGAGCGGCGCGGTCATCGCGGTCCCGACCGGCAGCGAGGAGGCGACCGCCGCCGCGTGGCGGGCCGCCTACGAGGCGGGGGTCTACTGCAACGCCGTCGCCTATCCCGCCGTCCCGCGCGGCAAGGGGGTGCTGCGGCTGTCGGTGATGGCCACGCACACCGCCGAGCAGCTGCAGGCCGCCGCGGGCTCGGTGGCCGCCGCCGTCCGGTCCACCCGGGACGTCGGGACCGCAGGTCGGGAGCTCGGCGGGGAGCTCGCCGTCGCCTGACCCGGTCCGCCGACCGGTCGCGACGATCACCCCTACCGCTCCGGCCGCGCACCTGCCAGGGTCGTGCCCGAGGCTGCCTCCGTCGAACCAGGCGCGCGGGGCCCCTCCACTGGTCGGAGGCCGGGATGACGCGCCTGCCCGTGCCCTGGCGGCTCGTCCTCGCCGTCGCTGCGGGGTACACCGCCGGGTCGCTCACCTCGTTCCTGCTGTTCGAGGCGTCGAGCACCGGCGCCGTCCTGTTCCTGCCGGCCGGGGTCACCCTCTCCGCGCTGGTGCTCAGCGACCGGCGCCGGTGGCCCTGGGTCCTGGCCACGGCCGCGCTGGTCGAGGTGGTGATCGACCGGGCCATGGGCATCGGCCCGGTCGCCGCGTGGGGGTTCGCCCTGGCCAACACCGCCGAGCCCCTCGTCGGCGCCCTCCTGCTGCGCCGGTTCGCGCCGGTCCCGGACCTGGGCCGCCGCCGCGACCTGACGGCGTTCCTGCTCTGCGGCGTGCTGGCCGGCCCGCTGGTCGGCGGGCTGGTCGGCTCGCTGACGATCCACCTGTCGCAGGGGCCCGCGGTGCTCGACGGCCTCGTCCCGTTCTGGGCCGGCGACGGGCTCGGCGCGCTGACCGTGGGCGGGGCCGTGCTGACCTGGCGGCTGGGCCGGGGCCGGCCGGCCCCGGCCCGGCGGGCGGCGCTGCTGCTCCTGACCGCCGCGGTGACGGCGGCCGTCTTCTGGCCGGTCGGCGTGCCGGTGGCCTGGCTGACCATCCCCTGGCTCACCTGGCTGGCGGTCCGGTACGGGGTCGCCGTCGTCACCGAGGCCGGTCTGGTGGTCGCGGTCACCGCCAACGTCATGACCGTGGTCGGGCGCGGGCCGTGGGCCCCGTTCCACGACACCCCGCAGGTGGAGGCCGCCGTCCTGCAGGCGTTCATCGCCGTCGCGGTCCTCGGCGCCTGGCTGCTGGCCGTGGAGATCGGCGAGCGGGACCGGGCACGGTCGGTGTCCCGCCGCGAGGCCGCCGCCCGCCGCCGGGTGGAGGCGCTGCAGCGGGTGACCGCCGGGCTCGCGACCGCCGCGACGACCGACGCGATCGCCGCGGTGCTGGTCCGCTCCGGTCTCGCGCTGCTCGCCGACTCGGGCACCGTCGGGGTGGTCGACCGGGAGGGCGGACGGCTGCGCGTGTGGACCACGGACGGGGACGGGGAGGCCGGGCTGCCGCTCGCCGACCCGTCCCCGCTGGCCACCGCCGCCCGCCGCGGCGCCGCCGTCCGGACCCGCTCCCCCGCCGGGCTGGCGGTGCCGGCGCGGGTCGCCGGCACGACGTTCGGAGCCCTCGGCTTCCGCTTCGCCGACGACGAGGTCGACGACGACGTCGAGGCGATGGCGCGCACGCTGGCCGAGCTCATGGGCCCCGCCCTGCACCGGGCCCGGCTGTACGAGGAGGAGCGGGACGCCGCCCACCAGCTCCAGCGGGCCTTCCTGCCCGCCGTGCCCGACGAGCTGCCCGGCGCGGTGCTCGCCGGCCGCTACCGCCCCGCCGACCAGCAGCACGACATCGGCGGCGACTGGTACGACGCCTTCCCGCTGCCCTTCGGCCGGGTCGGGTTCGCCGTCGGCGACGTCGTCGGCCACGACCTGCGGGCCGCGGCGGCGATGGGCCGGCTGCACTCGGCGCTGAGCGTCCTGGCCGCCGCGCCGCACGACGGGCCCGCCGCGGTCCTCGAGGCGCTGGACCGGGCGTCGGCGGCCGTCCCCGGCGCGGCGCTCACCACGATCGGCTACGGCGAGTACGACCCGGTCACCTGCCGGCTGCGCTACGCCTGCGCGGGCCACCCGCCCCCGCTGCTGGTGACCGGCCGCCAGGCCCGGTACCTCACCGGCGGGCGGTCGCGGCCGCTGTCGGCCGCCGCCGGGCCGCGCGCGGAGGACGAGGTCGAGGTCCCGCCCGGCTCGACGCTGCTCTGGTACTCCGACGGCCTCGTCGAGCGGCGCGACGCCGACCTCGACGCCGGCCTCGCCCGCCTGGCGTCGGTCGCCGCCGGGCTCGACGGCGTCCACCCCCGGGGCTGGTGCGACGCGGTGATGGCCGAGCTCACCGGCGGCCAGCGGCTGCACGACGACGTCGTGCTGCTCTGTCTGCGGCTGCAGCCGGCCGTGCCCGTGCCGGCACCGGGGACGCCCCGCCCGTCCGCGGTGGTGGAGCCGCAGCCGGCGACGTAGCGTCGCGCCGGCGCGAGGAGGACGCGGTGCCCGGGTGGGCGTGGACGCTGGTCGGGATCGGCGGGGGCCTGCTCCTGTGCTGGCTGGCGCTGGTCGCGGCGCTCTGGGTGGCCCGGCCCGACGAGCTGCGGGCGCGGGAGCTGGTGCGGCTGCTGCCCGACGTGCTGCGGCTGGTCCGCCGGCTGGCCGCCGACCGGTCCCTCCCCCGCGGGGTCCGCGTGCGGCTGTGGCTGCTGCTGGGCTACCTGGCGCTGCCGGTCGACCTCGTGCCCGACGTCGTCCCGGTGATCGGGTACGCCGACGACGCGGTCGCCGTGGCCCTCGTGCTGCGCTCCGTGGTCCGCCGCGCCGGCGCCGACGCGGTGCGCCGGCACTGGCCGGGCACCGACGCCGGCCTGGCCGCGGTGCGCCGGGTGGCGCGGCTGCGCGGCTGAGCCGCGGTCGCGCCGGTTGCCCTCCGGACCGGCCGGCGAGGACGCTGGGCTGCCCGCGGGACCGAGGAGCGGGCATGGTCGGGATCCAGGCACCGGGCAGCGGGTTCGGGACGCTGCGGCACGTGACGGTCGACGGGGCGTCGCTGGCATACCGGGAGGTGGGCACCGGCGAGCCGGTGGTCCTCGTCCACGGCGGCCTCGGTGACCTGCGCACCTGGGCCGCCCAGCTCGGGCCGCTCGGCGCGCGGTGCCGGGTCGTCGCCTACAGCCGCCGCTTCGCCCGCCCCAACGCGCCGCTGCCCGCCGGCGCGCCGGACCCGATGCCGGTGCACGTCACGGACCTCGTCGCGCTGCTGCGGGCGCTGGACGCCTCGCCGGCGCACCTGGTCGGCAACTCGTGGGGCGCGTACGTCTGCCTGCTCACCGCGCTGCAGCACCCGGACGTCGTCCGCAGCCTGGTCCTCGAGGAGCCGCCGCTGCTGCCGCTGGTGCTCGGCCCGGGAGCCCGCCCGCGGCCGGCCGACCTGGCGCGCGCCCTGCGCCGCCGGCCCCGCGCGACGCTCGCGGTGCTCGGGTTCGGGCTGCGCACCTCCGCACCCGTGGCCTGGGCGTACCGGCGCGGCGACCCGGAGCGGGCGCTGGAGCTGTTCGCCCGCGGCGTGCTCGGCCGGCGGGCCCTGGCCGCCATGACACCCGAGCGCCGGCAGCAGATGCGGGAGAGCGCGGACACGCTGCAGGCCGAGTTCCGCGCGGGGTTCCCGCCGGTGACCGAGGCGGAGCTGCGCACCGTGCGCGCCCCGGCCCTGCTGCTCACCGGCGAGCGGAGCCCGGCGGTGAACCGGGCACTCGGCGACTGGCTCGCCGACCTGCTGCCCTCCGCCGAGCAGGTGGTCGTGCCGGGCGCCTCCCACCTGGTGCACGAGGACGCCCCCGCGGTCGTGAACGACGCCGTCCTGCGCTTCGTCGGCCGCTGAGCGCCGAGCGCGTCAGGACCGCTCCGCCGCGGCGGCGAGGTCGGCCAGGTCCGCCTCCAGCGCCCGGGTCACCGCGCGCCGGCCCAGGGGGCCGGTGACCGCCCCGAGGACCCGCGTCACCGTGGACGTCGGCCGGGCCCCGAACGTCATCACCAGGTCGCTGCCGCCGTCGCCGGCCGGCGTCACGGCGACCGTCGACAGGTACCGGACGCCCGGCCGCACCGCCTCGGTGGTGTACGACCGCTGCGGCTCCACGGCGGTGACCGTCATCTCCTCGGTGGCCGAGCGCCCCAGCACCGTGCGGGTCTCCCGCCACCGCGTCCCGACGCCGAACTCCCCCGGTGTCAGGACCTCCACCGCGTGGATGCCCCGGACCACCTGCGGCGAGCCCGCGAGGTCGGTGACCACCGCCCACACCCGCTCCGCCGGCGCCGCCACGTGCCGGCGGACCTCCACGTCCCGCATGCCGCCTCGCCCCCTCGCGTTGCTGCCGCCACCCCGGCGGCACCGGCACCCTGCCACCGGGGGACGACGGATCGGCCCGCCGCGCACCCACGCGGACGTGACGCTCGCCGACATCCGTTGTCGGCGAGCGTCACCTTTGCGTACGCGATGAGGACGACCGCAATCGGTGTGTGCCTCCGGTGTGCGGTCGCGAGTGCGGGATCGCGGTTGCACGAGTGCTCGCTCTGCGTCGGGGAGTGTCAGATGGCGGCCAGTTCGGCGATGGGCGTCTGACCCGGCGGCCGCGAACGCGGATGGCCGTCACACTGCTGCGCCCCTGCCCACGGGAGGCCGGGGACGCAGCCGGCCGCCGCTGCTGGAGGCGGAGGTTCAGCCCGGCACAGGACCGTCAGGCCTTGCTGCTGCCCGGGTCCTCCGAGACAGTCTGATCGGACCAGGCACCGACTCCTGGCAGGTCAGACGGGGGAGCATGTCGACATTCACGCCTGAACGGGCCACCGCCGTCCGGCCACCGCCGGCGTTTCGCCGAAGCCTGGCCGCCGCGAGGCTGCCTGGCCGGCCGGCGACCGCCGCCCCGGTGACCGAGGACGACTTGGCCGGGCTGCTACCGGTGGTCGCGCGGTACCTGCGGGCGATGGGCGTGGTCGGCCGGCCGCGCAGCTGGTCGCTACGGGCCCACTTCATCGGCCGCTTCCGTCGCGGACCGGATCAGCCGTGGCTGCCGCTGAACGCCTGGCAGTACAACTCCGGCGTTGAGGTGGCCCGGCTGTTCCGGATGCGACTGCTGGTCGCCCGCGTGCTACCGATGTGGGGCTGGGACACCTACCGGGCGGGCGCGGGGCGGATGATGGGCAAGGCGCTGGGCCTGGTGACCGTCGCTGACGGGTCCGGACCGGAGTTCGACATCGGCGAGCTGACCACCTGGCTCAACGACGCGGTGCTCCTCGCCCCGGGCATGCTGCTGCACCCGCGCACCGCCTGGGAGGCCGCCGGCGACCACAGCTTCCGGGTCGCGGTGACCGACGCCGGCCACACGGTCAGCGCGGAGGTGTTCCTCGACGAGGCGGGCCGGCCGCGGGACTTCCGCAGCGAGGACCGTTGGGCCGACCTGCCCGGCGGCCCGGTACGGGCGCCGTGGAGCACTCCCGTGGCCGGCTGGACCGTTGTCGACGGCCGGCCGCAGATGACCGGCGGAGCGGCGGTGTGGCACCTGCCCGACGGGGAGTACCGCTACGCCGAGATGGCCCTGCAGAACCTCGACCTCGACGTGTCGCCGTAGAGGTGACCCGCATGCTGCGTCCGCTTCTCCTCGCCGCCGGCGCGGCGGCGGTCGGCCTGCAGGTCGTGCACGCCCGCCGCCACTGGGGCGCGACCGCCGACGAGGTGGCCGCGGTGCTGCCCGGCGACGAGCTCGTGCCCCCTCCGGCCGAGAACACGACGCTGGCGGTGACCGTCGCCGCCCCTCCCGTGCAGGTGTGGGCCTGGTTGGTGCAGATGGGCCAGAACCGCGGCGGCATGTACAGCTACGACTGGCTGGAGAACCTCATCGGGCTGCACATCCACAGCGCCGAGGAGATCCGCGGGGAGTGGCAGCACCTGGCCGCCGGCGACCGCGTCGTGGTCGTTCCCGAGGGCTACGGCCCGATGCCGGCCGGGTACGCCTTCACCGTCGCGCGGGTCGACCCGCCGCGGGCGCTGGTGTTGCGTCAGGCGCCGCCGGAGCACCCATGGAACGGCGTGTGGTCGTTCCACATCGTTCCGGTCGGCGACGGGCGGTGCCGGCTGCTGGCCCGCTCCCGCACCGAGGTCGCCCCGCAGCCAGGGCTGCGCATCGCCACCCGGATCGGTGAGCCGGTGACGTTGGTCATGACCCGGCGGATGCTGCACGGCATCCGGCAGCGGGCCGAACGGCGGACCGCCACCGCCGGCTGGCGGGTGCGGAGCAGGCCGGAGCAGGCCGGCACGTGACCCGGCTGCAACTGTCGGGCAGGTCGACGTGATGCCCGGTCCGGTGACCGGCCCCGGCCGCTCCCGTGGCGTGGAGGTGCTGCCGTTCCCGTCCAGCCGGCGGGCGGTCACCGCCGCGGTTCGGGCCGGGCGGCGGAGGGGTCGTTCCCGGCGATGTACGCGGTGATGCGCCGCTCGGTGCAGGCCCACCAGCTCACCGGCACCGTGCAGGTGACCGAGGTAGGCATCTTCGCCGGCGCCGGCGCCGGCGCCGGCGCCGGGGCCTTCGCCCTCGCGCCCCCATGCTCGCGTCGGTGCTGGTCGTCGTCGGCGGCCTGAGCAGGCGCCCCCGGGTCGTCGGCGAGCAGATCGCCGTACGCGACGTCCTCGACCTCACGGTGACCGTCGACCACAACTTCGTCGACGGCGCCCCCGCCACCCGGTTCGGCGCCGACCTCCGCCGCCGCCTGGAGAGCCCGGCCACGGAGGTCGGGCTTGAGGCCGGCCCCTGATCAACTCGTGGGGGGGCGCCGCCCCGGCCAGCGTGTGACGCTGACCCGCGGACCGCGCCGGACGACGCCGGAGGTACACCGTGGAAGCACTCCACCCTCCCGGCGCCACCGACGGGCACCCGTCCCAGGAAGCGGCGGCGTTCGCGCCGCCCCACGAGCGGGACGCCGCCCCACCGACCGCAGGAGGCCAGCGCTTGCAGCCACCCACCCTGACCTTCGCCTGTGAGCTGGACGTCACCCGGCTCACGGCCCTGTTCGACGAGCCCGCGGTGCTCGCCGATCTGCAGGCTCTGCGGGCCCGCGTCGTGCTCATGCTGTCCGACTACCACCCCAAGCGGGCCGAGGTCGTGACGCAGTTGAACGACGCCGGGATCCCGGTCGTCGGCGTGCCGCTGCTCCCGGCCGATCAGGGCTACTACTTCACGCCGGACAACGTGCCGCAGGCCCGGGCCAGCTACGCCCGGTTCACCGCCTGGACGAAGGAGCACGGCCTGGCCTGGGATGCCGTCGGCCTCGACATCGAACCCGACGCCTCCTTCTACCAGCAGCTGATGCGCAATCCCTGGGGGGTGATCCCGCTGCTGGCCCCGCGGCTGACCGACCGCTCCCGGCCGGCCCGGGCGGGGGCCGACTACGCCGCCCTGGTCGAGCGCATCCACGCCGACGGCTGGCCGGTGGAGAACTACCAGTTCCCGCCGATCGCCGACGAGCGCCGGGCCGGCTCCACCCTGCTGCAACGCCTCCTCGGCCTGGTCGACGTGCGCACCGACCGCGAGGTGTACATGCAGTACACCTCGTTCATGCGCGGGATCGGGCCTGGGCTGCTGTGGAGCTACGGACCCGAGGCGGCCGCCATCGCAGTCGGCACCACCGGCGGTGGCCCGGACATCCCCGGGCATCCGCAGATGCCCACCCAGAGTTGGGACGAGTTCGCCCGCGATCTGCGTCTGGCCCGGCGCTTCACCGACCAGATCTACGTGCACAGCCTCGAGGGCTGCGTCTGGCAGGGCTTCCTCGCGCGGCTGCGGACCTTCGACTGGACGCCGGCGGACGCACCGCCCGCCTCGGCGCGCCAGGCCGACCTGCTGCGCCGTGCCCTGCGCGCCGCCCTCTGGGCCAGCGCCCACCCGTGGCCGGCGCCGCCGGCGGCGCGGCGCTGCTCCGCCGTCGTGGTGCTTCGCGGGGCGCAGCCGGCGGGTGACGCCGGACCTGTGCGGAGTTCGGTTCGTGCTGCAGCGGGGTCCGGTCGGGTGAGGATGACCGGCGATGAGCGGGTGGATGCGGCGGCGGCCGGTGACCGCGTACGTGGTGTCGGCGGTGGGGTTGTCCTGGGCGGTGTGGCTGCCGCTGCTCGCCCAGACACAGGGCTGGATCGGCGGCGGTCCGTGGCCGGTGCTGCACCTGCTGGGGAGCCTGGGCCCGGCCGTCGCGGCGGTCGTGGTCACCGCCGCGGTCACCGGCCGCACGGGGCTAGCCGCTCTGGGGCGGCGCCTGGTCGCGTGGCGCGGCCGGGGCCGGGCGTGGGCCTTCGCGGTCGGCGTGCCGCCGGCGCTGCTGCTGGTCTGCGGCAGCGCCGCGGCGTGGGCGACCAGTCAGTCCCCGACGGACTTGAACTGGGCGGCGTTCGGGCGGTCGGAGGAGTTCGCCGCGCTGCCGGTGGGCGTGTTCTGGGTCGCGAACCTGGTGTTCTTCGGCTTCGGTGAGGAGATCGGCTGGCGCGGGTTCCTGCAGCCACAGCTGGAGCGTCGCTACCCGCTGGTGACCGCGGCCAACGTCGTGGCGATCGTGTGGGCGGGCTGGCATCTGCCACTGTTCGGCATCACGCCCAGCTACCGGGCGATGCCCGCGGTCGGGTTCGTCGGGTTCGCCGCGAGCATCTGGGTGGCGTCGTGGATCTTCGCGTGGCTGTCCGGGATTGGCCGCGGCAGCCTGCTCGTCGTCGCGGTGTTCCACTCCTGGTTCGACATCGCGACCACGTCCCCGCTGGGTCCCGACGTGCTGCCGACCGCGATGGGAGCGGGGGTGACGCTGATCGGGCTGCTCCTGTTGCGTCGCCTGCTCCGTGCCCAGGAGGCGGATACGCCGCGCCCCGCGGCACCAGGGACACCGGATGGGCCGACGTCCGACACTGCCGGCCGGTCCGCCGTGTGACCGTGCCGCGCCGCCCCCTACGGAAGCGGCTACGGGCGGAGTGCCGTGCCGGACGCCGTAGGAGGTCATCTCGTCGACGGCCATGAGGAGGCTCCCTGAGCTCGTCCGACGGTCCGGAACACGTCACGGGCGGTGTGGCGCGTCGGTGGGCACGGACGGGATGACGCCGCCTGTGGCTCAGTACCGGAGCAGCGCCGAAGGCGCGGTCGGGGAGCCGTCAAAGGTGAGCAGCTGATCACTGGGTCGCTGCCCGACGATGCAGGCGTGCAGCCGCTGCCGCAGCAGCGCGGCGCCCAGCCGGTGTGGGACCGCCACGGTGTGCCCACCGGGGACGGCGAGCTCTGAGGCGTCGGCGGCGAGGTCGCGGACCTTCACGCGGGCCTGGGGCCGCTCGTCGGTGAGGCCGAGCTGGTGAAGTGCCCGGATGCCGGCTGCACGGTGGCCCGGGTGTACGCGTCCTCCAGCGCCCAGGCGGTGGCGGGGGTGGCGTCGCGGGCGCCTCGACGATGGCGTGGCGGGGCGCGGTCGGGCTCGAGACGTCGGGTGGTCAGGCGGGCCCGCAGGGTCGACCGCGGGCGGGGGGCAGCCGGCTGCGCACGCCAGTGGTCGGTCGCGGTGGTCAGCGGCAGCCACGGGTCGCAGTGGGCGCGCAGGAGTCCGGTGAGGTCGTCGGCCGGGTCCTCGCCAAGCACCGACCAGAGCCGGTGGTCCGCGCCCGCCGCAATCCCGTGCTCGCGCGCCGCAATCGTGACGCTCGCCGACATCCGTGGACGGCGGGTCGCGGCGTGGCGCATCATTGGCAGTCGAGGGTCCCGAGTGCCAGCCTCCGCCGGCGTCGGCCCGTCCCACCCCCGCTCGACCAGGAGTGCCACGCCGTGCCCACGTACCAGTACGTCTGCACCAACCCCGAGGGCAAGCACCAGTTCGAGGTGGTGCAGTCCTTCACCGACGCGGCCGTGGCCGAGTGCCCGACCTGCAGCGCCCCCGTGCGCAAGGTCTACGGCTCCGTCGGCGTGGTCTTCAAGGGCTCGGGCTTCTACCGCACCGACAGCCGGTCCGGCTCGTCCGCCGGCGACTCGTCGAAGAGCACCAGCCCGTCGTCCTCGGACTCGTCGTCCTCCTCGACGTCGTCGTCCGGCAGCGGCTCGTCGTCGTCCTCGTCCTCGTCCTCGTCCTCGTCCTCGGGCGGCGGGAGCAAGGCCGCCGCGAGCTGAGCCGGGCCGTCCACAGCCGGACGGCCGCTCCACAGCTCCCCCGTCCCGGCCCCGCCGGGGCCGCCGGGCGGCGAGCCTGGGCCGGTGGTCCGCCTCCGCCGTCCCCGCTCCCCCGCCCTCCTGCTGCGCCGGTGCCTGGCGGCGGCGCTCGCCGTCGGCGCGCTGCTGCTCGCCCTGCGCCCGCCGCCCGCCCCGGTCGCGGCCCCGCCCGCCGGCACGCCGGTGGTCACCGCCGTCGGCGCCCTGCCGGCCGGGACGGTCCTGGGCGCCGACCTGCTCGCCGCCGCGGCGCTGCCGGCCGGCACGGTCCCGGCGGGCGTCGTGGCCGACCCGGCCGCGCTGGCCGACCGGCTGGCCGCCGCGCCGCTGCGCGCCGGCGCGCCGGTCACCGACGTCCGGCTGCTCGGCCCGGGCCTGACGGCGCTGCTGCCGGCGGGCCAGGTGGCCGCGCCCGTCCGGCTCGCCGACCTGGCCGTCGCGGGGCTGGCCGCCGCCGGGGACCGCGTCGACGTGCTGGCCACCGCCCCGGGCGCGGTGCGGGCCGAGGCGGTGGCCCGCGGCGCGCTGGTCCTGGCCGCACCCCGGTCCGGCGGGGACGACGGCGGGCTGCTCGTGCTCGCCGTCGACGAGGCCACGGCCGCCACTCTCGCCGCTGCGGCCACCACCGCCACGCTGACGTTGAGCCTGCCGCGGTCGCCGTGAGGGGATGGCCGCGTGCTCAAGGGCTTCAAGGACTTCCTGCTGCGCGGCAACGTCGTCGAACTGGCCGTCGCGGTGGTCATCGGCACCGCGTTCACCGCGGTCGTCACCGCGTTCACCGACGCGTTCCTCACCCCGCTGATCGCGCTGGTCACCGGTGGCGGCGGCGTCGGCGGCGAGTTCACCGTCGACGGCGAGACGTTCACCTACGGCGCGTTCGTCAGCCAGGTGGTCACGTTCGTGCTGACCGCGGCGGTCGTCTACTTCGTCGTCGTGGTGCCGATGAAGCGCATCACCGAGCGGCGGCGGCGCGGCGTCGAGGCCGGGCCCGCGGAGCCGACCGAGGTGGAGCTGCTCGCCCAGATCCGCGACCTGCTCCGGAACGGCCCCGTCCCGGACACCGCCCCGAGCGAGCGGGGGGTGGGGAGGACGACGTCCTTCGACTAGTCGGAGCCCCAGTGCGGCGGCCGGTCCTCCAGGTACCGGCGGTCCGGGTCGCGGTCGTCGGGGCGCTCGCCCCAGCCGAGGTCGCGGTCGTCGGGCGCCCGCTCGGCCGGGGCCGCCGGCGCCGGCGGGGGCGCCTCGGCCACCGGCACCCCGAGCCCGTCGAGGACCTCCGCCGAGGGCAGCCCGGCCAGCACCGGCCCCGGGACGGCGAGCTTCGCGCCACGGGTCCCCGAGCCGACGACGACGAGCCCCGCGGCGGCCACCGCGGCGTCGACCAGCACCGGCCACGACGCGGGCAGCCCGATCGGGGTGATCCCGCCGTAGGCCATCCCGCTCTCGGCGACGGCGACGTCCTGCGGCGCGAACGACGCCTTGCGCGCGCCCAGGTGCCGCCGGACCAGGCCGTTGACGTCGGCGCGGGTGGTCGCGAGGACGACGCAGGCCACCAGCGTCGTCTGCCCCGCCCGGCGCGCGGCCACGACGACGCAGTTGGCCGAGGCCTCCGGCGGCACCCCGTACGCCTCGGTGAAGGCGGCGGTGTCGGCGAGCGCGTCGTCGACGGGGGCGACCCACGCGGGCCCGGGCAGGCCGGGAAGCGCGGCCGCGACCGGGCCGGCGAGCAGGTCGGGGCGCGAGGCGGCGGGCACCCAGGTCAGCGAGCCGAGGGCGGGGGGCTGGTCGGTCGGGTCGGGCACGTCCCGATCCTGCCCCCTGGCCGGATCCCTGCGACGGACGGCCTGATCACGGGCGGTGGGGACGGCGCCGACCGGCCAGGATGGGGCCCATGATCGGTCAGTTGCACTCCGTCGTGATCGACGCACCCGACGCGCACGCGCTCGCCACCTTCTACGCCGAGCTGCTGGGGCTGGAGGTGAGCAAGGGCGGCCCGGGCGACGACTGGGTCGTGGTCAGCGGCCGCGGGCACCGGCTGGCGTTCCAGCAGGCGCCGGACCTGGTCCCGCCGGACTGGCCGGACCCGCAGCGCCCGCAGCAGTTCCACCTCGACGTCTACGTGACCGACGTCGACGAGGCGGAGCCGAAGGTGCTCGCCCTGGGCGCGCGGGAGCTGCCCGGCGGCGGGGGCGACTTCCGCGTCTACGCCGACCCGGTGGGTCACCCGTTCTGCCTGGTGTGGGACGCCGCGTGAGCGCCGAGGTGCCCGACGTCGACCGCAGCGCCGCCAGCGCGTTCGTCGCGGCCACCGGGTTCGACGTCGCCGAGGTCAGCGGCACCCGGGTCACCGGCACCGTCGAGCTGGGGCCGGACCACCACACCCCGTGGGGCGTCGTGCACGGCGGCGTCTACTGCGCGGTGATCGAGTCGGCGGCGTCGATCGGCGCCAGCACCGCCGTCGCCGACCGCGGCCAGTTCGCCGTCGGGGTGAACAACAGCACCGACTTCCTGCGGCCGGTCACCGCCGGCCGGCTCGACGTCGTCGCCGAGCCCGTGCAGCAGGGCCGCACCCTGCAGCTGTGGCTGGTGCAGCTCACCCGCGCCGAGGACGGCAAGCTCGTCGCCCGCGGCCAGGTGCGCCTGCAGAACGTGCCGTTCCCGGGGGCGTGAGCGACCGGGCCGGGCGCGCGGCGGCCGCCGCCACCGCGGTGGCCGCCGCGCACGGCCTCCGGTCGGCCTGGACGCGGGTGCTGCACGACGGCGTCAACGTCGTCGTGCACCTGGCCCCGGTGCCGGTCGTGGCGCGGGTGGCGACGCTGACGCCGCTGCTGCGCCCCGACCCGGCCCGCCCGTCCGGCCGGGAGGTCGCGCTGGCCGGCGCCCTGGCCGCGGCCGGCGCCGCCGTCGTCCCGCCGAGCGACCTGCTGCCGCCCGGGCCGCACGTGCACGACGGGCTGACCCTCACCTTCTGGACCCGCGTGGAGGTGCTGCCGCGGACGCCGACCCCGGCCGAGGTGGCCACCGCGCTCGCCGGCCTGCACGAGGTGCTCGCCGGCCTGCCGGTGACCGGGCGCCCGCTGGACACCCCGCTCGACGACCTCGCGGTCTTCAGCGAGCGGGCGGGCGCGTGGGGCGTCGAGCCCGCCGTCCGCGCGCGGACGGCGGAGCAGGTGGAGGTCCTCCGTCCCCGGCTGAGCGGGCGCGTGCAGGTGCTGCACGGCGACGCGCACCCCGGCAACCTGCTGGCCACCCCCGACGGCTGGCGGTGGGCCGACCTCGAGGACACCTGCGCCGGGCCGCCGGAGTGGGACCTCGCCTGCCTGCAGCTCACCTCCCGGCTGGACGGGCGGGCCGCACTCGACGCGGCCGGCGGCCCGTCCGACGCCGAGCTCGCGCCGTGGCTGGAGCTGCGCCGGCTGCACGCGCGGGCGTGGACGAGCGTCGTCCGCGCGGGTCACACGAGCGGCAGCGCGGACTCCCGGTAGGTGGTGCCGGCCAGCGACGGCGGCAGCACGTCGGGGTCGAGCACCACGGAGAACAGCGCGCGCGGGTCCTGCAGCGTCGCGGGCGGGCGGGCAGCCGCGCGCGGGACCACGTGGTCCCAGCGGGCCGGGCGGCGGTGCGGCAGCAGCTCGCGCCCCTCGAACAGGTAGTCGCCGAGCACCTCGCCGACCAGCAGGCCGGCGCCGTGCTCGATCGGCAGCGCCACCGGGTCGCCGGGGCGGATCTCGTCGAGGAAGGTCGACAGCTGGCGCAGGTCCTTGCTCGGCCGGCGCCCGGAGATCTCCTTGGCCAGTGCGCGCAGCTCGGCCGGCGACAGGCCCGTGGCGTCGACGTCGATCCCCGACTGGGTGCCCAGCCCCACGACGCCCGCGGCCAGGCACGCGCCCAGCTCGTTGTGCGCCCGCGGCCGCACGACCCACACCCGGGTGCCCTCGGGCTCGGCCGCCGGCGGGACGTCGTCGGGACCGGGCCAGACGTAGGGCAGGTCGTCGGGCTCGTCGCCGAACAGCGGGGCGAACCGCGGCCGGTAGAAGTCCGGCTCCTTGGCGAGCAGGTTCGACCGGTGGGACAGGTGCAGCGCCTCGTCGCCGACCCAGGAGGGCAGCATCCCGGCGCGGGCGAGCTCGTCCTGCGTGGCGCCCTCGACGTCGGGGGCGAACTCGGCGATCAGCGTGTGCGTGCTGTCGGCGAACCCGCGCTCGCGCCAGACCCGCACCATCGCCAGGCCGTAGACGACCAGCGCCGCCGTCCGCCCGCGCCACATGTGCACGACCGGGTGCGAGGACCAGCCGTAGTCGGGCAGCTCCAGGGCGCGCAGCACCTGCAGCGTCTCGACCCGCTGCTTGCCCAGGCGCGGTGAGTCCAGCAGCCGCGCGCTCTCCTCGAAGTCGGCCACCGGCAGGAAGGTCTGCATCGCGGCGGTTCCTGCCCGGTCGGGCGCGCGGTCAACCGCCGAGCGCCTCCAGCGCCGCCTCCCAGCGGGCGCGGCGGGCGTCGCCGTCCTGCTCCCACCAGGCGGGACCGCGCTCCCCCAGCCCGGTCTTGGCCAGCTGCACCCGGTCCCGGGCGGCCCGGACGGCGGCCGGGTCCGGGGCCGTGCGCACCGCCGCGCGCGCCGCACCCAGGTGGGACAGCAGCCGGGCGCGGACGTCGTCGGGCAGGGACGGGTCCGCCTTCCGCCACCGCCGCCCGTCGACGACGACCCAGCGGCCGTCGTCGGTGTGCTCGACCTCGCGGCGGGTCACGCGCCGCAGCGGCGGGCGAGCTCCGGCAGCACCTCGCCGAGCGGCGCGTCCACCTTCACGTCGACCTTGGCGTCGCCGCGCGTGGGGCCGAGGTTGACCACCGCCACCGGGATGCCGAGCTCGGCGGCGCGCAGCACGAACCGGTAGCCGCTCATGACGGTCAGCGAGGAGCCGAGGACGAGCAGGCCGGCGGACTCCTCGAGCATCCGGAAGCAGGTGCCCACGCGGTCGCGCGGCACGGTCTCGCCGAAGAACACGACGTCGGGCTTGAGCGGCCCGTCGCCGCACGCGGTGCACCCGACCATCACGAAACCGTCGAGCACCTCGTCGGGCAGCTCGGCGTCGCCGTCGGGGTTGACCTCGTCCGCGCGCGGGCCGAAGGCCGGGTTGGCGGCCCGCAGCCGGCGGTGCAGCTCGTCCCGCCGGGCGACGTCCCCGCAGGCCAGGCACACCGTCCGGTCCAACCCGCCGTGCAGCTCGACGACGTCCCGGGCGCCGGCGGCCTGGTGCAGCCCGTCGACGTTCTGCGTGACGACGCCGGCGAGCAGGCCGGCGCGCTGCAGCCGGGCGACGGCGGAGTGCCCGGCGTTGGGGCGGGCGGCGGCCATCTGCGGCCAGCCGACGTAGCTGCGCGCCCAGTAGCGGTGCCGCCCGCGCGGGTCGCGGCGGAAGGTCTGCCACGTCATCGGCGTGTGCCGGCGCAGGGAGCCGGTGGCGCCGCGGTAGTCGGGGATGCCGGAGTCGGTGGACAGGCCGGCGCCGGAGAGGACGAGGACGTCTCCGTCGGCGACCAGGCCGGCCAGCTCGTCGAGGCCGTCCGCGGTCTGGACGGCGGGGAGGGCGGCGGTCACCGGCCCATCGTCCTCCGTGGCCGCACGCCGCGCCGCCGTCGTCAGGTGAGCCGGCCCTCCAGTCGGCCGAGCAGGTCGTCGTACACCCGGCGCAGGCCCCTGGGGGCGAAGGTCCGCTCGAAGAAGCCGCCGATGCCGCCCGCGCCGGTCCAGGTGGTGCGCACCCGCACGGTGCTGCTGCCGGAGTCCGCCGGGGTGACCGTCCACGTGGTGACCATCGAGGAGCGGGTGTCGCGCTCGACGAGGGTGCCGTCGGGCTCGGTGACCTCGACGTCCTGCTCGCGCACCCGCTTCGACGTCGCGGCGAACCGCCAGTGCACCCGCGTGCCGGAGCCCTGGCCGCCTGCCTCGACGCGGTAGTCGCTGAACTGCTCGGGCAGCACCTCGCGCCGGGTGCCGGTGTAGTCGGCGAGGGCCGCCCGGACCCGCTCGGCGGGGGCGTTGACGACGCGTTCGGCGGTGGCCACGACCTGTCCCATGCCCGCCATCCTGCCCGCGTTCGCACCGGCCGCGCCGCGGGGGCTCAGCCGGCGGAGTCCTCGGCGTCCAGGTAGGAGCAGCGGAACCGGGCGCCGGCCATCGCCTCGGTGAAGCGGGCCTCCCAGGCGGGGTCGTCGGCCGGGAAGGCGGCGAACACGCGGTCCTCGAGCACGACCGGCACCCCGTCGGGGCCCGGGTACGAGCGGCGCAGCAGCACCCGCGTCCGCCCGTCGACCTCGTCGTGCGCCGGTGCCCACCGGGCCCGCGGCGGGGCGGCCCGCCGTCCCGCCGTCCAGACGCCGAGGCCGGAGAGCAGCAGGGCGACGAGCACCAGCAGCAGCACCATCTCGACCACTGCGAGCAACACGCACAGACGGTAGACACCGGGGACGCTCCGCGGGCCCCTCCCGGGCGTCCCGGTAGCCTCGGTTCCGCACACCCCGGTCGGCGCTGCGCCGACGAGCCCCCGTAGCTCAGGGGATAGAGCATCGGTTTCCTAAACCGTGTGTCGCAGGTTCGAATCCTGCCGGGGGCACCCGTCCCGGGACGTCCGGCGTACCGGTCGCGGCCGGACGCCCTCTACCGTTCCGGACCATGGTGGACGACGCGGAGTCGGTGGGACCTGCAGCGCCGTCGGACGCGCTCCTCGTGCCGCTGTCCTGGGACGGGCCGCGGGGCCGCTGCGAGCAGCGGGAGGGCGTCCTCCAGGAGACGGCCCTGCTGTACGCGCGGCTGACCGCCGGGGACCCGGCCGGCCAGTGGGTGGTCTACCGCTACCTGGAGGCCTGGCGGGAGCACCTCCGGCTCTCCCTGCTCGGGGTCCTCGAGGACCTCCCGGCCCTCACGGGAGAGCCGCTGACCCTCGACGGGGACGACGTCTTCGCGCACTGGAGCGTGGTGCAGGAGGTGCTGGTCGGGCTGTGGCCCGACGCGGCCGAGGACACGGCGGTGACGTCCCGCGCACTGATCCGGCTGCAGACCGCGTTCGGCTCCGACCGCGTCGACGTCGCCGCGGTCCACCGCGAGATGCTCACGGCGGCGGCCTTCTTCGACGGACTGGAGGCCCGGGCGCAGGCCCACCTGGAGTTCCTGCAGGACCGGCTCGACCACCTGAGCTGACCCGCCGCGGCGTCCGCACCCGCAGGTCCGCCGGTCGGGGTGGGCCCGACGGTGCGCCGCGGGTACAGGGGACGCATGGCACTCCGCAACGCCGCGGTCGCGGCCGCCGGCCAGTGGACCGACCCCGACGACGGCATCCGCTACCCCAGCGGCGAGGTGCACGCCTGGGAGCGCGGGCGCAACGAGACGGTCTGCGGCCTGTCGCTGTCCCGCTCGCGGCTGGCCCGCTTCCCGCACGTGAGCTGGTCCGACGTGCAGCCCGAGTCCGGCCGGCACGCCGAGGAGGTGCAGGCCGTCTGCCGCCGCTGCCGCGCCGCGCTCGGCGCCCGCCGGGACGACCGCGGGTGGACGCGCACGAACCCCCGCCCATGACGCCCGGTTCACGGTGCACCCGTGTCACCACGCCTCCGCGCCGGACGACCCGTGGGGCCCGAGCCTGCTCCGCCCCGCTCCCCCTCGCGCCGGTCGCAGGCACCGTCCTGGCGCCGGGGGCCGGCACCGGTCGAGGAACTCCTCCGGCGGACACTGGTTCGAGAAGGAAACCTTCTCGGCTGCGAGGCGTTACCGTCTCAGGTGCACGTCGTGTCCCCGGCAACGGCGCCGGGGCATAGCGGAGGTGGGAACGCAACGATGGAGACCACGGTGGTCGACGTCCCCGAGCGGGGACGGTTCGAGGTGCGGGTCGGCGAGCGCGTCGTCGGACTGGCCAGCTACCACGTCGAGAACGGCACGATGGCACTGCCGCACACCGAGGTGGACCCCAGCATGGGGGGTCGCGGACTCGGCAAGGTCCTGGTGGCCGGTGTCCTCGACGCAGCCCGCGAGCGCGGACTGCACGTCCTGCCCTACTGCTCCTTCGTGCGCCACTACATCCAGCAGCATCCCGAGACGCTGGACCTCGTCGCCGACGAGGACAAGCCCCACTTCGGTCTGGCCACCGCCGACCGCTGACCCGGCGCTGACCTGCGGCCCCGCGCCGGGCGACCTAACCTGGCGCGGGTGCCGACCGCCCTGCTCTGGTTCCGTCGCGACCTGCGGCTGCGCGACCACCCGGCGCTGGTCGCCGCGGTCGGGGCGGCCGGCCGGGACGGCACCGTGGTGCCCGTCTTCGTCGTGGACCCGCGGCTGTGGGAGCCGTCGGGCCGGCCGCGGCGGGAGTTCCTGCGCGGCTGCCTGGCCGACCTGCGCGAGCAGACCGGCGGGGCGCTGGTCGTCCGCTCCGGGGACCCGGCGCGCGTGGTGCCCGACCTCGTGCGCGAGACGGGCGCGGCGAGCGTGCACGTGTCCTCCGACGCCGGGGTGTACGGGCGGGCGCGGGACGCGGCGGTCGAGCGGGCGCTGGGTGAGGTCCCGTTCGTCCGCACCGGCTCGCCCTACGGCGTCACGCCCGGCCGGCTGACCAAGGACGACGGCACGCCGTACCGGGTCTACTCGCCCTTCGCCCGGGCCTGGCGGGCGCGCGGGCTGCACTCCCCCGCCCCGTACCCGGACGACGTCGCGTGGGCCGACGGCGTCCGCTCCGAGGACCTGCCCCCGGCGCAGGACCTCGGCGGCACCGTGCTGCCCCCGGCCGGCGAGCGCGCCGGGCTGGACGCGTGGGCGCTGTTCCGCGACCAGCGGCTGCTCGGCTACGCCACCGGCCGCAACACCCCGGGCTCCGACGGCACCAGCCGGCTGTCGGCGCACCTGAAGTACGGCACCGTGCACCCGCGGACGCTGCTCGCCGAGGCGCAGGCGCTCGCCGACGACCACGCCGAGGCGGTGGAGAAGTTCACCGGCGAGCTCATCTGGCGGGACTTCTACGCCGACGTGCTCTGGCACCGCCCCGAGACCGCGCGGGAGCCGTTCGACCCGCGGATGGCGCGCATGCGGTACGACACCGGCCCGGAGGCCGACGAGCACTTCGCCGCCTGGGCCGAGGGCCGCACCGGCTACCCGATCGTCGACGCCGGGATGCGTCAGCTGCACGGCGAGGCCTACGTGCACAACCGGGTGCGGATGGTCGTGGCGTCCTTCCTCTGCAAGGACCTGCACGTCGACTGGCGGCGCGGCGCCCGCTACTTCCTCGACCACCTCGTCGACGGCGACCTCGCCAGCAACCACCACGGCTGGCAGTGGGTGGCCGGCACCGGCACCGACCCCTCGCCGTACCACCGCGTGTTCAACCCGACCCGGCAGGGCGAGCAGTTCGACCCCGACGGCGTCTACGTGCGGCGCTGGGTGCCCGAGCTGCGCGACGTCCCCGACCGGTACGTGCACGAGCCGTGGACCCTGCCCGGCGGACCGCCCGAGGGCTATCCCCTGCCGATCGTCGACCACGCGGAGGAGCGCCAGGTGGCGCTGGCCCGCTACCAGGCGGTGCGCGATGCCTGAGGGCCACACCCTGTACCGGCTGGCGAAGGAGCAGTCGGAGCTGTTCGCGGGCCGGCCGGTGCACGTCACCAGCCCGCAGGGCCGCTTCGCCGCCGGCGCCGCGCTGCTCGACGGCCGGGTGCTCGAGGAGGTCACCAGCTACGGCAAGCACCTGTTCGCCGACTTCGGCGGCGACGTGCTGCACGTCCACCTGGGCCTCTACGGCACCTACACGACCGGCGTCGGCGACCCGCCTCCCCCGCGCGGCGCGCTGCGGATGCGCTGGGTGGCCGACGGGCCGAAGGGCGAGGGCGTGTGGACCGACCTGCGCGGGGCGACGGCGTGCGACGTCCTCACCCGGCCCGAGGTCGACGCGATCCTCGACCGGCTCGGCCCCGACCCGCTGCGCACCCGCCGGGGCGGCCCGCTGTCGTACGCGAGGGTCGGCCGCAGCCGGACGGCGGTCGGCGCGCTGCTGATGGACCAGGCGGTGCTGGCCGGCGTCGGCAACGTCTACCGCGCCGAGATCCTCTTCCGGCACCGGATCTCGCCGTTCCGCCCGGGCCGCGACGTCGGCGAGCAGGAGTGGCAGGCGCTGTGGGACGACCTGGTGGTGATCATGCGCGCCGGTGTCCGGATGGGCCGGATCGTGACGACGCAGCCGGCCGACCGCTCGCGCCGCTCGGGTGCGGTGCGCCGGGAGGACGCGCACTACGTCTACCGGCGCACCGGCCTGCCCTGCCGGATCTGCGGCACCGAGGTGCGCACCGAGGAGATGGCCGGCCGCAACCTCTACTGGTGCCCCGTCTGCCAGGCGGTCTGACGGCCCCTCTGCAGGGGCCCACCGCGAGCGTGCGAGCGGTGGGGGCGGAGGGGTCCTTCGTCTAGAGGGCGCCCTTGGCGGGGTCGCCGGTGGGGTGGGCGGTGAGCACCTGGACGGCGGGGCGCTCGGTGAGCTTGCCCTCGAGCCTCGCCGACAGCGCGGTCAGCGGCTCGGCCTTGCCGTGGGTGGCCAGCGCCTCGGGGCTCTCCCACTGCTCGACCATGACGAACACCCCGCGGCCCTCGTGCAGCGCGTACCGCTCGCAGCCGGGCTCCTCGTGCACCTGCGGCACCGTCTCGAGCACGGCCTGACGGACCTCGTCCACGTGCTCGGGCTTCGGGCTGATGGTGGCGACGACGACGACGGACACGGGCGGTCCCCTCTGCGGTGGGCGGTTGTCGGCCGGGGCGGTGATCTGGCGCACGACGCCCCGGCCGGGCCAGGATGCCAGTCGTGGCCGACGACGGATCCCCCGCCCCGGACGGCGAGCGGCCGCTGCGGGTTGCCGTCGTCGGCGCGGGCCCGGCGGGCATCTACGCCGCCGAGACGCTGACCCGCCGCGCACCGGTCCCGGTGACCGTCGACCTGCTCGACCGGCTGCCCACCCCGTTCGGCCTGGTCCGGCACGGCATCGCCCCCGACCACCCGAAGATGCGGGCGATCCGCGACACGCTGCACCGGGCGCTGGACCACCCCGGCGTGCGGTTCGTCGGCAACGTCGAGGTGGGCACCGACGTCTCGCTCGAGGACCTGCGCGCGCACGTCGACGCCGTCGTCTACACCTACGGGGCGGCGCTGGACCGGGCGCTGGCGATCGAGGGCGAGGACCTGACCGGCAGCCTCGCCGCCACCGACCTGGTCGCCTGGTACTGCGGCCACCCCGACGCCGACCGCGCGACGGTCGAGGCGGCGCTGCAGGGCGTGCGGCGGGCGGTCGTCGTCGGCGTCGGCAACGTGGCCCTCGACGTGGCCCGCGTGCTCTCCCGCGCCCCGCGGGAGCTCGAGTCCACCGACATGCCCCAGCACGTGCTCGACACCCTCGCCGCGACGCCGGTCGAGGAGGTCACCGTGCTCGGCCGCCGCGGCCCGGCCCAGGCGTCCTTCACCACGATGGAGCTGCGCGAGCTCGACGGCCTGGAGCGGGCGACCGTGCTCGTCGACCCCGCCGACCTCGACCTCGACCCGGCCGCCGAGGAGCGCCTGGCCGGCGACCGCAACGCCAGCCGCAACCTCGCCGTCCTGCGGGAGTGGGCCGGCCACCGGCCCGAGCCCGGCCGCGGCCGGCTGTGGCTGCGCTTCTACCGCCGGCCGGTGCGCATCCTCGGCACCGGCCGGGTCACCGGGATCGAGGTGGAGCGCACCGCCGTCGACGGCGACGGGCGGGCCGTGGGCACCGGCGAGACCGAGGTGCTGCCCACCGACCTCGTCGTCCGCTCGGTCGGCTACCGCGGGCAGGGCCTGCCCGGCCTGCCGGTCGACCCGCGCACCGGCACCGTGCCCAACGAGGAGGGCCGGGTGCTGCGCGACGGCGCCCGATCCCCCGGCGAGTACGTGGCGGGGTGGATCAAGCGCGGGCCCACCGGCGTCGTCGGCACCAACAAGCACGACGCCCGGGAGACGGTGGCGTCGCTGCTGGCCGACGCCGAGGCCGGGGTGATCGGCGCGCACGGCGACCGCGACGACCTGGTGCGCACGCTGCGCGCCCGCGGCGCCGAGCCGGTGCTGCTGGAGGACTGGCGGGCCATCGACGCCGCCGAGGTCGCCCTCGGCGCCACCCGCGGCCGCGCCCGGACCACGCTGCACGAGCGCGAGTCCCTGCTGGCCGCCGTGCGGGCCGCCGCGGACCGATGAGTTCCGGCTCACCGTCCGGTCGATCCCGCATGCACCCCAGCAACGTCCTCGCCGTCCTGCCCGTCGACGACTTCCCCGCCGCCGAGTCCTGGTACCGCCGGCTCTTCGACCGCGAGCCCGACCGCCGGCCAATGAGCTCGTGCGCGGAGTGGCAGCTCACCGACGGCGGCGCCGTGCAGGTCATCGCGCTGCCCGACGCGCCGCGCGGCGTCACCGTGGTCCTCGGTGCGGACGACGCCGACGCCCGAGCCGCCGAGCTGACCGCCCGGGGCATCGAGCCCCGGCTGTTCACCACCCCCGACGGGCAGTTCCGCCTGGCATCGTGCGGCGACCCGGCCGGCAACACCGTGGTGCTGGGGCAGACCCTCTAGCCGAGGACCGCGGCGGCCAGCTCCCGGGCGCCCTGCCCGGAGGCCGCCGCCACGAACCGGATCAGCGTCTCGGTGTCCGGCCGCAGGGAGAGGGGGTCGCCGTCCGGGGTCAGCGCGACCCCGCCGGCGGCCGCGAGCACGGCCAGCCCGCCGGCGACGTCGTGCACGTGCGTGCCGCTGCGGTCCAGGTCGTGCCAGGCGCCGGCCGACCCGTCGGCGACCAGGCACAGGTCGACGGCGGTGCAGCCGGTCACCCGCACGCGGTGCGCCGTCCCGGGCACCCGCACGGTCCGGCCCGACGGCGCGACGACGGTGCTGCCCTCCCGCACCCGCGCCGGCACGCCGTCCCGCTGCGCGCCGGTGTCGACGGTCCCGGCCCAGCGGCGCCCCGACGACAGGTCGACGACGAGCCCGGCGACAGCCCGCCCGCGGTGCACCAGCGCCGCCGAGAACGCCCACGGCGGCAGGCCGGCGCGGAAGTTGCCGGTGCCGTCGAGCGGGTCGAGCACGATCCACGCGTCGTCGTCGGACACGGCCGGGTCCGGCCGCTCCTCCGACAGCACGGGCACGCCGAGCGGGGCCAGCGTCCCGGCCGCGGCGGCGTGCGCGGCCTCGTCGGCGGCCATCGACCAGCTGCCGTCGTCCTTGCGGCGGTCGAGGCCGGTGTCGCGGGCCAGCGCCACGGCCACCTCGACCCGCGTCGCGGCCAGCGCGGCCAGGTGCGCGAACCGCGCGGTCAGCGGCGCGTCGTCCGGCGGGGCCGCCACCTCGACCACCCGGCCGGTGCCCGCGTCGCGGACCTGCGAGCAGCCCCAGGCCGCGGCGACGGCGAGCAGCGCCGAGCGGCCGGTGACGTGCGTGGAGCGGTGCACGACGACGGCCTCGGTCGTGCCCTCGTCGGTCCAGCGGCGGCGCAGGTGCGCGGCGGCGTCGTCGCCGACCAGCAGCCGCGCGCCGGGGTCGAGCAGCTCGGGCGCCAGGGCCGCCGGGCCGACGCCCAGCAGCCGGGCCGCGGCGCGCAGGTCCTCCCCCGACGCCGCCACGCGCATCGTGTCCGCCACGGTCCCCCCGCCGTCAGTGCTCCCCCGGCACGGTAGGCCACCGGCGCGCGCGGGGTAGGGCGCCACGGTGACGGCCCCCGCGCGCACCTCCCTCGACGACGTCGACGTCGTGTTCCTCGTCCACCGGGAAGCGCCGGAGATGCTCGCCCGGCACCACGCCGCGGTGTCGGCGGCCACCGGCCCGGGCTGGCGGGGCCGGGCGCTGCTGGTGGAGAACGCCGCCGCGCCGGCGACCTCCGCGGCCGCCCGCGCCCTGCTGCGCGACTGCCACCCCGACGCCGACGCCCGGGTGCTGTCCTCCCCGCGCAACCTCGGCTGGGCGCGCGCCATGGACCTCGCCCTCGACGCCTGCGCCGGCCGCTACGTCGCGCTGGTCAACTCCGACGGCGAGCCCGGCCCGGACGTGCTGCGCCGGCTGGCCGCGGTCCTCGACGCCGAGCCACGGGCGGTCTGGGCCGCGCCCGCGGTGCACGGCCCCGGCGAGGACGACGACCCGCCCGGCCCGCCGTTCCCGGCCGAGGAGCTCGGCGGCACCGCGCTGCTCGTGCGCCGGGCGGAGTTCCTCGCCGCCGGCGGGTTCGACCCGCTGTACTTCTTCTACAACGAGGACCGCGACGCCTCCCGGCGGCTGCGGGCGGCCGGGCACCTGCTGCTGCGGGTGCCCGACACCGTGTTCCGGCACGGCAAGGGCGGCCGCACCGCCCGCGGGGTGTTCCTGCGGGAGTGGCACTACGCCCGCACCGTCCAGGTGCTCCGCCCGCAGCACGCCGACCGGCCGGTCCGGGAGACGGCGGCCTTCCTCGCCGGGCGGGGACGCGCGGTCCTCGACCACGTCCGCGACGGCGACGCCCCCGGCGCCGCGGGCATCGCGCTGGCACTGGCCGAGCTGCCGCGCGGGCTGGTGATGGCCGCCGCCCGGCGCCGCCGCCCCTGGGACGGCGCCCGGCTGGCCGCCTGGCTGGACCGCAACCGCCTGCCGGTGAGCGGGCTCAGCCGGAGTTCCGGAGCGCCGTCGCGATCCCGTTGATCGTCAGCTGGATGTTGCGCCGCACCAGCTCGTCGTCGTCGCCGGTCCGGCGCCGGCGCAGCATCTCCACCTGCAGGTGGTGCAGCGGCTCCAGGTAGGGGAACCGGTTGCGGATCGACCGGGCCAGCGACGGGTTGTCGGCCAGCAGGTGGTCGTCGCCGGTGACCGCGAGCAGCACCCGGCAGGTGCGCTCGTGCTCGGCGGTGATCTGGTCGAACACCCGCGCCCGCAGCTCCTCGTCGGGCACCAGCCCCGCGTAGCGGGCGGCGAGGTCGAGGTCGGTCTTGGCCAGCACCATCCCCATGTTCGACAGGACCGTCCGGAAGAACGGCCACCGCCGGTGCAGCTCCTGCAGCCGGGCCAGCCGCGCCGGGTCGTCCCCGATCCAGGACTCCAGCGCCGTCCCGGTGCCGTACCAGCCGGGCAGCATGATCCGCGCCTGCGACCAGCTGAACACCCACGGGATGGCCCGCAGGTCGGCGATCCGGTCGCCGGCCTTGCGCGAGGGCGGGCGGCTGCCGATGTTCAGCTCCGCCAGCTCGCGGATCGGCGTCGCGGCGCGGAACCACTCCACGAACCCCGGGGTCTCGTGCACGAGCGCCCGGTAGGCCGCCTGCGCGCGATCGGCGAGGTCGTCGAGCAGCGCGTAGGCGTCCTCCGCGCCGTCGCCGAGGCCCTCGACGTCGAGCAGCGTGGCCTCCAGCGTCGCCGCCACCAGCGCCTCGAGGTTGCGACGGGCGAGGTCGGGCTCGCCGTACTTGGCCGCGATCACCTCGCCCTGCTCGGTGAGCCGCAGCGCGCCGGCCACCGCGCCGGGCGGCTGGGCGCGGATCGCCTCGTAGCTCGGGCCACCGCCGCGGCCGACCGTGCCGCCGCGGCCGTGGAACAGCCGCAGCCGGATGTCCTCGCGCCGCGCCACCTCGACCAGCGCCAGCTCGGCCCGGTACAGCGCCCAGTTGGCGGCGAGGTAGCCGCCGTCCTTGTTGCTGTCGGAGTAGCCGAGCATGACCTCCTGCGCGTCGCCGCGGTTGGCGACCAGCGCCCGGTACACCGGCTGGGCGAGGACGGCGGTCATCGTCTCGCCGGCGCCCTGCAGGTCGGCGATCGTCTCGAACAGGGGCGAGATGCCGACCGGGCAGGTGGGGCCGTCCTCGCCGTCGGGGTCGAGCAGGCCGACCTCCTTGAGCAGGACGGCGACCTCGAGCACGTCGCTCACCGACTCGCACATGCTGATCACGTAGTTCGGGATCGCCCGCGGCCCGAGCAGCGCGACCTGCCCGGCGGCGGCCTCCAGCAGGTCCAGCTCCCCGCGGGCCAGCTCCGACAGCTCCGCGCCCGGCCGCACCAGCGGCCGGCGCATCTGCAGCTCCCCGGCCAGCAGCTCGACCCGGGCGGCCTCGTCGAGGGAGGCGTAGTCGGGGCAGACGCCGGCCCAGGCCAGCAGCTCGGCGAGGACCTCCTCGTGGACCGAGGAGTTCTGCCGCATGTCCAGCCCGGCGAGGTGGAAGCCGAACACCTCGACGGCGTCGCGCAGCCGGGCCAGCCGGTCGTCGGCCAGCGCGCCGGCGCCGTGGCTGCGCAGCGAGGCGTCGACGACGGCGAGGTCGGCGAGCAGCTCGTCGGGGGTGTCGTAGGGGTCGAGCTCGGCGACCGGCGGCACGCCGGGCACCCGCCCGAGGACCCGCTTCGCGGTGGCGGCCAGCCGGGCGTGCACGCCGTTGAGCGCCCGCCGGTAGGGCTCGTCGGCGCGGAACGGCGAGTCGTCGCGGGAGGCGTCGGCCAGGTGCGCCAGCTGCGGCGTCGGCGTGACCAGCCGGTCGGACATCGACAGCTCGCGGTACAGCTGCACGAGCTCGCCGAGGTGGTGGGCCAGCGCCGTCTCGGCCTGCCGGGTGCTGGCGCGGCGGACGGCGTCGGCGGTGACGAACGGGTTCCCGTCGCGGTCGCCGCCGATCCACGAGCCCGGCTGCAGCACCGGCTGGGTGGGCAGGCCGGCGTGCGGCCAGCGCTCCTGCAGCGCGCGGCGCAGGTCGGCGTTGATCTCGGGCACCACCCGGAACAGCGACAGGTCGTAGTAGCGCAGCGCCTCGTCGATCTCGTCGGCCAGCCGCAGCCGGGACAGCCGCAGCAGCGCCGTCTGCCAGAGGGTGAGCACCGCCCGCTCCAGCTGCGCCGACCAGGCGGCCTCGTCGACCTCCCCCGGCGCCATCCGGTCGCGCTCCCGGATCAGCTCGGTGACCTGCTGCTGCACCTGCGAGATCGTCTTGCGGCGCACCTCGGTGGGGTGCGCGGTGACCACCGGGACCACCAGCGCGCCGGCCAGCTCCCGCGCGACGACGTCGGGGTCCAGGTCCGCCCGGTCCAGCAGCGCGAAGGTGGCCGCGAGGCTGCCGGGCTGCGGCGGCGAACCGGCCCGGCGGTGGTGCCGGCGGCGGCGCTCGTGGTGCAGGTCCTCGGCCAGGTTGGCCAGTAGCGAGAAGTGGCTGAACGCGCGGATGACGTGGTTGGCCGCGCGGACGTCGAGGTCGCCCATGCGGGCGGCGACCTCCGCGCGGTCGGTCTCGGAGCGGCGGACGGCGAAGGCCTGCACGCGGGTGGACTCGACCAGGTCCAGGACGTCGTCGCCGCTCTGCTCCCGGATCACCTCGCCGAGGACCCGGCCGAGCAGCCGGATGTCCTCGCGCAGCGGGGCGTCGTCGGCCCGGCCGTCCCCCTCCGGGTCGCGTCCGGGCAGGCGCAGGTCGGCGACGTCGACGGTGGCTTCCGACATGCGGGCAGTATCGGCCCCCCATGTGACGGGCGGGTGTCCCGGGGGAAGGTCCCCCGCGTGCTGACGCTGCGCGCCACCCCCGCCGCCCCCGCCCCCGCCGACCACGGCGAGGGCCCCACCTGGGACGACGCCCGCTCCGAGCTGCTGTGGGTCGACATCAGCGCCGGGCGGGTCCGCCGGGCCGCCCTCGACGGCGACACCCTGACCGACACCGGCTCGCTGTCCGCCGGCGACACCGTGGGCGCCGTCGTCCCGGCCGCCGGCGGCGGGTGGCTGGCCGCCGCCGGCGCCGGGTTCACCCACCTCGCCGACGACGGCACCGCGCGGGTGCTGCTGGAGCTGGCCGGCGAGGGCGGCGGCCCGGACGACGGCGGCACCCGCATGAACGACGCGAAGTGCGACCGCGCCGGGCGGTTCTACGCCGGGACGATGGCCTTCGACGAGCGCCCCGGCGCCGGCACCCTCTACCGGCTGGACACCGACGGCACCGTCACGACCGTCCGCGAGGGGCTGACCGTCTCCAACGGGCTGGGCTGGTCGCCCGACGACCGCACCGTCTACCTCGCCGACTCCGGCCCCGGCCTGGTGCACGCCGTCGACCACGACCCGTCCTCGGGTGCGTGGGGCCGCGGGCGGGTGCTGCTGGAGACCGGCGGCGCCGACGGCGTGGCCGACGGGCTCACCGTCGACGACGAGGGCTGCCTCTGGACGGCGATGTGGGGCGGCGGGCAGGTGCGCCGCTGGTCACCGGAGGGCGAGCTGCTCGCCGTCGTCGAGGTGCCGGTGGCCAACACCTCCAGCTGCGCCTTCGCCGGGCCGGACCGCGGCCTGCTGGTCATCAGCACCGCGCACGGCGACGCCGACGAGGCGGAGGCCGGGCGGCTGTTCACCGTGCGGCCCGGCGTCACCGGCCCGCCGGCGAACCCCTACCGCGGCCCGCTCGCCGGCCTCCGGCAGTAGGAGGACCCCGCCGCAGGGGCCGGTCAGCTGCCCTGGAGCAGCGCGAGCGCGGCGGCGGCGAGCTGGTCGCCGGCCGCGGCGCCGCGCTCGAACTCCTCCGCCGCGCCGGGGAGGTCGCCGCGGTCGGCCAGCAGCACGCCGAGGTTGTGGTGGCAGTACGCGTCGCCGGCCTGGATCCCGGCGCGGTACGCCTCCTCGGCGGCCTCGTCGTCGGCGAGCAGCTCGCGGTAGAGGTTGCCCAGCGGCAGCCAGGCCACCTGCTCGCCGAGCTTGGCGCCGCGCTCGAGCACCGCGCGGGCCTCCTCCGGGCGGCCGGTCTGCAGCAGCAGCGCGGCCAGGTCGGCGCGGGCGGCGGCGAAGTGGGCGGCGCCGGTGCGCAGCCGGTCCTCCAGCGCCGGGTCGAGGGTCGCGCACCACTGCCAGCAGGCGGCGACGGCGTCGGCCTCGGCGTCGCCGCTCGCGGCCAGCTCCTCGGCGACGGACAGGGCCTGCTCGCGCTCCCCCTGCTCGCGCAGCAGGAAGGCCAGCTGGAGGCCGCCCTCGGTGTCGCCCGCGTCGGCGGCCCCGCGGTAGGCGGCCATGGCCCCCGCGAGGTCGCCGAGCTGCTCGAGCACCAGCCCGAGGTTGCGCCAGGCGTCGGCCTCGCCGCCGGCCAGGGCCACCTCGTAGGCCTCGACGGCCTCGGTCCAGCGCTCCTGCGCGGCGAGGCTGTTGCCCAGGTCGTAGTAGCCGGTGACGTCGCCGAGCTCCGCCGCGCGGCGGAAGCACCACTCGGCGTCGGTCTGCCGGCCGGCGTCGGCGAGGTCGCAGCCCAGCTCGATCAGCTCGTCGGCGTCCTCGGAGGCCTGCAGCCGCCAGAGGCGCGCGTCCAGGTCCTCGGTCATGGCGCCGATGATGGCCGCGCCGACCTGGGCGCACGCCCTCCGCAGGGGTGAGGTCACCCCAACGTGTCCGCTGCTCGACCGGGCGGGTGTCCCCCCGCCCGGCGCTCAGGCCCGCCCGGCCCGCAGGGCCTCCCGCAGCTTGGTCTTCCCGCTGGTCCGGAGCAGGGCGCCGGAGTACACCCGGCCGCCCAGCCGGACCACCAGCGCGATCGCCACGAGCATGAGGACGACGGCCGCGCCGACCTCCCAGAGCGCGACGTCCCCCGCCGCCTGGCGCACCGGCATGACCATCGGCGAGAGCCCCGGCACGTAGGAGGTGACCACGGCCAGGCTCCCGTCCGGGTCGCTCGCCGCCTGCACGGCGACGACGAAGCCCGCGACCAGCACCAGCGACGCCGGGGTCAGCACGCTGCCGAGGTCCTCCTGCCGGCTGACCAGCGAGGCGGCGACGGCGAACAGCGAGGCGTAGAGCGCGTAGCCGAGGACGAACCAGAACAGCAGCCACAGCACCGTGCCGACCAGCTCGCCGGGCAGGTCGACGACGTCGAAGGCGAGCGCGCCGCCGATCCCGATCGCGGCGATGACGGCGATCTGCGCGAGGCCGAGCACGCCGAGGCCGAGGATCTTCCCGGCCAGCAGCTGCCACGGCTTCATCGTGGCGAGCAGCAGCTCCACCACCCGGCTGGACTTCTCCTCGACGACGCCCTGCGCGACGAACTGGGCGAAGAGGATGAGCAGGCTGTAGAGCACGACGACGCCGACGATCGCGACCACGACGTTCTGCTGGTCGCCGTCGTCGTCGAGCGCGGTCACCGACAGCGTCGGCAGGTCCGCGGGGTCGACGCCGGCCCCGGCGAGCGCGTCGGTGAGCGCCACGGCCCCCACCGCGCCGGACACGACCGCCTCCAGCGTCGTGTCGGGCTCGCGGACCACCAGCTCGGGAGCGGTGGCCGCGCCGACCAGGGCGCCGTCGACGTCCTCGGCCTCGACGGCGGCGCGGGCGGCGTCGTCGGTGTCGAACCGGACCACCTCGACGTCGACGCCGAGCGCGTCGCCCTGGGCCTCGAGGGCCTGGCCGACCTGCCCGGGCTCGCCGACGACGCCGACCCGGCTGGTGTCCCCGCCGGAGTTGACGACGACCTGGAAGACCAGCACGCCGAGGATCAGCACGATCATCAGCACCGAGCTGGCGATGAACGTCTTGTCGCGGATGCGGGTGGAGACCTCGCGGGCGGCGACCAGGCGGACCAGCCGCCCGCTGGACAGCGGGGCGCTCACGCGGCCACCTCCTCGCGCGCGGCGGCCTGCTGCGCCGGGTCGGCGACGGCCTCGCGGAACAGCTCCACCAGCGTGGCCTCCCGCCAGGCGAAGTGGGTGACCCGGCCGGTGCGCAGCGCGGCGGCGAGGACCTGCTGGTCGTCGGCGCCCGCGGCCAGCTCCAGCAGCGTGTCGCCGGCCTGCTCGGAGACGACCCGGACGCCGGGCACGGCGGCGGCCCAGCCGGGCGCGGCGTCGGGGACGACGACCCGCAGCAGCCGGCCGGCCTCGCGGCGGCGCAGCTCCGCGACGGTGCCGGTGGCGACCATGCGGCCGCGGGCGAGGATGCCCACCGAGTCGCACAGCCGCTCGACCAGGTCGAGCTGGTGGCTGGAGAACACGACCGGCACCCCGCCGCGGCACTGGTCGAGCAGCGCCTCGGCCAGCGCGTCGACGCCGACCGGGTCCAGGCCGCTGAACGGCTCGTCGAGGATCAGCACCTCGGGCCGGCTGACCAGCGCGGCGGCCAGCTGCACCCGCTGCTGGTTGCCCAGCGACAGCTTCTCGACGGGGTCGCCGCGGCGCTCGCCCAGGCCCAGCCGCCCGGACCACTCGTCCGCGGCGCGGGCCGCGGCGGCGGCGTCCACGCCGTGCAGCCGGGCGAAGTAGGTCAGCTGCTCGCCGACCCGCATCTTCGGGTAGAGCCCGCGCTCCTCCGGCATGTAGCCGATGCGCCGCCGGGTCCCCTCGTCCAGCGGCCGGCCGCGCCAGCGCACCTCGCCCGCGTCGGCCCGGGCCAGCCCCATGGCGATGCGCATGGTCGTCGTCTTCCCGGCCCCGTTGGACCCGCAGAAGCCGAACATCGAGCCGGGGGCGACGGTGAACCCGACGCCCTCCAGCACGCGGTTGTCGCCGTAGCTCTTGTGGAGCCCGTCGAACTCGAGCACCGTTCCTCCGTCCGCTGTCCCCGTGCGCGCCGACGCTATCGGTCCCCGCCTCGCGGACCGTGCTGACCTGCGGTGTCATCGGGACATGAGCCAGGAGAACGTCCCCGCCCGCCCACCGTCGGGCGTCGGGCTGGACGGGCTGCGCCGGGCGGCGGCCGGCTGCCGGGCCTGCGAGCTGTGGGAGCCGGCGACCCAGACCGTGTTCGGCGAGGGGCCGGAGACCGCGCGGATCGTGTTCGTCGGCGAGCAGCCGGGCGACCAGGAGGACCGCAGGGGCGAGCCGTTCGTCGGCCCGGCCGGCCGGCTGCTGGACCGGGCGCTGGCCGAGGCCGGGATCGAGCGGAGGGACGCCTACGTCACCAACGCGGTCAAGCACTTCCGCTTCACGCCGACGCCCAAGCGGCGGATCCACCAGTCGCCGGGCGCCGAGCACCTCCGCGCCTGCCGGCCCTGGCTGGAGGCGGAGTTCGAGGTGCTCAAGCCCGAGGTCGTCGTCTGCCTGGGCGCGACGGCGGCCAAGGCGCTCATCTCGCCGTCGTTCCGGATCACCAAGGAGCGCGGGAAGCTCATGCCGTGGACGCCGCCGGGCGTCGCGCGCGCCGAGGCCGGCGACGACGAGCCGGAGGAGGACGAGCCGGCGCAGACCTGGATGCTCGCGACCGCGCACCCCTCGGCGATCCTGCGGACGCCGGACGAGGCCCGTGCCGCGGCCTTCGACGCGCTGGTCGCGGACCTCCGCGTCGTCGCCGGCGCGTTGGCCTAGACGGAGGACCTCCCTGCCCCCGCCACTCGCGGGCCCGCGGCGGGACCCTGCGGGGAGGCCTAGGCGCCGGCCCTGGAGGCGCGGAACAGCCGGAACGAGGGCACCAGCAGCGCGACCACCGCCATCGCGACGACGACGACGACCCCGCCGGAGACCATGGCGACGCCGACGCCCGCCGCGCTGGCCACCGCGCCGGCGCGCAGGTCGCCGAGCCGCGGCCCGCCGGCGACGACGACGATGAACACGCCCTGCATCCGCCCGCGCATCTCGTCGGGCGCGGCGGTCTGCAGCATCGACGAGCGCAGCACCGCGCTGACCATGTCCCCGGCCCCGGCGACGGCGAGGAAGAACACCGCCATCCACAGCGACTGCGCGAGGCCGAACCCGATGATCGCCACGCCCCACACGACGATCGCGGCGAGCACCACCGCGCCCTGCCGGTCGACCCGCGACACCCAGCCCGAGGTCAGGCCCATGAGCAGCGCGCCGATGGAGATGCCGGCGAACAGCCACCCGTAGGCGTTGGCCGAGCCCGCGTAGCGGTCGGCGGCGAGCTCGGGGAACACCGCCTGCGGCCAGGCGAACAGCATCGCGACGACGTCGACGACGAAGGTCATGAGCAGCACCGGCTGGGTGCGCAGGAAGGTGAAGCCCTCCCCCACCCCGCGGACGGCGGCGCCCAGCCGCAGCGGCCCGGTGTTCCCGCCCGGCGGCAGCGGCGGCAGGCCGCGCACCAGGAGCACGGCGACCAGGAGCGTGGCGGCGTCGACGGCGTAGGCGACGAACAGGTCGCCCAGGCCGATGAGCAGCCCGGCGACCAGCGGACCGACGATGACGCCGACCTGCCGCACGGTCATCGCCAGCGCGTTCGCCGCCGCCACGCCCTCCGGCCCGACCAGTGCGGGGATCACCGCGCTGCGCGCGGGCTGGTTGACCGCGGTGAAGCCGGAGACCGCGGCCACGAGCGCCCACAGCAGCCAGAGGCTCCCGCCGCCGGGCAGCAGCGCCTGCAGGGCCAGCAGCGCGCTGGTCACCGCCGAGCCGACCCCGGTGACGAGCATGAGCCTCCGCCGGTCCATCGCGTCGGCGATCGCCCCGCCGAGCAGGCCGAAGACCACCAGCGGCACCAGCGAGACCATCGACGTGACGCCGACCAGCAGCGAGTCCCGGGTGATCGCGTACACCTGCACCGGGACGGCGACCAGCGTCATCTGCTGGCCGACCATCGTCGAGGTCAGCCCCCAGAACAGCCGCCGGTAGCCGGGGTTGCGCAGCGGGCTGGTGTCCAGCGCCCAGCCGCGGCGGCGCGGGACGGGCGCGGGCTCGGCGACCTCCCCCGGCTCGACCGGGTCGGCGGGCAGCTGCCCGCCGGGAGGTGACGTACCGGAACGGCCCTGCTGCAGGGACCCGCGCCGGGCGTGCGAGGGGCGGGGGGCAGCGGGGTCCTCCGTCACGGGGCGAGCCGCTGGAGGACCCAGCCGCCGCCCTCCTCGTCGTCGCGGACGAACCGCAGCCGGTCGTGCAGCCGCCCGGGCCCGCCCTGCCAGAACTCGACGGTCCGCGGCACCACGCGGTAGCCGCCCCAGGCCGGCGGCCGCGGCACCTTCTCCGTCGTCGTCTCCTCGTCGAGCAGCCGCACCCGCTCCTCGAGCTCCTCCCGGGAGTCGACGACGGTCGACTGCACCGAGGCGACCGCGGCCAGCTGCGCCTCGCGCGGGCGGGGGTCCCACAGGTCGTCGGAGGCGGCCTCGCCGACGCGCTCGACGGTGCCGGTCACGCGGACCTGCCGCTGCAGCGCGTGCCAGGGGAAGACCAGCGCCGCGCGGGGGTTGACGGCCAGCTGCGCGCCCTTGGCGGAGGCGTAGCTGGTGCCGAAGACGAAGCCGGCCTCGTCGTAGCCCTTGAGCAGCACGATCCGCGCGTCCGGGGCGCCGTCGGCGTCGGCCGTGGCCACGACCACCGCGTTCGGGTCGGGGACGTCGGCGGCGACGACGTCGCGGAACCAGGCGTCGAACTGCTCGACCCAGGTGGGCGCGAGGTCCTCCTCGCGCAGCCCCGGGCGGTCGTAGTCCCTGCGCATGCGGGAGAGGTCGGCCACCCCGCCATGCTGACACCGCGCCGGGGAGCGGGCGCCGGGCGGCTCCCGCTGGGCGGCAGCCCCGGATGGAACGGAGGCGGCCGCTGGGCCTAGTGTCGCGGTGCAGTCGTGCGCCGCTGAACGTGCGGGCACGAGGTCCGCGCGCGCAGAGGAGCATGCGAGATGGCCGACGACTTCGTACCCGGCCTCGAGGGCGTCATCGCCTTCGAGACCACGATCGCGGAGCCCGACAAGGACGGCGGGTCGCTCCGCTACCGCGGGGTCGACATCGAGGACCTGGTCGGCAAGATCACCTTCGGCAACGTGTGGGCGCTGCTGGTCGACGGCAAGTTCGGCCCCGGCCTGCCCCCGGCCGAGCCGTTCCCGATCCCGGTGCACAGCGGCGACGTCCGCGTCGACGTCCAGGCCGCGCTGGCGATGCTCGCCCCGTTCTGGGGCTACCGCCCGCTGCTGGACATCAGCGACGAGGAGGCCCGCGACCAGCTGGCCCGCGCCGCGGTCATGGCGCTGTCCTACGTCGCCCAGTCCGCCCGCGGCATCGGCATCCCGGCCGTGCCGCAGAGCCGCATCGACGAGGCCTCCACCATCGTGGAGCGGTTCATGGTCCGCTGGCGCGGCGAGCCCGACCCCCGCCACGTCGCCGCCGTCGACGCCTACTGGACGTCGGCCGCCGAGCACGGCATGAACGCCTCCACCTTCACCGCCCGCGTCATCGCCTCCACCGGCGCCGACGTCGCCGCCGCGATGTCCGGCGCGATCGGCGCGATGTCGGGCCCGCTGCACGGCGGCGCCCCCTCCCGGGTCCTGCACATGCTCGACGGCGTCGAGCAGGCCGGCGACGCGGAGAAGTACGTCAAGGACCTGCTCGACCGCAAGGAGCGCCTGATGGGCTTCGGGCACCGGGTCTACCGGGCCGAGGACCCCCGCGCCCGCACGCTGCGCAAGGCCGCGAAGGAGCTCGGCGCCCCGCGCTTCGAGGCCGCGCTGGCGCTGGAGAACGCCGCGCTCAAGGAGCTGCGCGAGCGGCGCCCGGACCGGCCGATCGAGACCAACGTGGAGTTCTGGGCGGCGATCGTCCTCGACTTCGCCGAGGTCCCGAGCCACATGTTCACGTCGATGTTCACCTGTGCCCGCACCGCCGGCTGGTGCGCGCACATCCTGGAGCAGAAGCAGACCGGCCGCCTCGTGCGCCCGTCGGCCCGCTACGTCGGGCCCGCCGCGCGCAAGCCCGAGGAGGTCGAGGGCTTCGACACCATCACGGTCAAGGCCGTCGACGAGGTCTCCCCGGCGTAGTCCCGGCCCGCCCGACCACCCGTCGAGGAGCACCCCCGGCATGAGCACCACCATCCCCGCCGACCTGCTGCCCGCCGACGGGCGGTTCGGCTGCGGCCCGTCGAAGGTCCGCCCGGAGGCGCTGCGGGCGCTGGCGTCCGAGGGCGCGGCGCTCATGGGCACCTCGCACCGCCAGGCCCCGGTCAAGGGCCTGGTCCGGCAGGTCCGCGAGGGGCTGGCCCAGCTGTTCGACCTGCCCGAGGGCTACGAGGTCGTGCTGGGCAACGGGGGCTCCACGGCGTTCTGGGACGCCGCCGTCCTCGGGCTGGTGCGGCGGCGCAGCGCCCACGGCACCTACGGCGAGTTCTCCGCGAAGTTCGCCTCCGCGGTCGCCGAGGCGCCGTTCCTCGAGGAGCCGGTCGTCACGCGGGGCGAGCCGGGCACGCTGGCGCTGCCGACGGCGCAGCCCGGCGTCGACGCCTACGCGTGGGCGCACAACGAGACCTCGACCGGGGTCATGGCGCCGGTGGTCCGCCCGCACGGCGCCGACGACGACGCGCTCGTGCTGATCGACGCCACCAGCGGCGCCGGCGGCCTCCCGGTCGACGTCGCCGAGGCCGACGCCTACTACTTCGCGCCGCAGAAGTCCTTCGCCTCCGACGGCGGGCTCTGGATCGCGCTGATGAGCCCGGCGGCGCTGGAGCGGGTGGCGGAGGTCAAGGCGTCGGGGCGGTGGATCCCCGGGTTCCTGGACCTGTCGATCGCCGTCGACAACTCCACCAAGGACCAGACCTACAACACCCCCGCCGTCGCGACGCTGTTCCTGCTCGCCGACCAGGTCCGCTGGATGCTCGGCCTCGGCGGGCTCTCCGGCGCGGTCGCGCGCAGCCGGGAGTCCTCGAGCCGGCTCTACGGGTGGGCGGAGAAGACCTCCTACACGACGCCGTTCGTCGCCGACCCGGAGCAGCGCAGCCTCGTCGTCGGCACGGTCGACTTCGACCCCTCCGTCGACGCCGCGCAGGTCGCGAAGGTGCTGCGGGCCAACGGCGTGGTCGACGTCGAGCCCTACCGCAAGCTCGGCCGCAACCAGCTGCGGGTCGGCATGTTCCCCGCCGTCGACCCCGACGACGTCAGCGCGCTGACCGCCTGCATCGACTTCGTCGTCGAGCGCCTGTAGAAGGACCCTCTCGCCCCCCACCGCTCGCCGGCTCGCGGCGGGACCCTGCACGGGGGCCGTTCCAGCACGTGGCCGGGGTCAGCGGGCCTGCTCGCCGTCGGCCGGCTGGACGGCGGTGCTCGGGAAGTCCCGCAGGTCGCCGGTCGGACGGCGGTCCCAGCTGCGGAAGGTCAGGTCCGTCTGCAGGTAGAGCGCGACCAGCTCGGCGGTGCTGCGGATGCCCTCGAGGTGGGTGCGCTCGTTGCCGTGGCTGCCGTCGATGCCGAACCCGATGAGCGCGGCGCGGGTGTTGGCGCCGGCCTCCAGCGCCGAGGCGGCGTCGGAGCGGTAGTACTTGTAGACGTCGCGGCGGTGCGGCACCTCGTGCACCCGGCACAGGTCGATCAGGTGCCGGGTCAGGTGGTAGTCGAACGGCCCGGTCGAGTCCTGCATCGCGATGTTGACGCACTGCTCGGAGGACGCCTGCCCGGGCGCGACCACCGAGGTGTCGATGGAGACGAGCTCGGCGACGTCGGCGTCCAGGCCGTGGCTGGCCCCCAGGCCCACCTCCTCGGCGATGGTGACCAGCAGGTGCGCGGTCACCGGTACCTGGATGCCGGAGTCGATGATCGCCTTGAACGCGCCCAGCGCGGCGGCGATGCCGGCCTTGTCGTCGAGGTGGCGGCTGTTGACGAACCCGCTGGGGGTGATCACCGGCTGCGGGTCGATGGCCACGAAGTCGCCGACCTGGATGCCCAGGCGCTCGAGGTCGGCGCGGCTGTGCACCACCTCGTCGACGCGGACCTCGACGTGGTCCCAGCCCACGCCCTGCTCGTCGACCTCGTCGCCGAAGCGGTGCCCGCTGGCCTTGTTGGGCAGGATCGTCCCGGTGTGCCGGTAGTCGCCGGACACGTCGTCGGAGAAGATGATCACCCGGGCGCCCTCGGCGAAGCGGGCGCTGTGCGTGCCCACCGGCACGATCGCCAGCCGGCCGTTGTCCTTGAGCCCGCTGACCATGCAGCCGATCGTGTCGGCGTGCACCACCACGGTCCGGTCGGCGCCGGGCGAGGCGCTGGGCAGCTCGGCCAGCAGCGCGCCGCGGCGGGTGACCTCGAAGTCCATGCCCAGGCTCCGCAGCTCGCCGCCGATGAGCTGCATCACGTGGTCGGTGCGCCCCGAGGGGCTCGGGATGTCGAGCATCTGCAGCAGCACGCGCTGGACGTAGTCCATGTCGATGGGCAGGCGCTTCTGTCCCGCGTCGACCGGGCTCGGCAGGAAGCGGGGGTTGAGCTCGCCGTCGTCTCGGACGAGGCCGGTGTCGTCCCGGGGGCCGGTCAGCATGGGGGTCGAGTCTAAGACGGACCGGGCGGGCGCCCGCGCGGCCCGCCACGCCGGAGGACATCCGGCACGGACCCGGCTGCCGCGGATAGCCTCGCGCGTGGTCCCCTGTCACCCAGGGGATCCCGTCGTCCCGCCGTCCGTCCGAGGAGGTCCCGTGCGCTCGCTGCGTCTCGTGGGCCTGTCCGACGACGGCCGCAGCCTGGTCCTCGCCCTCGACGGCGGGGACGGTGACGAGGGCGAGCGCTTCGAGCTGCCGATCGACGACCGGGTGCGCGCCGCGGCTCGCGGGGACACCCGCCGGCTGGGCCAGATGGAGTCCGACGGCGGCCTGTCGCCGCGGGTCATCCAGGCCCGCATCCGCGCCGGCGAGACCCCGGAGCAGGTCGCGTCCGCCTCGGGCACCCGGGTGGAGCGGATCATGCGCTTCGCGCACACGGTGCTTCAGGAGCGCGCCCGCATGGCCGAGCAGGCCCGCCAGGCCCGGGTCCGGCTGTCGGAGGGCACCTCCGGCGAGCCGCTGCAGCAGTTCATGGCCGAGCGGCTGCGGCTGCTCGGCGCCGACCTCGATGCCGTCCGCTGGGACGCCGCCCGCGCCGAGGACGGCACCTGGGTGGTCACCGCCGCCTGGCGCGCCGGGACCAAGGAGGGCACCACGCAGTGGGCCTACGACCTCGCCGGCCGCGCGGTCAGCCCCTTCGACGCCCCCACCCGCGACTTCGCGGAGGGCACCCGGCTGGTCCGCGTCGTCCCCGGGGTGCCCGCCGAGCGGCCGGCGCTGCCCATGCACCGCAGCGCCGCCGTCCCCGAGCGCCCCACCCCGGAGCGCCCCACGCCCGAGCGGCCGGCGTCCGAGCGGCCCGTCCCGCCGGCCGACGAGCCGCGCACCGGCCCGGGTGAGCGGCGCACCGACCCCGCCGAGGACGAGGACGTCTCCGAGCACGACACCGTCGTGCTGCGCACCGGCGAGTCCGACGGCGAGGACGAGGACCCGCGCGCCCGCGTGCCCGCCTGGGAGGACATCGTCTTCGGGGTCCGCCGCAACCGCTGAGCAGTACGCTCGCCACTCCGGACCGACGTGTCCGTCCGGGGGGCCGCGGGTACGTCGTCCACAACCGAACGAGTGCGGGAGTGGAGCGCAACATGTCGATGTCCGTGTCGATGCCCCTGGGCGGAGTCCAGGTCGGGTCGTACGACAGCTACCAGGCGGCGCAGGCCGCGGTGGACCACCTCTCCGACGAGAGGTTCCCGGTCGAGAACGTCACGATCATCGGGTCGGACCTGCGGATGGTCGAGCGGGTCACCGGGCGGCTCACCTGGGGCCGCGCGATCGGCGCGGGTGCCGCGGGCGGCGCCTGGTGGGGTCTGTTCGTCGGCCTGCTGCTGGGCATCTTCGCCCCCGACGGCACCAGCTGGATCAGCTCGGTGCTGACCGGCCTGCTGATCGGTCTGCTGTTCGGTGCGCTGTTCGGCGCCATGGGCTACGCGGCCACCCGCGGTCAGCGCGACTTCACCAGCGTCTCGCAGGTCACCGCGAGCCGGTACGACGTCATGTGCGACCCCTCCCGCGCCGAGGAGGCCCGCGCCATCCTGGCCCGCTGGTCCCTGCGCAACTAGCGGAGGGTCGCGAACGCGACGGCGGCCGCGGCGGCGACGCCGAGGGAGTCGACGCCGGCGCGCATGGGGATCCGGGCGCGCACCCGGGCGGCGGCCTGCGCCTCCCGGGTGAGCCCGGGTCCCTCCGCGCCGAGCAGCACCGCGGTGCGCGGGTGCGCCCGCGGGTCCACCTCGTCCAGGTCCACCGCGTCGGCGGCGGGCGTGAGCGCGACGGTGAGGTAGCCGGCCGCGTGCAGCCGCTCGAGCCCGGCCGGCCAGTCGGTCAGGACGGCGAACGGCAGCGCCAGCACGTGCCCCATGGAGACCCGCACCGCGCGGCGGTAGAGCGGGTCGGCGCAGCGCGGGTCCAGCAGCAGCCCGTCGACGCCGAGGGCCACGGCCGAGCGGGCGATCGAGCCGAGGTTCTCGGCGTCGTTGAGCGCCTCGAGCACCGCCAGCCGCCGCGGCGCCGCCGGGTCGGGCCCGGCCAGCAGCGCGCCGACGTCGGCCGGCGGGCGGCGGTCGGCCGATGCCAGGACGCCGCGGGTCAGCCGGAAGCCGATCAGCTCCGACAGCGCCCACTTGTCCATCTCGTAGGCGGGCACGCCCTCGGGGAGGTCCAGCTCGGCCAGCCGCCCGGGCACACCGAGCACCGCCCGCACCCGGTACGGCGAGGCGAGGAGCCGCTGCACGGCCGGGACGCCCTCGACGATCACCGGGCCGGTCCCCCGCACCCGCCCGGCGGGACGGTCGCCGGCGTGCAGGTCGCGGAAGTCGGCCACCCGCTCGTCGGCGACGTCGGTGATCTGCACGCTCACGCCCCGATCCTCCCCGAGCGGTCCGCGCCCCCTGCCCGCAGGATCCAGTGGTGACCGACAGGACCGTCGTCGTCGGAGCCGGGATCGCCGGCGTCGCCTGTGCCCGCGCGCTCGCGGACGCGGGCGTGCCGGTGCTGGTCCGCGACCGCGGCTGCCGCCCCGGGGGCCGCATGGCGTCCCGGACGCTGGCCGGCCGGGTCACCGACCTCGGCGCCTCCTACCTGACCGCCGAGCCCGGCTCGCCGTTCGCCGCCGTGGTCGGGGACTGGGTGGCCCGGGGGCTGGCCCGGCCGTGGACCGACACGTTCGCCGTCGCCGGGCCGGACGGGATCCGCGACAGCAGCAGCGGTCCGGTCCGCTACGCCGCGCCCGGCGGGCTGCGCTCGCTGGTCGCCGACCTCGCCGCCGGCCTCGACGTCGTCCAGGAGTCCTCGGTGGAGCGGGTGGAGCCCGGCGCCCGGGTCGACGGCGCGGAGGCGCCCGCCGCCGTCCTGGCGCTGCCCGACCCGCAGGCCCGCCGCCTGCTGCCGCCGGACCTGGCCGCCCGCCTGCTCGGCGACGAGGGCGCGCGGCCCTGGCAGCCGACCCTGGCCGTGGCGCTGGGCTGGGACGAGCGCCACTGGCCGGCCGACCTGCACGGCGCCTTCGTGCACGACGACCCGGTGGTCGAGTGGGTCGCCGACGACGGCGACCGGCGCGGCGACGGCGCCCCCGTGCTGGTGGCGCACACGACGCCGGGCACCGCCGCCGAACACCTCGACGACCCCGGCCGGGCGGCGCCGGAGGTCACCGCCGCGGTGTGCCGTGCGCTGGGCATCGACCGCCCGCCGGCCTGGACGCACGTGCACCGCTGGACCTTCGCCAAGCCGGCGGCCCCGCGCGAAGAACCGTTCGGCCTGGTCGACGGCGTCGGCGTCTGCGGCGACGGGTGGCGGGCGCCGTCGAAGGTGGGGAGCGCCTGGACCAGCGGGCACCTGCTCGGCGCCGCACTGGGCGGGCGCTGAGCGCCCGCGGGCCTCGCCCCTCCCCCGGCCCGGCCGACGCCGCGGCCCGCCGCCGCTGACCCCTCCCCGCGCACCGGGCCGTTGACGCCGCCCGCAGAACTCATCTAGCGTTGAGTTCATCAGGCGTTGAGTTCTCGCCACTCGGGAGGCCGACATGACCGACGCCGTCACCGTCACCGACCTCGTCGTCCACCGCGGGCGCCGCCGGGTGCTGCACGACCTGTCGTGCGCGGTCCCCGCCGGGCGGGTCACCGGCCTGCTGGGACCCAGCGGCAGCGGGAAGACGACGCTCATGCGCGCGCTGGTCGGCGTGCAGAAGGTGCGCTCGGGCACGGTGACCGTGCTCGGCGAGCCCGCCGGCTCCCCCGGCCTGCGCCGCCGGGTCGGGTACGTCACCCAGGCGCCGAGCGTCTACGCCGACCTCACCGTGCGGGAGAACGCCCGCCACTTCGCCGCCCTGTACGGCCGGGGCGCCCGGGCCGCCGACGACGCGTTGGCCGCCGTCGGGCTGGCCGACGCCGCCGGGCAGCTGGTCGGCGACCTCTCCGGCGGCCAGCGCGGCCGGGCGTCCCTGGCCTGCGCGCTGGTGGGCGAGCCGGAGCTGCTGGTCCTCGACGAGCCGACCGTCGGCCTGGACCCGGTGCTGCGCGTGGAGCTGTGGGACCGGTTCCACGCCCTCGCCGCGGCCGGCACCACCCTCGTCGTCTCCAGCCACGTCATGGACGAGGCCGGGCGCTGTGACCGGCTGCTGCTGCTCCGGGAGGGCCGGCTGCTGGCCGACTCCACGCCCGCGCGGCTGCGCGCCGACTCCGGCACCGACGACCTCGAGGAGTCCTTCCTCCGCCTCGTGCGGGCCCAGCAGCAGGAGGTGGCGGCGTGAGCGCCCCGGCCGCCGTCCTGAGCCCCCGGCTCACCGGCGCGATCACCGCCCGGGTGCTGCGGCAGCTCCGGCACGACCACCGCACCATCGCGATGATGGTGCTGCTGCCCAGCCTGCTGCTCGGGCTGCTGTACCTGCTCTGGCGGGACGTGCCGACGCTGCCCGGTCAGCCGAGCGTCTTCGACCGGGTCGGGCTCACCATGCTCGGCGTCTTCCCGTTCGTGGTGATGTTCCTGGTCACCAGCATCGCGATGCTGCGGGAGCGGACCTCCGGCACCCTCGAGCGGCTGCTCACCACGCCGCTGTCCCGGCTGGACCTGCTGCTCGGCTACGGCGTCGCGTTCGGCCTGGCCGCCGCGGTGCAGGCGCTGGTCACGGTCACGGTGGCCACCACGCTCTACGACCTCGACATCGCCGGGTCGCCGTGGCTGGTGGTGCTCATCGCCGTCGCCAACGCCGTCCTCGGCGTGGCGCTCGGCCTGCTGGCCAGCGCGTTCGCCCGCAGCGAGTTCCAGGCCGTGCAGTTCATGCCGGTCGTCGTGCTGCCGCAGTTCTTCCTCTGCGGGCTGCTCGTCCCCCGCGAGCAGATGGCCGGCTGGCTGCAGGCGATCAGCGACGTGCTGCCGCTGACCTACGCGGTGGAGGCCCTGCAGGAGGTCGGGCGGTCGGCCGCCGAGACGGGGACGATGTGGCGGGACGTCGGCATCGTGGCCGGCGCGGCGGTGCTCGCCCTCGCCCTGGCGGCGGCGACCCTGCGGAGGAGGACCAGCTGACGGCAGCACGGCGCTCCGGACGGCGCCCCGGCAACCCCGACACCCGGCAGGCGGTGCTGGCCGCGGCCCGCACCGCCTTCGCCGAGCGCGGCTTCGACGCGACGTCGATCCGCGCGGTCGCCACGGCCGCCGGCGTGGACCCCGCCCTGGTGCACCACTACTTCGGCACCAAGGACAAGCTCTTCCTCGCCGCGATCGAGGCACCGGCCGACCCCGAGGCCTTCCTCCCCGAGGTGCTCGCGGCCGGGCCGGAGCACCTCGGGGAGAACGTCGTCCGCATGCTGCTGCGGGTGTGGGACGGCCCCATGCGCCCGGCCGGCCTGGCGCTGGTCCGCTCCGCGGTCGGCAACGAGTGGACCGCGCGGCTGCTGCGCGAGTTCCTCGTCTCGCAGGTGCTGCGGCGGGTGCTCGGGACCCTCGACCTGCCGGCCGCCGAGGGCGAGGCCCGCGGCGCGCTGGTGGCCTCCCAGCTGGTCGGCGTGGTGATGACCCGCTACGTGCTCCGCGTCGAGCCGCTGGCCTCCGCGCCGGCCGAGGAGCTGGTCGCGGCCGTCGGGCCCACCCTGCAGCGCTACCTCACCGGGGACGTCGCCCTGCCCGGCCGGCGGGACTAGCGCGCGACGCGGGCCAGCTGCCGGGCCTGGGCGACCAGCCGGCCGGTGGAGTCCCAGATCCGGCACTCCTCGTCCGACCAGCCGCCGGTGACCTCGGTGGACCGGGACTCGACGACGCACCAGCCCGGTGCCGGGAGCGCGCGCACCAGCACCTGCAGCTGCACGGTGGGCGCCCAGCCGGGCTTCCCGACGGCGAACGCGGTGGGCGGCAGCGCGTCGGCGAACAGCAGCAGGGCCAGCGGGTCGGGCTCGCGGCCGTCGGCCAGCCGGATCCAGGCGCGCAGCAGCCGGCGGTCCGAGGGCCGGCCGGCCACCCAGCCCGCGGTCGCCGGGTCCAGCCGGGTGTCCAGCTGCCGGGCCAGGCCCACGGCCGGGCCGCCCTCGGTGGTGCGGGTGGCCACGCACTCGTCGGGCGCCGGGAGCTCCGGCGCCGGGTTGACCGTGTAGTCGGCGACGGCGTCGGCGCCGAGGGTCGCCGTCGTCACCTGGACGGCGAGGGAGGGCCCGGCCGCCCCGGCGAGCAGCACCGAGGAGTGCGCGAGCGTGCGCCCGGCGGGCCCGGCGGTGACCGCGAGGTCGGCCGGCCCGCCCGGGGTGGCGCGCAGGTAGCTCGCCGACAGCGCCACCGGGTGCGGGTGCGGGCTGTCCAGCAGCGCCGCCCGCGCCACGACCGCGAGCAGGTAGCCGCCGTTGAGGACGCCGCTGCCGACGTCCCAGCCCGGGTCCAGCTCGGCCCGGACGCCCCCGCCCTCGGTGCGGGTGACGGCGGTGGCCCGGTCGAAGGCGGACTGCGCGGTGTCGGTCTGCGGCACGGCGGACAGGGTGCCAGGGTGGTCCCCCGTGGAGTACACGCACCTCGGGCGCAGCGGTCTGTCGGTCTCGCGGCTGTGCCTCGGCACGATGAACTTCGGCTGGAAGACCGAGGAGGCCGACGCCCACGCGATCATGGACCGGGCGCACGACGAGGGCGTCAACTTCTTCGACACCGCCAACGTCTACGGCTTCGACGCCGGCAAGGGCCGCACCGAGGAGGTGCTGGGCACCTGGTTCGCGCAGGGCGGCGGCCGCCGGGAGCGCACGGTCCTCGCCACCAAGGTCTACGGCTCGATGAGCGAGTGGCCCAACGACACGTTCCTGTCCGCGCGCAACCTGGTGCGGTCGGCCGACGAGTCGCTGCGCCGGATGCAGACCGACTGGATCGACCTCTACCAGTTCCACCACGTCGACCTCGAGACGCCGTGGGACGAGATCTGGCAGGCCTGCGAGACGCTCGTCGCCCAGGGCAAGGTGCTCTACGTCGGGTCGTCCAACCACGCGGCCTGGCAGCTGGTCGCGGCCAACGAGGCCGCCGCCCGGCGGCACTTCCTCGGGCTGGTGAGCGAGCAGTCGCACTACAACCTGCTCACCCGCCACGTGGAGCTCGAGGTGCTCCCGGCGGCGCGGCACCACGGCATCGGCGTCATCCCGTGGAGCCCGCTCGCCGGCGGTCTGCTCGCCGGCGCGCTCGGGCAGCCGGAGGGCACCCGCCGCACGGAGGACCGCCAGCAGCGGCGCATCGAGCGGCACCGCCCGGCCCTGCAGGCCTACGAGGACGCCTGCGGCGAGTGGGGGCTCGCCCCGGCCGACGTCGCGCTGGCCTGGCTGCTGCACCGGGACGGCGTCACCGCGCCGATCGTCGGTCCGCGCACGATGGAGCAGTTCACCGGGTCGCTGGCCGCGCTCGACGTGCGGCTGGAGCAGGCCCAGCTCGACCGCCTCGACGAGGTCTTCCCCGGCTTCAGGCCCGCTCCGGTGGAGTACGCGTGGTGACCGTCGCGAAGGTGCCGAGCGTCTCGTGCCGGCCCGCGGTGCTGCGCACCAGGGCCACCTCCGTCAGGGTCCAGTCCGGCCCGCGGTAGCCGGCCAGCCGGGCGGGCAGGTCGCCGTCGGCGGGCCGGCGGGGGTGCCAGCGGCCGAGGGTGAGGTGCGGGCGGAACGGCCGGTCCTCGACCGGCAGGCCCAGCCCGCGCGCGGCGCGGGCCAGCCGCCCGGCCAGGGCGGTGACGACGGCGACGTCGCCGTCCAGGCCCGCCCAGAACACCTGCGGCCGCCGGGCGGACCCGAACCGGCCGGCGCCGGCCAGCCGCAGCACCGCCGGCGGCGTGCCGGCGACCGCGGACCCCACGGCGGCGGTGAGCGGCTCCAGGAGCGCCGCCGGGACGGCGCCGAGGAACAGCAGCGTGAGGTGCCAGCGGGCGGGGTCCCCCCAGCGGGGCGCGCCGGGGGCCTCGCGCAGCGGCGCGACGGCCGCTGCGAGGGAGTCGCGGGCCGGCGCCGGCGGTGCCACCGCGACGAACAGCCGCAGCGGCGCCGGCGCGCTCAGCGCACCACCAGGCCGGCCCTGGCCAGCGCGGTCTCCACCCGCAGCCGCTCGGCGTCGCGCGCGGTGCCCGGCGGCGTGCCGAGCAGCGTGGTCGGGATCTCGAGGAGTTCCGCCGCCTCGGCGAGGAGGTCGTCGTAGGCGGCGAGGATCCCGCGGCGCCGGGCCATGGGCACCCCGGCGGGGACCTGGGCGACCTGGCGGGACAGCCGGCGCAGGTCGGTGGCGACGACCTCGAGCGGCCGGTGGGGCGGCTCCACCGGCTCCGGGCTCCGGCGCCGCAGCGGCGCCGGCACCTGCGCCGACCCGAAGACCACCCTGGCGAGCCAGCCGATGAGCGCGACCGACCCGACCACGCCCGCGACGATCGATCCGAGTTGCAGCAGCGCAGCAGGCATGTCGCCTCCACGGACGACGCGGGTCGTGACGTGTGTCACGGTACGTCCTGAGAGGCCGTCCGGCCTCCCCCGGCGTCCGCCGGCGCCAGCGACGGGACGGCCCGCGTCCCCACGTGCAGCCGCAGCCGCGGCGGGAGCACGTGCGCCTCCAGCCGGACCCGCCGCCCCCGGGCCAGCCACAGCCCCGCGACGGCGCCGGCCGCGACGACGACCAGCCCGCCGAGGATCAGCCCCCACGGCGCGCCGAGGTGCTCGGAGGCCCAGCCGATCAGCGGGGCGCCCAGCGGCGTGCCGCCCATGAAGGACGTGAAGTACAGGGCCATCACCCGCCCGCGCATCTGCGGGTCGGCGCCCAGCTGCACGAAGCTGTTGTTGGCCACGCTGAACACCAGGGCCGCCGCGCCGGTGGGCACCAGCAGGACGGCGAACGGCCAGAAGCCCGGCATGAGGCCGCAGGCCACGGTGAGCAGCCCGAACACGACGGCCGAGGTGACCAGGAACCGCTGCCGCGGGCGGGCGCTGCGGCGGGTGGACAGGAACGCGCCGGTCAGCGAGCCCACGGCGAACGTCGTCGAGAGCAGGCCGAACGCCTCGGCACCGAGGTCGAACACCTCGCGGGCCATGAGCGCGATCGTGACCTGGAAGTTGAACCCGAAGGTGCCGATGACGAAGGCCAGCACCATCGCCAGCCGCAGGTCCGGCCGCGACCAGGTGTAGGCCAGCCCCGCCCGCAGCTGCCCGCGGGCGCGCGCGACCGGCTCGCTGCGGCGCAGCTCCCCGGCCCGCATGAGCAGCAGCGCCCCGATGGTGAACACGAAGCTGGCGGCGTTGACGAGGAACGCGGGCGCGGTGTCGCCGCCCGAGGCGCCGATGAGCAGGCCGGCCAGCGACGGCCCGACCAGCCGGGCGCCGTTGAAGATCGTCGAGTTGAGCCCGACCGCGTTGGCCAGCAGGTCGCCGCCGACCATCTCGGAGACGAACGCCTGCCGCACCGGGGCGTCGACCGCCGACACGCACCCCAGCGCGCCGGCCAGCACGAACACGTGCCACAACGCGACGGCGCCGGTGGCCACGAGCGTGCCGAGGCCCAGCGCGAGCAGGCCCATCAGCGCCTGGGTGACGACGAGGACGCGGCGCTTGTCGTAGCGGTCGGCCAGCACCCCGCCGTACATGCTCAGCAGCAGCGTCGGGCCGAACTGCAGGGCGGTGATCAGGCCGAGCGCCACCCCGCTGTCGCCGGACAGCTGCAGCACCAGCCAGTCCTGGCCGATGCGCTGCATCCACGTGCCGGTCAGGCTGACCAGGTTCGCCGACGCGTAGAGCCGGAAGTTGTGCACGCGGAGCGACCGGAACGGGCTGCGCCCGCTGGTGGCCGGTCCCCCCGAGCCGGGTTCAGCAGGCGTGGACGTCACCCACCGGCGAGCTCCTCCATGATCTCCGCGGCCTCGCGCAGGGTCGCCCGCTGCTGCGGGGTGAGCCGCTGCAGCTGGCTCGACAGCCACGCCTCCCGGGCCCGGGCCTCCTCGGCCAGCAGCGTCTCGGCCGCCGGGGTCAGGTCGATGACCACCTGCCGGCCGTCGGTCGGGTGCGGCGTGCGGGTGACCAGGCCCATGCCCTCCAGCGCGACCACCACGCGGGTCATCGACGGCGGCTGCACCCGCTCGTGCGCGGCCAGCTCCCCCGGGCTCATCGCGCCGTGCCGCTTGATCGTGGACAGCGCGGCGAGGTGGGTGAGGGTGACCGAGGTGTCGACCCGCTGGTTGCGCAGCCGGCGGGAGAAGCGCATGACCGCCAGCCGCAGGTCGTGAGCCAGTGCCGCGGTGTCCAGCGTCGACCGGGTCACGGCCCCAGCCTACCGGTCGTTAGCGCCGCTCAGAACACCTGCTGGAGCGGCTCCAGCGCGAAGTAGACGAGGAACAGCGCCGTGACCACCCACATCAGCGGGTGGATCTCGCGGCGCCTGCCCACCGCGGTCCGCAGCAGGACGTAGGTGACGACGCCGGCGCCGATGCCGTTGGTGATCGAGTAGGTGAACGGCATGAGCGCGATGGTGAGGAAGGCCGGGATGACCAGGGACATGTCGTCCCACTCGAGGTGGCGGATCTGGCTGATCATCAGCGCGCCGACGACGACCAGCGCCGGGGCCGCGGCCTCCGAGGGCACGATCTGCACCAGCGGGGTGAAGAACATCGCGACGAGGAACAGCACGCCGGTGACCACGCTGGCCAGGCCGGTGCGGGCACCGTCGGCCACGCCGGAGGCGGACTCGACGTAGGTGGTGTTCGACGAGACGCTCGCCGCGCCGCCGGCCGCGGCGGCCAGCGAGTCGACCAGCAGGACCGGCTGCGAGCCGGGCAGGTTGCGCTCCTCGTCGAGCAGGTCCCCCTCGGCGCCGACGGCGGTGACCGTGCCGACCGTGTCGAAGAAGTCGGCGATCATGATCGAGAACACGATGAGCAGCGCCGCGACGACGCCGATCCGCTCGAACCCGCCGAACAGCGAGAAGTCCCCGATGATCGACAGGTCGGGGGCGCTGATGACCTCGTCGGGCCACCGCGGCAGCTGCAGGGCCCAGCCGCGCGGGTTGTCCTCCCCCACGCGGACGCCGACGTCGGCGATCTCCTCGACGACGATCGCCAGCACCGTCGAGACGACGATGCCGATGAGCAGCGCGCCCCTGACCCGGCGGACGACGAGCAGCGCGGTGAGCAGCAGCCCCACGACGAACACCAGCAGCGGCCACCCGGCGAGCTGCCCGTTGATGCCGAAGCTGATCAGCGGGGTGCCCGGCCGGATGACGCCGGCGTCGGCCAGGCCGATGATCGTCAGGAAGAAGCCGATGCCGACCGCGATCGCCGTCTTGAGCTGCGGCGGGATCGCCTCGAACACCGCCCGGCGGAAGCCGGTGAGCACCAGCACGGTGATCAGCAGGCCCTCGAGCACGACCAGGCCCATGATCTCCGGCCAGGACAGCTGGGTGGCGGCGAAGACCGCGACGATCGCGTTGATGCCGAGGCCGGTGGCCACCGCGAACGGGTACCGCCCCACGACGCCCATGAGCACGGTGAGCGCGCCGGCGACCAGCGCGGTGACCGCGGCGACGGCACCGAAGGGCAGCGAGGCGCCCGTGACGTCGGCGCCGGACAGGATGATCGGGTTGAGCACCACGATGTAGGCCATCGTGAAGAACGTGGTCAGCCCGCCGCGGACCTCGCGGCCGACCGTGCTGCGCCGGGCGCTGATCCCGAAGTAGCGGTCCAGCCCGTTGCGCGGCCGGACCTGCGGACCGGCACTGCGGCGCGGCCGCGGCGCCTCCACCGCGACGTCGGCCGGCGTGTCCCCCGTGGGGGCGGCGGCGCGGGCTGCGCGGGCACCGCGGGCGGGACGGGACTTCTCGGGCATGCGGGCTCCTGCGGACATGCGGCTGCCGGGCGGTGAGCCGCGACAGCGTGCCACACCGCACGCGCGCCTCCCCGCCGGTCTCCGGGGGACGCCGCCTAGTGTCGGCGGTGTGTCCCGCCCCGCTGCACCCGGCCCCCTGAAGCAGGCCCCTCCCCCGCTGCGCGTGGACACCGCCCGCGTCGTCCTCGCCCTGACGGCGCTGTGGGCGCTCGCCCTCGTCGTCCTGCTGCTCCTCGGCGACCGGGTGGACCGCGTGTGGACGTGGACCTGCGTGGCCGGGATCGTGCTGGCCGGGGTGGGCCTCGCGGTCATGCGACGGCAGGGCCAGCTGGGACCCCGCCGCTGAGGGGCGGGGCCGCTAGTCGGTGAGGACGTCGAACTCCGCGGTGTCGTAGCGGGCCGACGTCACGACCTCGGCCGGCTCCCCGGCGGCCAGGGTGGCCTGGCTGTGCGCGCCGCAGCCGTAGTCGACGGCGACCACCCGGCCGTCGGCGGGCGCGTACTCGTTGCCGCACGCGCCGAGCAGGTTCCGCAGCGACCCGGCCAGCGGGAGGAAGAAGCCGCAGGTGCCGCACGGGCCCGGGGCCTGGCGGGCCATCGGCGCGCGCGGGCCGAAGTCCCCGGCCAGCCAGCGGGCGGCCGCGGCGCTGCGCCCCTCGCGGGACATGACCCGCTCCCGGCCCAGGCCGAGCTCGCCGGCCAGCGCCTGCGCCTCGGGGTCGGCCGCGGCGTCGTCCTCGGTCGTGTAGGAGGGCACCAGCCGCGGGTCGTCCTCGGTGGCCGGCAGGACGTCGCCCACCGACAGGTCACCCGGGCGCAGCCGCTCGTGCCAGGGCACCCAGGCCGGCGCCAGCAGCGCGGCGTCGCCGGGCAGGAGCACGACCTCGTCGACGGTGGCGCCGTCGTCCCCCGGGACGTGCGCGAGGGTGACCGCCCAGTGCCAGCCGACGTAGCCGGGCAGCCGGCTGGCGAACGAGTGGGTGACCACCTCGCCGAGGACGGCGGCCGGGGCGTCCCCGGGCCGCTCCGGGGTGGCGCCCAGGTGCTCGCCGACCACCGCGGGGTCGCCGGCGGTCTCCTCGGCCGCGGCGCGGGCGAGGTCGACCGCGCCGGTCAGCACGTCGCTGGGGGCGGGATCGGGGGTCACGGCCCCATGTTCCCAGACGGCGGTGCCCACGACGCGCACGCGGGGACCCCCGTGATCACGCCCACCCCGGACTGCCGGGCGGGTGCGGCACCATGGGGGCGTGCCGTCGTCGCGTCCGCCCGGGTCCCGCCGCGGCCCGCTGCGCCGGTCGCGGCCGGAGCCGGTCCCGCCCGACCGCCTGGACACCACCCCGCTGGACCTGCCCCGCCCGGGAACCCAGCCGCAGGCCGCGGCGCCCCCGCCGGGGTACGGCCCGCCCCCGTACGGCCCGCCGACCGCCCCGCCGCCCGGGTACGGCGCGCCGCCGCAGCCGCTGCCGCCCGGCTACGCCCCCCCGCCGGTCCCGCCGCCGGCCGCCGCGGTGCCGCCCCCGGCCGAGCCGCCGACGGCGCCGCGGGCGCAGTCGCGGGTGACCGTCACCCGGGTCGCCGTCGCCCGCACCCGCGAGCTCACCGGCGCGGCCGTCGCCCGGGTGCGCGCCGCCAGCCGCGCCGACGGCGCCGCCGAGAGCGGCCTCACCCAGCTGCTGTGGGTCAACGCCCTGCACATGGCCGGGGACGCGATGGTCGCCGTCTCGCTGGCCGGCACCCTGTTCTTCGCCGCGGCCGCCGACGCGCAGCGCGGCAACGTCGCGCTGTACCTGCTGGTCACGATGGCGCCGTTCGCGGTGGTCGCCCCGGTCATCGGCCCGCTGCTGGACCGGCTGCAGCGCGGCCGGCGCTGGGCGCTCGGCGCCGCCTCGCTGGGGCGCGCGGCGCTGGCGCTGGTGATGGCCGCGCACCAGACCGACTGGCTGCTCTACCCCGCGGCGCTCGGCGTGCTGGTGCTGTCCAAGGCGCACAACGTGCTGCGCGCCGCCGTCGTCCCGCGGGTGCTGCCCGGCGCCATGTCGCTCACCTCGGCCAACGCCCGTCTCTCGGTGTTCGGCCTGCTCACCGCCGGGGTCTTCGGCGGCATCGGGGCGGGCCTGGCCTGGGCGTCCGGCTTCGAGCCGCTGCTGTGGGCGACCGCCGCGGTGTTCGCCGTCACCGGCGTGCTCGCCGTCCGGCTGCCCCGCCACGTCGACGTCCCCGCCGGCGAGCAGCCCGCCGACGTCCTCAGCACCGGGCCCGTGCCCGTCGCCGGCCGCCGGCGCCGGCCGGTGAACCCGCACGTGGTGCTCGCGCTGCGCGCCAACGCGGCGCTGCGCGGGCTCGGCGGCTTCCTGACGATCTTCTCCGCGTTCCTCGTGCAGGCCACGGTCGACGGCGGGTGGGAGGCCAGCCTCGCGCTGGGCGCCATCGCCGGCGCGGCCGGCGCGGGCAGCGTGCTCGGCACCGGCATCGGGTCCCGGTTGCACCACGCCGACCCCGACCGGGTGGTCGTGTGGTCCGCCGGGGCCGCCGCCGCGGTCACCGTGCTCGCCGCGGTGTTCTTCGGGCTGGCCACCGCGGCCGCCGTCGCCGGCGTCGCGGCGGTCGCCAACGCCCTGGGCAAGGTCGCCCTCGACGCGATCATCCAGCGCGAGGTGCCCGAGAGCCTGCGCGCCTCGGCGTTCGCCCGCTCCGAGACCGTCCTGCAGCTGGCCTGGGTCTCCGGCGGCGCGCTCGGCATCGCGCTGCCGCCGATCGGCTGGCTCGGCTTCACCGTCGCCGCCGCGCTGCTCGTGCTCGCCGTCGGGCTGGTGCTGTGGACGCCGCGCCGCCGCCGGTGGGCGCCGGTCGACCCCAACGCCCCCACCGTCCCGGGCGCCGTCCCCGCCGCGCCCGACGCCCCGACCGTGCCGGAGGCACCCCGCCCGTGAGGACACCCACCCGCGCCGCCGCAGTCCTGCTGGCCGGCGCGCTCCCCGTCGTGCTGGCCGGCTGCGGCGGCGCGGCCTCGTCGGACACCCCGCCGGAGATCACGGTCACCGCCGGGCCGCAGGAGGTCACCGCCCGGCCCACGCAGTACTGCGGGGAGGGCGAGGGACAGCGCTACGACGTCACGCCGCCGCTGGTCGAGGTCTCCCCCGACACCCCGATCGAGCTGACCGTGCCCGACGACGTCGCGGCGAACGGGTGGAGCGTGCAGGTGTTCGACGAGCGCCTCGAGGAGCGGCTCGGCGAGGTCGACGTCGACCCGGGCACGACGACGTTCGACGGCATCAACAGCTCCGACGTCGTCCCGCCGGCGTACTACCTCGTCGTCGTCGAGGACCGGCACGACGACTGCCTGCTCACCGGCTCGTGGCCGGTCGGCTTCCTGCGCGCCGGCGGCGAGGTGGGCACCACGCCCACCCCGACGCCGGCCGGCTGAGCCTCAGGCCTCGAGGTCCCCGGCGACCGCCCGCAGCACCGCCGCGACCTTGCGCGACTCGGCGCGGTCGGGGTGCCGGCCGCGGCGCAGGGAGTTCGAGACGTCGTCGAGCAGCTTGATGAGGTCCTCGATGATGGGGACCAGCTCGTCGGGCTTCTTCCGCCGGGCCTCGGCCACCTTGGCCGCCACCGAGGGCAGCGGGTCGAGCACCCGCACCTGCAGCGCCTGGTCGCCCCGGCGGCCGGCGACGATGCCGAACTCCACCCGCTGGCCCGGCTTGAGCTCGGCGGTGCCCGTCGGCAGGGCGTCCTTGTGCACGAAGACGTCGGGCCCGTCCTCGCGCGAGAGGAAGCCGAAGCCCTTCTCGGGGTTGAACCACTTGACTCTGCCGGTGGGCACGTTGATCCCTCGGGTCGCTTCTGCTCGCGGGTGTCCCGGCACGGGGCCGGCGGACGGCGGCGCGGGCGCACCGCTCGCTGCCAGGTTAGCCGTCCCGCACACCTAGATTGGCCGGGTGCCGCCCGCGTCCGAGTCCGCCGCGCACCCGGGCCCCCCGCACCCGGACTACCGGTTCACCCTCGCCAACGAGCGCACCCTGCTGGCCTGGCTGCGCACCGGGTTGGCGCTGGTCGCCGGCGGGGTGGCGGTGGCGGCGTACGTGCCCCGGCTCGGGGCCTCCTGGGGCGGCGGCGCGGTCGGGCTGGCCCTCGTGGCGACCGGCCTCGGCACCGCGTTGGCCGGCTACGGGCGGTGGCGGCGCAACGAGCGGGCGATCGCCACCGACGCCCCGCTGCGCGCCGGCTCCGAGGTCCCGGCGCTGGTCGCGCTGGTCACCGCGGTGGTGCTGCTGGTGGCGGTGCTGCTGGTCGTCGAGGTCGCCTGATGACCGCCCGCGAGACCCAGCCGCAGCGCACCGTCCTCTCCTGGCAGCGCACCGGGCTCGGCCTGCTCGGCGTCGCCGCGGTGCTCGGCGCCCACGCCGTGCTCGACGAGCGGGTGCTGCCCCTGGTCCTCGCGGCCGCGGTGGCCGTGACCGGCCTCGGCGTCCTCGGCGTCCTCGCGCGGCGGCGGGCCCGAGCGCTCGCCCGGACCCCGGCGGCGGCGCCGGCCGCGGCCGCGCTGGTCACCGCCGCCGTCGCCGGAACGGCGCTGGCCGCCGCCGCGACCCTGCTCAGCCGCTGACCGCCTCGGGGTCGACGACGCCGAGCCGGCCGAGCAGGTCGAGGAACACGACGGCGAAGTCGTTGCCGGCGACGTCGCGCCGGACCGACTGCCAGTCGACCTGCTCGCGCAGCGCCCGGGCCACCGGCAGCAGCCGGGAGAAGTCGCAGTAGTGCTCGTCGAGCGCCATGAGCTTGGTGGTGAGGATGTCGGTGGCCGCGAGCACCGGCATGTGCACCGACAGCACGGGGAGGTCCTCGGCGCGGTCGATGAGGTCGGTCTCCACCGGCACGCCGCAGGTGCGCCAGAGCACGTCGACGAACGAGTTGCCCTGCACGACCTTGGTCAGCCAGTCCTCGGCCGGGTCCTCGACCTGCAGGCCGGCGTCGGCGAGCACCTTGGCCGCCCGCTCGGACTCCCCGGCCGGGACGAGGAAGTCGGCGTCGTGGTCGGGCTCGGGGGCGCCGCGCACCCACGCCGCGTAGCCGCCGCAGAGGGCGAAGGGCACCCCGCCCTCCTTGAGGGCCACGGCGGTGCGCTTGAGGAGGTCACGGATCTCGTCGCGGTCGGAGGGCAGCACGGGGTGCGTCTACCCGGCGTCCGGCCGGTCACGCACGGTTGAGTCCCGCCCGCGGGGGCACGGGAGTCCCGTGCGCATCGCGACCTTCAACATCCTGCACGGGCGCTCGCCCGAGGACGACCGGGTCGACGTCGACCGGCTCGCCGCGGCGGTGAAGACGCTGGACGCCGACGTCCTGGCGCTGCAGGAGGTCGACCGCGACCAGCCCCGCTCGATGAACGCCGACCTCACCGCGGTGGCCGCCGAGGCGATGGGCGCGGTCGACCACCAGTTCGTGGCCGCGCTGTCGGGGACGCCCGGCGGCACGTGGATGGCGGCCACCGGCGACGAGCAGCCCGGCGCGGCCAGCTACGGCGTCGCGCTGCTGTCGCGGTACCCGGTGGTGTCCTGGCGGGTGGTCCGGCTGCCGACGCTGCGCGGGCGGGTGCCGGTGTGGTTCCGCGGCACGCGGGCGCCGCAGCTGGTGAGCGAGGAGCCGCGGGTCGCCGTCGCCGCCGTCATCGACGGGCCGACCGGGCAGTTCACCGTCACCTGCACGCACCTGTCGTTCGTGCCGTACTGGAACACCGTGCAGCTGCGCCGGCTGGTGCGGTCGCTGCGGGGGACGCGCGAGCCGCTCGTGGTCCTCGGCGACCTCAACATGGAGCCGCCCAAGGCCGCCCGGGTGAGCGGGCTGCGGCCGCTGGCCGCGGGCCTGACCTTCCCCGCCGACGTCCCAGTCCGGCAGCTGGACCACGTACTGGCCCGCGGGTCGGTGTCCGTCACCGGCCAGGCCGAGGTGGTGCGGCTGCCGTTGTCGGACCACCGCGCGCTGGTGGTGCCGTGCGCGGTCGGGTGAGGCGGTTGGCGTCGTGACAGCGACGGGTGTCACGATCAGCGCATGGCTGCGTCCCGCGTCGGCACCCGCGCCTTCACCCTGGTCGCCTCGGCGGTGCGACTGATCGCCTCGCTGGTGGCGGTGGTGATCGTGGTCCACGCGGTGTTCACCTTCTTCGAGGCAAACCCGGCGAACGCGCTGGTGTCGGCCGCGGCGGACGTGCGCCGCGACCTCGGCTGGTTCACCGTCGACCTGTTCCGGCCGTCGGACCCGCGCGTCGGCGAGACGGTCAACGCCGCGATCGCGGCGCTGGTCTGGGTCGTCGTCGGCAACCTGGTGTCCAGGCTGCTGGTGAAGCTGGCTCCCTAGGCGTCCCGGCCCTCAGGCGTTCCTGACGGCGGCCGCGGCCTCCAGGCCCAGCTCCCTCACCGACACCTCGCGCATCTCGACCTTGCGGACCTTGCCGGTCACCGTCATCGGGAAGCCCTCGACGACCTTGACGTAGCGGGGCACCTTGTAGTGCGCCAGCTTCCCGGCGCAGAACTCCCGCAGCGCCTCCGGCGTGAGCGGCTCGGCGCCCTCGCGCAGCCGGACCCAGGCCATGAGCTCCTCGCCGTACCGCTCGTCGGGGACGCCGATCACCTGCGCGTCGACGACGTCGGGGTGGGTGTAGAGGAACTCCTCGACCTCGCGCGGGTACACGTTCTCCCCGCCGCGGATGACCATGTCCTTGATCCGGCCGACGATGTTGAGGTAGCCGGCCTCGTCCATGACGGCGAGGTCGCCGGTGTGCATCCAGCGGGCGGCGTCGACGACCTCGGCGGTCTTCTCCGGCTCGTCCCAGTAGCCGAGCATCACCGAGTAGCCGCGGGTGCAGAACTCCCCCGGCGTCCCGCGCGGCACGGTGATGCCGGTCTCGGGGTGGACGACCTTGACCTCCAGGTGCGGGTGCACCCGGCCGACGGTCGAGGTGCGGCGGTCGAGGTCGTCGTCGGCGCCGGTCTGGGTGGAGACCGGCGAGGTCTCGGTCATGCCGTAGCAGATGGTCACCTCGGTCATGCCCATCTCGGTGACCACCCGCTTCATCACCTCGACCGGGCAGGGCGAGCCGGCCATGATCCCGGTGCGCAGGCTGGAGAGGTCGTAGGTGCCGAAGTCCGGCAGCGCCAGCTCGGCGATGAACATCGTCGGGACGCCGTACAGCGACGTGCACCGCTCGTCCTGCACCGCCCGCAGCGTGGCCGCCGGGTCGAAGGCGGGCGCGGGGATGACCATCGTGGCGCCGTGGCTGGTGGCCCCGAGGTTGCCCATCCCCATGCCGAAGCAGTGGTAGTAGGGCACCGGGATGCAGATCCGGTCGGCCTCGGTGTAGCCGCAGCCCTCGCCCACGAAGAACCCGTTGTTGAGCAGGTTGTGGTGGGACAGCGTGGCGCCCTTGGGGAAGCCGGTGGTGCCCGACGTGTACTGGATGTTGATCGGGTCGTCGGGCGAGAGCTCGGCGGCGCGCTCGGCGAGCAGCCCGCGGTCGGCGGCCCGGCCGGTGTCCAGCAGCCGCTCCCACTCCGGGTCGCCGAGGAAGACGACCTCGCGCAGGTCGGGGCAGTCGTCGCGGACCTCGGCCACCATCGCCCGGTAGTCGCTGGTCTTGAACTCCGGCGCGGCGACCAGCACGGAGATGCCGGCCTGCCGCAGCACGTAGGCCAGCTCGTGCGTGCGGTACGCCGGGTTGATGTTGACCAGGATCGTGCCGAGCTTGGCGGTGCCGTACTGGACGAACACCCACTCGGCGCAGTTGGGCGCCCAGATGCCGACCCGGTCGCCCTTCCGCACGCCGAGGGCGTCGAGGCCGAGGGCGCAGGCGTCGACGTCGGCGACCAGCTGCGGGTACGTCCAGCGGCGACCGGTGGCGCACTCGACGAGCGCCTCGTGGTCGCCCACCCGCGCTGCCGTCCGGTCGAGGTCCGCACCGATGGTGTCCCCGAGCAGGGGGACGGTCGAGGTGCCGCTGGCGTAGGACGGCAGCGCGGGGGTGGTCACGGCCGCCGGTTCTCTGGCAGCTGCACCCCGGCCCGGTTGGGCTTGTCCGTGGGGTGGGCGTAGCGGATGCGGTCCGGCGGCAGCGGGAAGCTGTGGTCCTCGCCGAACGGGGACAGCGGGCCGGCCATCTCACCGAGGAACTCGGTCACCGGCGGGCCGGCGTTCTCCGACTGGCCCCAGGTCGGCTCCACCAGGTGGGCGTGCTTCTCGTTGCGCTTGGCCATCTCGCCTCCGTGTCCGGTGCGCTCCCCCGGGGGACGCACGTGCGGCGTCATTCTCGCGTGCCCCGGGTCCTACCCGCAGCAGCCCCGCCCACGTCACCCCCGTTCGCGGGGAGCGCGGCGGGCGGACCGGGCGGACCGGGCGCCGTAGAGGGTGGGCAGCCCCTCGGCGGTGAGCACCCACTCCCCCGGGCCGACCGGCGCGAGCCGCACCTCGCCGCCGTCGAGCCCCTGCACCTGGCGGGTGCGCCAGACCGACGTGCTCACCAGCGTGAGCCGCACCGGCTCCTGGGTGGGGTCCCACTCGTCGTAGCCCTCGGGCTCGAAGGCGACGATCGCCGGCCCGGCGATGCGCAGCAGCCCGCGCTGCCAGGGGACGGCGGCCAGCGCCCGCCGCCAGCGCAGGGCGCGGGCCAGCGCGCCGAGGCCCGCGCCGACGGCGACCAGCCCGACGACCACCAGCCCGACGACGACCGTGCCGGCCAGCGGCAGCGGGCGGCCGCGGTCCTCGGCGACGGCGACGGCGACGGCGCCGAGCAGCACGGCCAGGACGACGGCGATCAGCCCGCCCGCCAGCCAGCGCAGCGCGCCGGCCCGGTAGCCCTCGAGGGCGCTCCGGGTGTGCGGGTCGTCGGCGGCCGGCTGCACGGCGTCCATGCTGGCAGGACCGGCCGTCCGGGCGGCACGGGCGGGCGCGGACGTAACGTGGTCCGGATGCCTGCCGACCGCCCCGCCACGCTGGCCGCGTGGCTGCGCACCCGCAGCGACGCCCAGCTCGGGGCGCTGCTGGCCGCGCGGCCCGACGTGGCCCGGCCCGCGCCCTCCGACGTCGTCGCGCTGGCCAGCCGGCTGGCGGTGCCCGTGTCGGTGGACCGCGCCCTCGACGACCTCGACGCCGCCACCCTGCAGGTGCTCGACGTCGTGCTGCTCGCCCCCACCGACGGCGTGGAGGCCGCCGACGTCGTCGCGGCGCTGCCGGGGCTGCCCGAGGACGTCGTCGACGCGGCGGTCGAGCGGCTGACCACCCGGGCGCTGCTGTGGGGCGACGAGGTCCTGCACGCCCCCGACCAGGTGCGCCGCGCCGTCCGGTACCCCGCGGGCCTCGGCCGCCGGGCCGTCGAGCTCCGGGTGACCCTGCCCGCCGACCTGGCCGCCGCCGTCGGCGCGCTGGCCCCCGCCGAGCGCGAGGTGCTCGAGCGGCTGGCCGGCGACCGCCCGGTCGGGCACCTGCCCGAGACCGGCGGCGGCGCGGCCTCCCCCGCCCGGCGGCTGCTGCAGGCCGGGCTGCTGGCCCGCATCGACGCGCTCAACGTCGAGCTGCCGCGCGAGATCGGGCTCCTGCTGCGCGGGGACCTCCCCTACGGCCCGCCGCGGCTGCGCCCGGAGCCGGCCGCCGTGGAGCGGGACCCGGCCGCGGTCGACCGGCAGGCCGCCGGCGCGGCGCTGGAGGCGGTCGGGCGGGTCGGCGAGCTGCTGGCGGTGCTCGAGGAGGAGCCGGCCGGGCTGCTGCGCAGCGGCGGGGTCGCCGTCCGGGACCGCAAGCGGCTGGCCAAGGCGCTGTCGGTGTCCGAGACCGACGCCGGGTGGCTGCTGGAGCTGGCCTTCGCCGCGGGGCTGCTCGACGTCGGCGGGCCGCACCGCGACGAGTGGCTGCCCACCCGCGGCTACGACCTGTGGCGCGAGCAGCCGCTGCCCGACCGGTGGGCGACGCTGGTCGCGGGCTGGCTGGACAGCACCCGGCTGCCCTCGCTGGTGGGGTCGCGGGACGTGGCGGGCAAGGCGGTCAACGCGCTGTCGCCGGACCTGGTCCGGCACACCGCCCCGGCGATCCGCCGCTCGGCGCTGGCCGCGCTGCTGGACGTCCCGCCCGGCCGCGGGCTGGCACCCGACGACCTCGTCGCGCTGCTGCGCTGGCGGACCCCGCGGCGCGCCGACCGGCTCGCGCCGGTGCCGGACATGCTCGCGGAGGCCGCGCGGCTCGGCGTCCTGGTGGGCGGCGTGCTGTCCACCGGCGGGCGCGGCCTGCTGACCCGCGGCGAGGAGGGCGCGGCCGACGGGGTGCAGGGGCTGCTGCCCGAGCCGGTCGACCACGTCCTCGCCCAGCCCGACCTCACCCTCGTCGCCCCCGGCCCGCTGGTGTCCGACCTCGCCGACACCCTCGCCGTCGTCGCCGACGTCGAGTCCTCCGGCGGGGCGACGGTGTTCCGGGTGTCGGAGTCCTCGGTGCGCCGGGCGCTGGACGCCGGGTGGTCGGCCACCGACCTGCACGAGTTCTTCGCCCGCGCCTCGCGGACGCCGGTGCCGCAGGCGCTGCGGTACCTGGTCGACGACGTCGCCCGCCAGCACGGCCGGCTGCGGGTCGGCGCGATCGAGTGCTACGTCCGCTCCGACGACCACGGGCTGCTGTCCCAGGTGCTCGGCGACCGGCGGACGGCGGCCGCCGAGCTGCGCCGGCTGGCCCCGGGCGTGCTGGTCAGCGGGCTGGGCGCCGACGAGGTGCTCACCGTGCTGCGGCAGGCCGGGTACGCGCCGGCCGGGGAGTCGCCGGGCGGCGCCGTCCTGACCCGCCCGCCGGCCCGGCCCCGCGCCGCCGGCCGCCGTCCCGGGCCGCCGCCGTCGGCCGCCGGGCGCCCGCTGACGCCGGCCGAGGCGGAGGCGACCGTCCGCGAGATCCGGGCCGGCGACGCCGCGCTCGCCGCCCGCCCCACCGCCCCGGTCCGGCAGGTCCCCGGGGTGACCACCGCGGGCACGCTGGAGCTGCTGGCCCGCGCCGTCCGGGACGGCTCCCCGGTGTGGCTGGGCTACGTCGACGCCCAGGGCAGCGGCAGCCAGCGCGTGGTGCAGCCGGTGTCACTGGCCGGTGGTTTCCTCCAGGGGTGGGACGAGCGCCGGCAGGAGAACCGCACCTTCGCGGTGCACCGGATCACCTCCGTCGCGCTGGTCGACGAGGAAGCCCCGGCCGCCGGCAACGGTTGACCTGACAGACGCCCACCCGCCGAGGAGAGGCACCCACCCCCGTGAACGACGGACCCCTCATCGTCCAGTCGGACAAGACGCTGCTGCTCGAGGTCGACCACCCGGCGGCCCGCGAGTGCCGCGCGGCCATCGCCCCGTTCGCCGAGCTCGAGCGCTCGCCCGAGCACGTGCACACCTACCGGGTCACCCCGCTGGCGCTCTGGAACGCGCGCGCCGCCGGGCACGACGCCGAGCAGGTCGTCGACGCGCTGGTGCGCTACTCGCGCTACCCGGTGCCGCACGCGCTGCTGGTCGACGTCGCCGACACGATGGACCGCTTCGGCCGGCTGACGCTGGTCAACAACCCGGTGCACGGGCTGGTGCTCACCACCACCGACCGCGCCGTCCTCGAGGAGGTCGTCCGCTCCAAGCGGGTGGCGCCGATGCTCGGGGCGCGGATCGACCCCGACACCGTCGTGGTGCACCCCTCCGAGCGCGGGCGGCTCAAGCAGGCGCTGCTCAAGGTGGGCTGGCCGGCCGAGGACCTCGCCGGCTACGTCGACGGGCAGGCGCACCCGATCGAGCTGGCGCAGGACGGCTGGCACCTGCGCGACTACCAGCAGGAAGCCGTCGACGGGTTCTGGGCCGGCGGCTCGGGCGTCGTCGTCCTCCCCTGCGGCGCCGGCAAGACGCTGGTCGGCGCCGCGGCGATGGCCCAGGCCCGGGCGACCACGCTGATCCTGGTGACCAACACCGTCTCCGGGCGGCAGTGGAAGCGCGAGCTGCTGGCCCGCACCACGCTGACCGAGGACGAGATCGGCGAGTACTCGGGCGAGCGCAAGGAGATCCGCCCGGTCACCATCGCGACCTACCAGGTGATGACCACCCGCCGGAAGGGCGAGTACCGGCACCTGGACCTGTTCGACGCCCAGGACTGGGGCCTCATCGTCTACGACGAGGTGCACCTGCTCCCGGCGCCGATCTTCCGGCTCACCGCCGACCTGCAGTCCCGCCGGCGGCTGGGCCTGACCGCGACGCTGGTGCGCGAGGACGGGCGGGAGGACGACGTCTTCTCGCTGATCGGGCCCAAGCGCTACGACGCGCCGTGGAAGGACATCGAGTCGCAGGGCTACATCGCCCCGGCCGAGTGCATCGAGGTGCGGGTCGGTCTCGACGACGAGGAGCGGATGACCTACGCGGTCGCCGAGCCCGAGGAGCGGTACCGGATCGCGGCGACGGCGTCGTCGAAGCTGCCCGTGATCCGGCGGGTGCTCGAGCGGCACCCCGGCGAGCAGAAGCTGGTCATCGGCGCCTACCTCGACCAGCTCGAGGAGCTCGGGCGGGCGCTGGACGCCCCGGTGATCCAGGGGTCGACCACCAACCGCGAGCGGGAGAAGCTCTTCGACGCGTTCCGCGCCGGGGAGGTCACGACGCTCGTCGTGTCGAAGGTCGCCAACTTCTCCATCGACCTGCCCGAGGCCGCGGTCGCCGTCCAGGTGTCGGGGACCTTCGGGTCGCGGCAGGAAGAGGCCCAGCGGCTGGGCCGGGTGCTCCGGCCGAAGGCCGACGGCCGGCAGGCGCACTTCTACACGGTGGTCAGCCGCGACACCCTCGACGCCGAGTACGCCGCCCACCGGCAGCGCTTCCTGGCCGAGCAGGGCTACGCGTACACGATCGTCGACGCCGCCGACCTGGCCGGCCCGGGCGAGGTCAACGGCCCCGACTGGGTCGACGAGCCCGCCGACTAGAGCCCTCGCCGCGGCCCCCGGTCCTCGTGACCCGGGGCCGCGGCCGTCTCCGGACCCGGCAGCCGGGCAGGATGCCCGCGTGGCCGGTGAGCGGGACCTCGGGCGGTTGCCGGCCGGCACGGCGCCGCGCCGCGCGCTCGCGGTGCTGCGGGGCCTGACCTCCTGAGGTGGTGGCCGTTCTCACCACCCCGGACCGCCGGGGTGTGCGACGGTGGAGGCGGGTCCGCGGCGGACCCCCGGACGAGCAGCGCCGTACCCGGACAGCGACAAGACGGCGTCCACGGGAGTCGTCGTGTCCTGGTTCGTCCTCGTCCTGTCCGGTGCCCTCGAGGCGGTGTGGGCGACCGCCCTCGGCCGCACGGAGGGCTTCACCCGGCCGGCGCCGACGGTCGTGTTCGTCCTCGGCCTGGTCGGCAGCATGCTCGGCCTCGCCTGGGCGATGCGCACCCTGCCCGTCGGGACGGCGTACGCGGTCTGGGTGGGCATCGGCGCGGCCCTGACCGCCGGCTACGCCATGGCGTCGGGCGAGGAGCCGCTGTCCGCGCTGCGCGTGCTGCTCCTGCTCGGCATCGTCGGCTGCGTGGTCGGGCTCAAGCTCACGCACTGAGCGCCCGGCCTCGACGCGGCGGGCGGGTGGGGCCGGCGGGACGCGCCGGACCGGTCCGTTCCCGGTGTGAGGCCTGCCACGCCGCACCGGTCGGCGCGGGCGTAACCGCAGCTCAGGCGCGTGCCGCGGGCCGCGTATACGACGGCCGCGGGCGGGCGCGCGGGAGGTGGCCGGTCGGGCGTGTCCGCCGTGCGCCAGGCAGGATGGTCCGCGAGATGGCGAGTGCAGCACGGGCGGGGGCGGTCGCCCCGCAGACGACCAGCCGACCGCTCCGGGCCTGGCAGCAGGCGGCGCTCGAGCGCTACGAGGAGTCCTCCCCCAAGGACTTCCTGGTCACCGCGACCCCGGGCGCCGGCAAGACCACCTTCGCGCTGACCCTGGCCTCGCGGCTGCTGCAGCGGCGCGAGGTGGCCCGGGTGATCGTGGTCTGCCCGACCGACCACCTGCGGATGCAGTGGGCCGACGCCGCCGACCGGATGGGCATCGTCCTCGACCCGGGCCTCACCAACGCCGTCGGCCCGGTGCGCGCCGGCACCCAGGGCTACGTGACGACGTACGCGCAGGTCGCCGGCAAGCCGATGCTGCACGCCGCCCGCGCCACCGCCGTCAAGACGCTGGTGGTCCTCGACGAGGTGCACCACGCCGGCGACGGCCTGTCGTGGGGCGAGGCGATCGAGGAGGCCTACGGCTTCGCCGCCCGCCGGCTGTGCCTGACCGGGACGCCGTTCCGCACCAAGCCCGACGAGCGGATCCCCTTCGTGCGCTACGAGGAGGACGGCTTCGAGGGCGACGCCGGGGAGGCCGGCGCCGGGCTGGTCAGCCGCGCCGACTACACCTACGGCTACAAGGAGGCGCTGGCCGACAACGTCGTCCGCCCGGTCGTCTTCGCCGCCTACACCGGCACCTCGCGCTGGCGGAACTCGGCCGGTGAGGTCGTGGCCGCGTCGCTGTCGGAGGCCGGCACCCGCTCGGTGGAGATGGCCGCCTGGCGCACCGCCCTGGACCCCAAGGGCCAGTGGGTGCCGCACGTCGTCGCCGCGATGGACGACCGGATCACCCAGCTGCGCGAGCACGGCGGCATGCCCGACGCCGCGGGGCTGATCCTCGCCAGCGACCAGGACGACGCCCGCGCCTACGCCCGCATCGTCAAGCGGATCACCGGCAAGGCGCCCGAGCTGATCCTGTCCGACGACCCCAGGGCGTCGAAGAAGATCGAGCGCTTCTCGACCGGGTCCGCGCGGATCGCCGTCTGCGTGCGGATGATCTCCGAGGGCGTCGACGTCCCGCGCGCCGCCGTCCTGGCGTGGATGACCTCCTACCGCACGCCGCTGTTCTTCGCCCAGGCCGTCGGCCGCGTCGTCCGCTCCCGGGCGTCGCACGAGACGGCGACGGTGTTCCTCCCCGCGGTGCGGCCGCTGCTCTCGCTGGCGGCGTCCATGGAGAAGGAACGCAACCACGTCATGCCGCCGCCGAAGGCGAAGGACCCCGAGGCGCTCGACCTCGACCCGCTGCCGCCCAAGGAACGCGAGGCGGTCGGCCTCAAGCAGTGGGAGGCGCTGGAGGCCGAGGCCCGGTTCGCGCACGTGCTGCACGGCGGGACGGCGCACACCGGCGAGGGCTCCGGCGCGGTCGCCGTCGCGCCGGAGGACGAGGAGTTCCTCGGCATCCCCGGCCTGCTCACCGCCGAGCAGACGGCGTCGCTGCTGGCCAAGCGCGACGACGAGCTGCGGCTGCGGATCGCCCAGCGGGTGCACGAGGAGGACACCGGCGAGCTGCCGATCGTCGAGGACCACCCCGACGAGGACGACGCCGGCCGTGGCTGGCGCGACGTCGCCGAGCTGCGGCGGGAGATCAACCGCCTGGTCAGCCGGGTGTCGGCGAAGACGTCGACGCCGCACGCGGTGGTGCACACGCAGCTGCGCCAGCACGTGCCCGGGCCGCCGTCGGCCTCGGCGCCGGTCGAGGTCCTGCGCGCCCGCCGCGAGCGTCTGCGCACGATGCTCTGAGGCGGTGTGCACGTCCGCGGAGGTGCACAGCGGTCCGGCGCCCCGTCCCCGCGATCACGGCGCCCGCGTGGCGACACGCCGACTCCGCCCGGGGTGTCGCCACCGCGGCTCCGTGATCGTCCCGGAGGCCCGGTCAGCCGGTCGGCAGCAGGCCCCTCGCGGCGGCCAGGGCCACGGCCTCGGTGCGGGAGCCGGCGCCGAGCTTGGCCAGGATGTTGCTCACGTGCACGCTGGCGGTCTTCTCGCTGATGTAGAGCTCGCCGCCGATCTGCCGGTTGGTGCGGCCGCGGGCGAGCAGGGCCAGCACCTCGGTCTCGCGCGGGGTGAACACCGCCGCCGTCTCCACCACCCGCCCGGCGCCGGGCAGCTCCAGCCGCGCCCGGCGGGCCAGCGCGGTGACCGCGGCCAGCAGCGGCGCTGCGCCCAGCTCGCGCGCGGCGTCAGCGGCCCGCGTCAGCGGCTCCAGCGCGGCCTCCCGGTCGCCGGCGGCGACCAGCGCCTCGGCCAGCCGCCACCGGCTCCGGGCCTGCTCGTACACGTGCCCGTAGCCGAAGGCCTCGACGGCGGCCGCCCACAGCTCCGGCGCCGGGCGCCCGGCCAGCCGCGCCGCCTCGGCCTCCACCCTCGCGATCCAGGCCGCCGCCTCGACGCCGTGCGGGCCGATCAGGCGGGCGTGCGCCTCCACCGCCGAGCGGGCGATCGCCATCAGCGACTCCCCCGCCGCCGTCCACTCGCGCTCCGCGGCGGCGTCGCCGGTGAGCCGGGCGGTGGCCGCCGCGTCGCCGACCGGCGCCAGCGCGGTCGCGGCGAGCCGGACGACGGCCAGCCGGTCGTCGCCCCACAGCCCGGTCAGCGTCTCCGTGGCCGACCGCGCGGTGGCCACGGCGGTGGCCGGGTCGCCGGCCCACGCGGCCAGGTCGATCTCCGCCCCGGCCGTGGCCAGGAGCAGCAGCACGTGCGCGTCCAGCCGGCCGACCAGGCCGCGCGCCCACGCGATCCGCTCCGCGGCGGCCGGGTCGCCGCGGCCGACCTGCACGAGCAGCCCCGCCGCCCGCACGTGCGCGGCCATCTCGGGCACCCGGGCCAGCCGGTCGGCCAGCGCCAGGCTGCCGTCCCAGTCGCCGACGACGTACCGCGAGACGACGCCGAGGTGACGCAGCTCCGCGGCGTAGAAGGACCACTCGACGCCGAGCTCGGCGGCCCGCGCCAGCGCGGTGTCGCTCCACCGCAGCGTCTCGCCCGAGCAGCCGGCCTCGTAGGCGACGATCGCCAGGTTGAACAGCACCCGCATCTCGACGTCGGGGTCCCCCGACCGGCGGGCGCGGGCCAGCGCCTCCTCCAGCCGCGCGGGCAGCTCCTCCCCGCCGCGCGAGCGGGCCAGCGACACCGCGACGTCGGCCCACGCGCCGTCGAGCCCCAGCGCGTCGGCCGCGGCCAGCGCCTCCTCGGCGGCGGCGTCGCCCTCGGCGCGGCGGCCGACGTCGTAGCAGACGCGGGCGTGCGTGGCCGCCGCCCAGGTGCGCACCGGCGACGGCGGGACGGCCGGCACCAGCGCCATCGCCGCCGTGCTCTCCCGCAGCGCGGCGGCCTGGTCCTCGATGCGACCCAGCGCCTGCGCCAGCGTCGAGTGCACCCGCGCGCGCAGCTCCCGGTCGCCGTCCGGGCCGAGCAGGTCCTGCGCCGAGCGCAGCAGCGCCACCGCCCGGTGCAGCTCCCCGCCGCGGCGGGCGGCGGCCGCGGTGTCCAGCAGCAGCTCCGCCTGCGACCGCCCGGCCCGCGCCGCCGCGTCGGGCACCGCCGGCCACAGCGCGAGCACCGCCTCCAGGTGCTGCAGCTGCTCGGCCGGGGCCGCCAGCCGGCGCGCCTCGTCGGCTGCGTCCAGGGAGGCCGACAGGGCGCCGGCCAGGTCGTTGCTCTCCCGCAGGTGGTGCGCCCGCTCGGCCGCGGTGCCCGCCCCCGGGACGCCGGCGAGGTGCGCGGCGACGGCGGCGTGCAGCCGGACCCGTTCGCCGGGCAGCAGGTCGGCCAGCACGGCCTCGCGCACCAGGGCGTGCCGGAAGCGGTAGGCGCCGTCGGGGTCGACGACGAGCAGGTGCGAGTGCACCGCCTCGCCGAGCGCCGCCTCCAGGTCGGCGGGCGCCAGCCCGCCCACCGCCGCGACGAGCTCGTGCCGCACCCGCCGGCCGGCGACCGCGGCCACCCGCAGCACCTGCTGCCCGGCCGGGCTCAGCTGCTCGACCCGGGCCAGCAGCACGTCGGTGAGCAGCAGCGGCAGCGACTCCCCCGCGAGGCCCGCGGCCAGCAGCTCCTCGGCGTAGAAGGCGTTGCCCTCCGCGCGGGCGACGACGTCGTCGACGGTGCGGTCGGGCACGCCCGCGGCCAGCCCGCGCACCAGCTGCTCGACGTCGGCGTCGGGCAGCGGGCCGAGGTCCAGCCGCTCGACACCGGGCAGCCGGACCAGCTCGGCCAGCAGCGGCCGCAGCGGGTGGCGGCGGTGCAGGTCGTCGGAGCGGTAGGAGGCGACGACGGCGACCGGCTCGCCGGTCAGCCGGGCCAGCAGGTAGCGGACCAGGTCGCGGCTGGAGCGGTCGGCCCAGTGCAGGTCCTCGAGCACCACCAGCAGCGGGGTGTCGGCGGCGAGCCCGGACAGCGCGGTGGCCACCGCCTCGAACAGCTGCAGCCGGCCGTCGTCGACCGGCGGCCGGAGTGCGCGGACCGGGCTGCCCAGGTCGGCCGCCTCGGACTCGCGCGCGGCGGCCGACCGCGCGGCGAACAGCGCGGCGGCACCGTCGCCGAGCTCGTCGGCGACGGGACGTAGCAGGTCGACGAAGGGCAGGTAGGGCAGGCCGACCTCGCCGAGGTCGACGCAGTGGCCGGTGAGCACCCGCAGGCCGCGGGCGGCCGCGCGCCCCGTCAGCTCGTCGAGCAGGCGGGACTTGCCGACGCCGGCGTCCCCCGCGACCAGCACGGCCGCGCCGCGGCCGGCGACCGCCCGGTCGACGGCGGACAGGAGGGTGGCCAGCTCAGCCGTCCGCCCCACCAGGGGCCGCTCGTCCCACCGCGCCACGTCGGCGATCGTGGCACGGGCCGCCGACGGGACGGCCGCCGGCGGCCCCCTCCAGGGCACCGCCCCGGGCCTGCGGGGGGCGGCGAGGAGGGGGTCCTCCGTCAGCGGGACCGCCGGGAGCGCCACGGCCCGCGGCGGGTGCGGGTGCCGCGGCCGAGCTCCCGCAGGACCTCGCGCCGGTAGGCGAGCTCGGCCTCGAGTCCGGGGTTGGGGTAGATGGTCACGGTGGGCTCCTCGCGTCTGTGTCCGTGTGCCTGTCCGGTGGGGACGGCGACCACGGTCGTGCTGAGGCGGCGGCGCGGGCATCGGGCGACCGGGCAGTCCCCGCCCACCCCCGGCGCCTGAGGCCCCCTCAGACGCACCCGGCGCGCGCCTGAGGGGCCGTGCGGCGAGGCTGGGCGCATGGCCGACCTCCGCCCCACCGTCTTCGTCCTGTTCGGCGCCACCGGCGACCTGGCCGCGCGCATGGTGCTGCCGGCCTTCGACGTCCTGCAGCGCCGCGGGCTGCTCCCGCCGGACTGGCGGATCGTCGGCAGCGGCCGCGGCGAGCGCTCCGACGACGAGTTCCGCGACCTGGTCCGCGACGCCCTGGCCGAGCACGGCGACGGGGAGCCCGCCGAGGGGCTGCCCGAGCGGCTGCGCTTCGCCGGCGGCGGCTTCGCCACGGACGACCCCGGGCAGCTGCCCGACGCCGTGGCCCGCGCCCGCGAGGAGCTCGGCGACGACGTCCAGCTCGTGCACTACCTCGCCGTCCCGCCCGAGGCGTTCGGCGGCATCACCCGGGCCCTGGACGCCCACGGGCTGGCCGACGGCGCCCGCGTCGTCTACGAGAAGCCCTACGGCACCTCACCCGAGGGGTTCCGCGAGCTCGACGAGCTCGTGCACGCGGTGCTCGACGAGGAGCAGGTCTTCCGCATCGACCACTTCCTCGGCAAGGAGGCCACCCAGGACCTGCACGTGCTGCGTTTCGCCAACGGGCTGTTCTCCTCGGTGTGGAGCCGGGAGCACGTGGCGCAGGTGCAGGTCGACGTGCCCGAGACCCTCGACGTCGCCGACCGCGCCGAGTTCTACGACGCCACCGGCGCCACCCTCGACATGCTGGTCACCCACCTGTTCCAGGTGGCCGCCGAGGTGGCGATGGAGCCGCCGGTGTCGCTGACCCCGGGCGACCTGCAGGAGGCCCGCGAGGCGGTGGTCGCGGCGTTCCGGCCGCTGGCCCGCGAGGACGTCGTCCTCGGGCAGTTCACCGGCTACCGGGACCTCGAGGGCGTCGCCGACGACAGCACGACCGACACCTTCGTCGCGGCGCGGCTGTGGATCGACACCGACCGCTGGCACGGCGTCCCGTTCCTGCTGCGCACCGGCAAGCGGATGGCCGACAGCCGGCAGCGGGTCACGCTGGTGCTGCGCCGGCCCGACGGCCCGGTGGGCGCGGTGCCCGGCGGCGGGAACACCGTCTCGCTGTCGCTGTCGGGTGCCGGCGCGCTGGACCTCGGGCTGGTGGCCAAGCGCCCGGGGCCGGAGCTGGAGCTGTCGGTGGCGGAGGCGTCGCTGGACCTGGGCGCGGTGCCCGAGGGCGAGCCGCTGCCGCCCTACGCCACGCTGCTCCACGACGTCCTGGTCGGCGACCGGTCGCTGTTCACCACCAGCAGCGGGCTGGCGCGGGCGTGGCGGGCGGTCGCGCCGGTGCTCGGGGACCGGCCGGAGGTGCGCCCCTACGAGCCGGGCTCCTGGGGGCCCGCGGAGGCGGCTGCCCTGGCCGACCCCGGCGGCTGGGTGCTGGGGAGCTGAGGGATGGGTCCGGACCGGGCTCTGGTCGCCTCGCGGCGAGAAGCACGACGCGGCTCCAGACCCCCGGCCGAGGCCGGGGCGGTGGTCCGCGAAGGCGGTATCCAATTGGCACCCGGGGACACAGATCGCCCGGTCCGGACACCACCGACGGTACCCCGCTCCCGGCCGCGACACGCGCGGATCAGCCGAATCCGCGGGAGTCCTGCTTGAGCGCCGTGTCGACGGTCAGCGCCGAGGCCAGCACCAGGCTCGCCAGCGGCTCGGGCAGCCGGGCGTGCACCCGCACGACGTAGCGGTCGGCGGTGGTGAACAGCGTGCGCGCCAGGCCCTCCCACGTCTTGGTGATGCGGGCGACCTCGCTCCCCGGGGAGTCGGTGATCGAGAAGTCCCAGGCCCGCCAGTTCTCCGCCTGGATCGCGCCGGCGAGCTGACCGCCCACCACGAGGTCGAAGCGGATCCGGCCGAACACGTTGGCCTGGACGATCTCCCCCACCGGAGCGCCCTCGGGCGTCTCGACGACGACCCGCGACTTGACCAGCTTCGCCGGGCGGGTGAGCACGAGGACCGGCCCGTACGCGTCGCGCACCTCGAGGCGGTGGGTGAGGTACTGGTCGAGGCTGCTCACGAAGCGGACGACCTTCCTGGCCGCCGACTGCCCGACCTCGACCACGGCGCCGATCTGCGTGCCGTTGCCGTCGAGGACGGCGTACTCGTTGGTCAGCTCGACCAGCTTGGTCTTCTGGTCGACCAGCAGCACCGGCTGGTCGTGGAGCACCGAGCGGCGCGGCTGGGCGCCGTACTGCTGCTGCGGGCCGTACTGCTGCTGGCCGCCGTACGCCGGCTGGACCGGCTGCTGGACCGGCGTCTGCTGCGGGACCCGGGGAGGCGGGGCCGGCTGCTGGACGTGCCCGGTCCACGTCCGACCGTCCCACCAGCGGGAGCCGCCGCTGCCGGCCGGGTCGGGGTACCAGCCGGGCGGCGGGAGGGGCTGTGTCACGGCGGCGACGGTAACCGCCGCTCCCGTGCGTGCCAGACTGCCGAGCCGTGCCCGACCTGAGCCGTGCCGAGGCCGCCGTCCTGGACGCCGTCGACGAGGCCGCCGCGGTCGGCCTGCTGTGCCGCCTGGTCGCCGTCCCCTCGGTGGGCGGCACCGCGGCCGAGAGCGAGGCGCAGGCCCTGGTCGCCGGCGAGCTCGACGCGCTGGGCTGCGACGTCGACCGCTGGGCGATCGACCTCGCGGCGGCCGCCACCGCGCCGGACGCGCCCGGCCAGGAGGTCGAGCGCGACGAGGCGTGGGGCGTCGTCGGCACGCTGCCCGGCGCCGACGACGGCGTCCCAGCGCTGGTGCTGTGCGGGCACACCGACGTCGTCCCGACCGGCGACCGCGCGCTGTGGGCCGGCGACCCGTTCACCCCGCGGCTCGACGGCGGCGCGGTGCACGGCCGCGGCGCCTGCGACATGAAGGGCGGCCTGGTCTCGGCGCTCGCCGCGCTGGCCGCGGTCCGCGCCGCGGGCGTGCGCCTGCGCCGGCCGGTGGCGCTGCACAGCGTCGTCGGCGAGGAGGACGGCGGCCTGGGCGCGTGGGCCACCCTCGCCCGCGGGTACCGCGGCGACGCCTGCGTCATCCCCGAGCCCACCGACGGCGCCGTCGTCACCGCGGCGGCCGGCGCGCTGACCTTCCGGCTGGAGGTGACCGGCCACGCGGCCCACGCGGCGGTGCGCGACCGCGGCGTCAGCGCCGTGGAGCTGTTCGCGCAGGTGCACGCCGACCTGCGCGCGTTCGAGGCGGAGCGGCAGCGCGACGCCGACCCCCGCTTCGCCGGCGAGCGGTTCCCGTTCGGGCTGTCGATCGGCACGGTGCGCGCCGGCGACTGGGCCTCCAGCGTGCCCGACCGGCTGGTCGCCGAGGGCCGCTACGGCGTGCGGCTGGGCGAGCCGGTCGAGGCGGCCCGCGCGGCGTTCGAGGAGCGGCTGGGGGCGTTCTGCGCCGGGCATCCGTGGCTGGCCGCGCACCCGGTGCGGGTCACGTGGACCGGGGGCGCGTTCGCCAGCGGGCAGCTGCCGGCGGGCCACGAGCTGCTCGGGCAGGTCCGGGGCGCCGTCGTCGACGCGGGCGGGGCGCCACCGCCGGAGCGGGCGGTGGCGGCCGGCACCGACCTGCGGCTGTACGCGGCCGCGGGCGTCCCCGCGCTGCACCTGGGCCCGGGCGACCTGCACCTCGCGCACGGCCCGGCCGAGCGGGTGCCGGTGGCCGACGTGACCGCCGTGGCCCGCGCGCTGGCGCTGCTCACCCTGCGCCGCTGCGGGGTCGCGTGATCGCCTACGAGGACTTCGCGGCCCTGACCGGCGACTCCCCCGCCGCGCGCGGCGAGTGGGCCGCCGTCGTCGCCGCATGGAGCGAGCCGCACCGCCGCTACCACGACCTGCACCACCTGGCCGCCGTCCTCGGGCTGGTCGGCGCGCTCGGCCCGGCCGCGGACGACCCGGCCGCCGTCGCGCTGGCCGCCTGGTACCACGACGTGGTCTACGACCCCCGTCGCGGCGACAACGAGCAGGCCAGCGCCGGGCGGGCGCGCGCGGGGCTGGCCGGCCTGGTGCCTCCGGAGCGGCTGGACGAGGTGGTCCGGCTGGTGCTGCTGACCGCCGGTCACGACGCGGCCGACGGCGACGCGAACGGCGCCGTCCTCTGCGACGCCGACCTCGCCGTCCTCGCCGGGCCGCCCGAGGCGTACGCCGCCTACGCCTCGGCCGTCCGCGAGGAGTACGGGCACCTGTCCGACGAGGTGTTCACCGCCGGGCGGATCGCCGTCCTGGAGGCCCTGCTGGCGCTGCCGGCGCTCTACCGGCTGCCGGCGACGCGGGAGTGGGAGCCGCGGGCACGGGCCAACCTCGCCGCCGAGCTCACCCTGCTGCGCGGTCGCGCTTCCTGACCCGCAGGCCCGCGGCCGTCAGCCGGGCGAGCAGCTCGCGCGCCCCGACCGGCTCGGCGCCGGCGGCGACCGCGACGTCGTAGAGGTCCTCGGGGACGTCGTAGTGGTCGCCCTGGAAGGCCCGGCGCGGGATGCCGAGCTCGGCGGCGACGAAGGCGTGCAGCTCGTCGTGCGACACGTCGCTGACCAGGTGCGACCAGCGGCGCCCCCGCCACGGCCAGACGGGACTGTCGATCAGCACGGCCACGGGTGCAGTCTGCCCGGCGACTAGCGTCGTCGCCGTGAGCGAGCAGATCCGCTGGGGCATCGTCGGGCCGGGACGCATCGCGCAGAGCGTGATGGGCGACTTCGCGCACGTGGAGGGCGCGCGGCCGGTGGCCGTGGCGTCCCGCTCGGCCGACCGGGCGCAGGCGTTCGCGCAGCAGCACGGGCTGGAGCGCGCCTACGGCTCCTACGCGGAGATCCTCGCCGACCCCGACGTCGACGTCCTCTACGTCGCCACCCCGCACCCGCAGCACCACGCGGTCGCGCTCGCCGCGATCGAGGCGGGCAAGGCGCTGCTGGTGGAGAAGACGTTCACCGCCACCACCGCGGGCGCGCGGGAGGTGGTGGCGGCGGCCCGCGAGGCCGGCGTCTTCGTCATGGAGGCGATGTGGACGCGGTTCCAGCCGGCCGTCGTCCGCATGCGGGACCTGATCGCCGACGGCGCGATCGGCGAGGTGCGCTCGGTGCAGGCCGACCTCGGCGTCGACCGCGCCTACGACCCCGCCGACCGGCTGTTCGCCCTCGAGCTCGGCGGCGGCGCGCTGCTCGACCTCGGCGTCTACGTCGTCTCCTTCGCCCAGATGCTGCTGGGCGCCCCCGACACCGTCACCGCCGCCGGGTCCACCTACCCCACCGGCGCCGACGCCGAGGCGGCGCTGCTGCTCGGCTGGGAGGACGGCCGCTCGGCCACGCTGACCACCTCGCTGCGCTACCCGACGCCGGGGCAGGCGCGGGTGTTCGGCACCGGCGGCTGGATCGACGTCCTCCCCCGCTTCCACCACCCGGCCACGATCGTGCTGCACCGCACCGGCGCCGAGCCCGAGGAGATCACCCGCCCGGCGGCCGGGGTCGGGTACTCGCACGAGCTCGCCGAGGTCACGCGGTGCCTGCAGGAGGGGCGCACCGAGTCCGCGGTCGTGCCGCTGGCCGACACCCTCGCCGTGCAGGAGGTCCTGGGGCGCGCCGCGGAGCAGCTCGGGGTGCGGCACCGCGAGGACCCGCACGTCCTCGGCTGATCAGGCGGCGGCCCACGCCGCGCCGCTCGCCTCCTCCGGCGTCGGCACCCGGGTGGGCGTGCGGCCGGCCCGGCGGACCGCGCCGGCCAGGGTGACCGCGTCGACGACGGCGGCGCCGCCCGGGTCGTTGTTCAGGTACACGAACACGTCCTCGTCGTCGGTGTACCCCTCCGCCAGGCGCTGCGCCCACTGGTCGAGCACGGCCGGGGGGTAGGCCCAGCCCTCGGCGCCGGTGTGCAGGCGCAGGTAGCCCCAGCCCGCCGTCCGCCACAGCGGCGTGACCGGCCGCTCGGCGCGGTCGGCCCAGCACAGCGCGGCGCCGTAGCGCTCCAGCAGCGCCCGGACCTCGTCGGTCCACCAGCTCTCGTGCCGGGGCTCGACCGCGACCCGGATGCCCGGTGGGAAGCAGGCGAGGCAGTCGCGCAGCAGCCCGGCATCGGCCCGCAGCGTGGGCGGCAGCTGCAGCAGGACGACGTCGAGGCGGTCGCCGAGGCCCGCGGCGTGCTCCACCAGCCGGGCCACCGGCTCCTCGGGCTCGCGCAGCCGCTTGACGTGGGTGAGGAAGCGGCTGGCCTTGACCGCCCAGCGGTAGTCGGGCGGGGTGCGCTCGCGCCAGGCGGCGAAGGTGTCCCGCTCGGGCAGCCGGTAGAACGCGGCGTTGCTCTCCACGGTGGCGAAGTGCCGGGCGTGGTGCTCCAGCCACAGCCGCTGCGGCAGGCGCTGCGGGTAGAAGCGGCCGCGCCAGTCGCGGTACTGCCACCCCGAGGTCCCGATCACCACGGCCACGACGTCGGCCTACCCTGCGCGCTCGTGCCCGACGCACCCGCCCGCTCCGAGGACCTCTGCATCGGCGCCCGCGACCACCAGGCGCTCACCGATCGGTGGTGCGCCGCACCGGGCCACGTCCGCCGCGACACCCTGCCCGACGGCACGCCACGCGAGCACGACTGGCCCGTGCCGATCGAGGACCCCACCGGCGCGGGGCCGCTGATCCGGCTCCACCCGGTGCACGAGGAGCAGCTGGTCGAGAACCGCGTGCACCTCGACGTCGTCGCCGACTCCGCGGCGCTGCAGGCCGCCGGCGCCACGGTGGTGCGGGCCTCGGACGACCGGCCGGGCCACGAGCCTGAGGAGGACGCCGGCGAGATCGGCTGGGACGTCCTCGCCGACCCCGAGGGCGACGGGCTCTGCTGCTTCCCGCCGCCGCGGGGCTGACCCGCCGCCGGCAACTGCGGGGAAGTCGTCCCCTGCGGCCCGGCCGGGACGTCGTCTTCCCCGCACCTGTGCGCCATCGGCGTGATCACCTCGGGTGCAGCGGGCTCCCGAGTGCCGGGAGACCCCGCTGGACCAGGAGTGATCACAGGGGCGCCGGTCAGAGCCGGCGCCGACCCGCCGGCCGGCCGGACAGTGCCCAGAGCGGTGTCCGGTCAGGCTCACCACGCGCAGAGCGGTCGACCGCCTCCGCGTCGGCGGCGGCGACGTCCTCCGCGGTGTGCCGCGTCACTTCCGCCCCGCTCATCGCGCTGGACCGGCGCCTCGACACCGGTGCCGTGCCCCTCGAGGAGCGCGAGCCACCCACCGTGCCGCTCCTCCAGTCGCACGTCCTGCGCGATCCGACGTGCCACGGGCGCGGGGCACCCCGCATCGTGCAGGGCATCCTCCAGCGCCCCGAGCATCCACGCCTGCCGCACCGGGACCTCGGACACGACGTCACACCAGGGGCGCTGAGGCCGGACGCCCCACGGGGCCGGACACACGCTGGGCGCCCGCTCCGCCGTCGGAAGAGGGCGTCCACCGCGTGTCCGGCCCCGTGGACGCCGACAGGGGCGGCCCCGCGCGATGCGGGACCGCCCCTGCCGGGCGTTGCTGGTGTTGCGAGGGGGCGAGACTCAGAAGTCCATGCCGCCCATGCCGCCGTCGCCACCGGGCATGGCCGGGGCGGCCTTCTCCGGCTTGTCGGCGATGACGGCCTCGGTGGTGAGGAAGAGCGCCGCGATGGAGGCGGCGTTCTGCAGCGCCGAGCGGGTGACCTTGGCCGGGTCGATGATGCCGGCCGCGACCAGGTCCACGTACTCGCCGGTGGCGGCGTTGAGGCCGTGGCCCACCTCGGAGTTGCGCACCTTCTCCGCCACGACGCCGCCCTCGAGGCCGGCGTTGACGGCGATCTGCTTCAGCGGCGCCTCGAGCGCGACGCGCACGATGTTGGCACCGGTGGCCTCGTCACCCTCGAGGTCCAGCTTCTCGAACGCGACGGCGGTGGCCTGCGCCAGGGCGACGCCACCACCGGCGACGATGCCCTCCTCGACGGCGGCCTTGGCGTTGCGCACCGCGTCCTCGATGCGGTGCTTGCGCTCCTTGAGCTCGACCTCGGTCGCGGCGCCAGCCTTGATGACGGCGACGCCACCGGCCAGCTTGGCCAGGCGCTCCTGCAGCTTCTCGCGGTCGTAGTCGGAGTCCGACTTCTCGATCTCGGCGCGGATCTGGTTCACCCGGCCGGCGATCTGGTCGCTGTCACCCGAGCCCTCGACGATCGTCGTCTCGTCCTTGGTGACGACGACCTTGCGGGCGCGGCCCAGGAGGGAGACGTCGGCGGTGTCGAGCTTGAGGCCGACCTCCTCGCTGATGACCTGGCCACCGGTGAGGATGGCGATGTCGGTCAGCATGGCCTTGCGGCGGTCACCGAAGCCGGGGGCCTTGACGGCGACCGACTTGAAGGTGCCGCGGATCTTGTTCACGACCAGGGTCGCGAGGGCCTCGCCCTCGACGTCCTCGGCGATGATGGCCAGCGGCTTGCCCGACTGCATGACCTTCTCCAGCAGCGGGAGCAGGTCCTTGACCGAGCTGATCTTCGAGTTGACGACGAGCACGTACGGGTCGTCGAGGACGGCCTCCATGCGCTCGGCGTCGGTGACGAAGTAGGGCGAGATGTAGCCCTTGTCGAAGCGCATGCCCTCGGTGAGCTCGAGCTCGAGGCCGAAGGTGTTGCTCTCCTCGACGGTGATGACGCCTTCCTTGCCGACCTTGTCCATCGCCTCGGCGATGAGCTCACCGATGGCGGCGTCGGCGGCGGAGATCGACGCGGTGGCGGCGATCTGCTCCTTGGTCTCGACGTCCTTGGCGGTCGAGAGGAGGTACTCGGTGACCGAGGCGACGGCCTTCTCGATGCCCTTCTTCAGGGCCATCGGGTTGGCGCCGGCGGCGACGTTGCGCAGACCCTCGCGGACGAGCGCCTGGGCCAGCACGGTGGCGGTGGTGGTGCCGTCACCCGCGACGTCGTCGGTCTTCTTCGCGACCTCCTTGACCAGCTCGGCGCCGATCTTCTCCCAGGGGTCCTCGAGCTCGATCTCCTTGGCGATGCTCACACCGTCGTTGGTGATGGTGGGAGCGCCCCACTTCTTCTCGAGGACGACGTTGCGGCCCTTGGGGCCGAGCGTCACCTTGACGGCGTCGGCGAGGGTGTTCATGCCCCGCTCGAGACCGCGGCGCGCCTCTTCCTCGAAGGCGATCATCTTGGCCATGTGGTGATGTCCTCCATGCATGGATCGCTGCACGGCCGGGACCGGCGCCCGCGACGGACGACACCGGCGCGGCGGGCTCCCATGTGGCCCGCGCTCCTGTGCCTCACCGTTCCGACCTGATTGGCACTCGGCACTGTCGAGTGCCAACCGGAAGTCTGGCACTCGCCCCTGCCGAGTGCAAGAACGGGGGGTGGGTGCCGCCTGTTCCCGGTCGGGCCGGCGGCGGGGGCGGTGGTCCGGGAACGGCTGCGGCCCGGCTCCCGCGGAGGGAACCGGGCCGCAGCACGGAGGTGGGGAGGTGCTCAGGCGACGCGGACCGAGTCGGCCTGCGGACCCTTCTCGCCCTGGACGACCTCGAAGGTCACCCGCTGGCCCTCGTCGAGGCTCTTGTACCCGTCCATCTGGATGGCCGAGTAGTGGACGAAGACGTCCTGGCCGCCGTCGACGGCGATGAAGCCGAAGCCCTTCTCGGCGTTGAACCACTTCACGGTGCCCTGTGCCACGTGTGCTCCCACGTTGGTGCGTGCGGACGGTCCCCGTGATCCGGGGACCGGGGTACAGCTCTTCCGCCCGTCGGACACGTGCGTGGAACTGACGACCGCGCGAGACGGTACAACAGGCACGCCGCTGTGGGGAGATCCTGGACACACGACTCGGGGACGATCCGGGGGGACGTCACCCGCCGGATCGACGTCGCCCGCGAGCCTACGCCTCCCGCGGGGGCTCAGCCGATGAGCCCCGCGGACCGGACCGACCGCAGCGACGGCTCCACCCGGTGGGTCGGGCCGACCACCGGCAGCAGCGGGTCGAGGGTCTTGAGGCCCTCGCCGGTGTTGAGGACGACGGTCTCCCGGCTCGGGTCCAGCCGCCCGTCCTCGACCAGCTGCCGCAGCACCGCGACGGTCACGCCGCCGGCGGTCTCGGCGAAGACGCCGGTGGTGCGGGCGAGGTCGCGGATGCCCTGGACGATCTGCTCGTCGCCGACCCGGCCGACGGCGCCGCCGGTGCGGCGGATGGCGTCGAGCGCGTACGGGCCGTCGGCGGGGTTGCCGATGTTCAGCGACTTGGCGATCCCGGTGGGCTTGACCGGCTTGACGACGTCCCAGCCGTTGTCGAAGGCGGTGGCGATCGGGTCGCAGCCGGCCGACTGGGCGCCGAAGACCCGCCACTCGGTGTCCGCGACGATCCCGGCCTTCACCAGCTCCCGCCAGGCCTTGTCCACCTTGGTGAGGAGCGAGCCCGACGCCATCGGGATGACGACCTGCGCCGGGATCCGCCAGCCGAGCTGCTCGGCGATCTCGTAGCCCATCGTCTTGGAGCCCTCGGCGTAGTAGGGCCGCACGTTCTGGTTGACGAAGGCGGTGTCCTCGAACTCGTCGGTCTCGGCGAGCTCGCTGGTCAGCCGGTTGACGTCGTCGTAGGACCCGTCGACGGCGACCAGCGTCTGGCCGTAGACCGCCGACTGCACGACCTTGCCGGGCTCGAGGTCGGACGGGATGAAGACGAACGACGGCAGGCCCGCGCGGGCGGCGTGCGCGGCCACCGAGTTGGCCAGGTTGCCGGTGGAGGCCGCGGCGATCTTGCGGTAGCCCAGCCCCTTCGCGGCGGTGGCGGCGAGGCTGACCACGCGGTCCTTGAACGAGTGCGTGGGGTTGGCCGAGTCGTCCTTGACCCACAGCCCGCCGGTGATGCCGAGCTCGGCGGCGAGCCGGTCGGCGCGGACCAGCGGGGTCATGCCCGGGTCGAGGGAGACGCGGTCGGCCGGGTCCTGGCCCACCGGCAGCAGCGCGGCGTAGCGCCAGATGTTCTGCGGGCCGGCCTCGATCTGCTCGCGGGTGACGGCGGCCATGAGCTCGGGGTCGTAGTCGACCTCGAGCGGGCCGAAGCACTGGGCGCAGGCGTGCTCGGCGACGAGCCCGAAGGTGGCGCCGCAGTTGCGACAGACGAGGCCACGGGCGGGGCTGGGCGGCACGGGGCCGCCGGCCGAGCTGTCGGCCTGCAGGGAACCGGGTGCGGTCAGGGTCATGCGACGACTACCTCCTCATCTTCCCCGCGTCGGGCCGTCGAGCCGCGCGGGACGGAATTGGCACCTCTCGCCGCTCGCGCGAGCGCGGTTGCCGGGGCTTCACCGGGCCGTGTCCCTCTGCCCCTCTGGATGAGTGGAACGGGCCCGACTCTACCCGGCTGCCGGGACCGCCCCCGGCCCCGGCCATGCTGGGCGCCGTGGCTGCGCGCATCGTCTACACCGACCTCGACGGCACGATGGTCGGACCGCGGGGGTCCTTCTGGCACGCCGCCGACGGCTCCCCCACCGCCGAGCCGGCCGCGGCCCTGCTGGAGCTGCACACCGCCGGGGTCGCGCTGGTGATCGTCAGCGGGCGCACCGCCGACCAGGTCACCGAGGCGGGGCGGATCTTCGCCGCCGACGGCGCGATCGCCGAGCTGGGCTCGCTGGTGACGTGGAAGGGCGGCCGGGAGCGGCACGGGCTGACCGGCGAGCTGCCCGAGGAGTACGCCGGCCGCACGCCGATGGACGTGATGGCCGAGCTCGGCGTCGTCGACGCGCTGTGCGCCGCCCACCCCGGCCGGCTCGAGTGGCACGCGCCCTGGCACACCACGCACGACGGCGACGCGCTGCTGCGCGGGTTCGTGGACCCGCTCGCCGTCGACGCGTGGCTGGCCGAGCGCGGGTTGGGCTGGCTGACGCTCAAGGACAACGGCGCGATCCCCGCCTCGGCCCGGCTGCGGCTGGCGCCGGAGGGGCAGCTGGCCCGCGTCTACCACCTCATGCCGCGCGGCATCTCCAAGGGCGCGGCGATCGCCTGGGACCTCGAGCGGCGCGGCGTCGACCCGGCGGACGCCGTCGCGATCGGCGACAGCGCCAGCGACCTGGAGATGGCGCCCGCCGTCGGCCGGCTGTGGATCACCGCCAACGGCGCGGAGGTCGAGGGCATGGCCGGGCTGCTGGGCGCCGTCCCGAACGTGTCGGTGACCGACGAGCCGATGGGCGTCGGCTGGGCCCAGGCGGTCCGAGCGAGCCTGTGACACCGCCGTCCCACCGGACCGCACCGCGCCCGGGTGCCGTTCCCCTGCTGCCCGGAGCCGGTGCGGGGGCGGGACACCTCGTTCAGCTGGCGACGTCGTTCAGCTGGTGACGTCGTTCAGCTGGTGACGTCGTTCAGCTGGTGACGTCGCGCCGGGCGAAGTGGCGGAAGCCGAGCGCGGTGAAGACCGCCGCGTAGACCAGCGACTGGACGACGCCGCGGAACAGGTCGGAGGAGTCGACCGGCGTCTGCAGCAGGTCGGTCCAGGCGAACTCCTCCGCGGTGGGGAACCAGTCTCGGATCGACCCGAGCTGCTCGACCTGGTCGAGGATGGCGAACACGACCGTCGTGAACACCGCCCCGCCGACGGCGGCCAGCGGCGCGTCGGTGACCGTGGACAGCCAGAACGCCAGCGTCCCGACGACGAGCAGGTGCACGGCGAGGTAGCCGAGCATCCCGGCCAGCCGCAGGAACCCCTCCCCCTGGGACAGGGTCACCCCGATCGGCGTCCGGATCTCGCCGAAGCCGAACGCCAGGCCGCCGGCGACCACCGCGACGGCGACGAGGGTGAGCAGCGCGCCGACCGACTGGACCAGCGCCGCGAGCCACTTCTGCCGGAGCAGCCGCATCCGGGGCACCGGCGTGGCCAGGGTGTAGCGCAGCGAGCCCCACTGCGCCTCGCTGGCCACCGTGTCGCCGAAGAACAGCGCGTAGACCACGACGAGGAAGAACGTCGTCGTGGCGAACAGCACGAACAGCGTGAAGTTCAGCCCGCTGGCGGTGGCGACGTCGACGAGGTTGATCCGGCTGTTGGTCTGCGCCTCCTCGCTCGCGCCCAGCTGGAGCGCGGCGATGAGCACCAGCGGCAGCGCGACCATCGCCGCGAAGACGCCGATCGTGCGGCGCCGCTTGAACTGCCGGCGCAGCTCGACCGACAGCCGCAGCGTCCGCTCGGGCCGGTAGCCGGCGACGGCGCCGGTGGGCTGGACGTGCTCGGTCGCGGTCACGACTCCCCCACGAGTGCCAGGAACGCGTCCTCCAGGCGGCGGCGCGGCGTGAACTGGTCGACGGCGACGTCCGCGGCCACCAGCGCCTGCAGCGCCGCCGCCCGCGACGTCCCCGGGCCGAGGTCGGCGACCAGGCCCTCGTCGGTGCGCTCGACCGCGACCCCGGGCAGCCCCGACAGGACGGCGGCCGCGCGGTCGGCGTCGGCCTCGTCGGCGAGGCCGACCAGCACCGCGCCGCCGGTGCCGACGATCTCCTCGACCGTCCCCTGCGCGATCTTCTGCCCCTTCGCCATGACCACCACGTGGGTGCAGGTCTGCTCGATCTCGCTGAGCAGGTGGCTGGAGACGATGACCGTGCGGCCGGTGGCGGCGTAGTCGCGCAGCACCTCGCGCATGGCGTGGATCTGCGGCGGGTCCAGCCCGTTGGTCGGCTCGTCGAGGACCAGCAGGTCGGGCAGGCCGAGCATGGCCTGCGCGATCGCCACCCGCTGGCGCATGCCCTGGCTGTAGCGGCGCACCGGCCGGTCGATGGCGGCGCCGAGGCCGGCGACGGCGATGGCCTCCTCCACGTGCGCGTCCTCGGCCGGGCGGCCGGTGGCGGCCCAGTACAGGCGCAGGTTGTCGCGGCCGGACAGGTGCGGCTGCAGCCCGGTGCCCTCGACGAACGAGCCCAGCCGGGACAGCACCGGCGCGCCGGGGCGGACCTCGTGACCGAACACGGTGATCCGCCCGGAGTTCGGCCGGATCAGCCCCATGAGCATGCGCAGCGACGTCGTCTTGCCCGCCCCGTTGGGGCCGAGCAGGCCGAGCACCTGGCCGCGGCGGACCTCGAAGGACAGGTCGCGGACGGCGACGAAGCCGTCCCTGTAGGCCTTGGTGATGCCCTCGAAGCGCAGCGGCACGTCCTCGCCGTCGGGCTCCACCTCCGAGGTGACCCGGCGCCGGCGGCGGCCCCACAGCACCGCGGCGAGCCAGCCGAGCAGGCCCAGGGCGACGACGGCGCCGAGCAGCCACCACCAGCGGGAGGTGCCGCCGTCGGCCTGCGGCTGCCCCTCGACGGTGGGCACGGCCAGCGCGGTGCCGCCGTTGCCGGCCCCGGCGAGCGCGACGGAGTAGACGGTGGCCTCGGCCGGCAGCGCGAAGGCCTGGTCGGTCGAGGAGACGACGACGCGCATCGTGTGCCCGGCCTCGAAGCGGTGCACGATGCCCGGCAGCGTCACGGCGACCTCGGTGGGCGCGGTCGGGTCCGCCGACAGGCCGGTGAGCGACAGCGGGGCCACCAGCCCGCCGGGCAGGGTCTGGGCGCCGTCGGGGCCGACGTCGTAGAGCTTCGCGAACAGCGTGGCGCTGCCGGTGGGCGAGGCGACGGCGAGCTCGACGGTCGGCGCGCCGACCACCTCGACCGCCCCGTCGAGCGGGTCGCTGGAGAACGCGGCGAACTGGCCGGGGATCTCCACGGCCTGCCCGCCGAGCGCCGAGGCCAGCGCGCCCAGGCCCGGGACGGTGGTGATCGCGGCCGGGGTGCCGCCGGCGGGCGTGACCACCGGCTGGGTGCCGCCGTCGAGCGCGACGCTCTCCCGCTGCGCCGGCTCCCCGCCGTCGAGGCCCGGGTAGGCGTCCGCGAGCACGCTCTGGTTGCCGCCCTGCACGCTGCCCAGGCCGCTGCCGAGGCCGGTGGGCGCCGGGAAGCGGAAGCCGGTGCCGGGGTCCTCGCCGCGGGCGGGGTCGTCCTCGTCGCGCAGGTACCAGTCGAACCAGCCGGCGACCTGGTCGCGCAGCTCGGCGGTCTCCCGCTCCGACGACCGGGAGTCGTGTCCGCCGGCGTACCAGACGACCTTGACCGGGGTGCCGTTCGCGGCGATGCCGCGGGCGTTGGCGTCGGCCTGGCCCAGGCCGAACAGGGAGTCCTCGGTGCCCTGGACCAGCAGCGTCGGCGCGGTGATGCGGTCGAGCACCGCGGCTGGGCTGCTGCGGTCGAGCACCGCGGCCACCTCGGGCGTGAGCGTGCCCGAGGCCGCGGCGGACTGGTAGGCGGCGCAGATGTCGGCGCGGAACCGGCCGCAGGTCAGTGCCTGCTCCACCACCGCGGGGTCCACCGACGCCGGGTCGAACGGCAGGGTGGGGGCGGCGCCGCCGGAGACGGGGGCCGCGTCACCGGAGGCGCCGGGGTCCCCGCCGTCCTCGCCGTCCTCGGCCTCGGCCGCTCCCCCGCCGCCGAGCGCGTCCAGCAGCCCGCCGGTGGGCGCCGCGCCCACGCCGAAGAACAGCCCCGCCCACAGCCGCTTGTAGACGCCGGCGTCGGCGGTCTGCGGCGTCGCGGCGGGGGTCCGTGCGTCGGCGGCGCCGGTCTGGGAGGGGAAGAGCGCGGCGGTCAGCGAGTGCCAGGTGATCTGCGGCGCGATGGCGTCGACCCGGTCGTCGTGGGCGGCGGCGAGCAGCGACAGCGCCCCGCCGTAGGAGGCGCCGGCGACGCCGACCCGCGGGTCGCCGTCGCCGTCGAGGAGGACGTCGTCGCGGTCGGCGAGCAGGTCGAGCAGCGTGGACAGGTCGGCGACCTCGTAGCGCGGGTCGTCCAGGCCGATCTGGCCGGTGCTCTCGCCGAACCCGCGCGCGGAGTACGCGAGGACGACGTAGCCACGGCCGGCGAGGTCCCGGGCGTCGTCGGCGACCGACCGCTTGCTGCCGCCGAAGCCGTGGGCGAGGACGACGGCCGGCGCCGGGTCGTCGGCGGTGGCCGAGGCCGGGAGGTACAGCGTCGTGTCCAGCTCGACGGCGTCGGCGCCCGAGCCGGAGGGGACGCGCGCGTCCTCGGTGCGGACGTCCTCGGCGGCGGCCGCCGGGGTGGGCAGCGCGCCGACGAGGGTGCCGGTGAACAGGAGGGCGAGCAGGGCGCCGGCCACCGCGCGGGCGCCGGGGCGCGGGCGCGGTGTCACGGGCCCGCGGAACGGACGCACGCTGCGGCCAACGGACGGTGCCGCGCTGGGGTTCCGCAGGTGTCGGGACGGGGCGCGACCGGGGGCGGTCAGGGCTCGAGCCCGCCGGTGACGACGACGACCAGGCCCGGGTCGGGCACGTCCGGCACCTCGAAGAACCGCACCGCGGGCCCGGTGGTGATGCCCGGGAACGCCTCCATGAGCTGCAGGGCGGACTGGCGCTGCGACTCGTCGCCCTCGTCGAAGAAGACGGTGGTGGCGGCGACGTCCCCACCCTCGTAGGCCCCGACACCGGCCGTCGTCCAGCCCTGGGCGGCGAACGCGGTGGCGACGTCGGCGGCCAGCCCACCGGTCTGCGTGGCGTTGAGGACGGTCACCGGCACGCGCACCGGGGTGCTGGGCGCCTGCTCGACCGGGGGCAGCGGCTGGGCCGACAGCGGGGGCAGCGGGCCCGAGGAGGGCGTCACCGACGTCGAGGCCGACGGCTCGCTCGTCGGCGTCGCGGCCGAGCCAGCCTCCTGCGCCGCCGGGGAGGTGAAGCTGTAGACGCCGAGCACGACCAGCGCGACGACGACGACCGCCAGCAGCGCGACCCCGGCGCGACGGCGCGGCGGCGCGTCCTCGCCCTCGGCGGCGCGCAGCGCGGCGCGGGAGACCCCGGCCCGGCGCGCGGCCTTGCGGCGCTCGGCCTCCATGGCCTGCCGCTCGGCCTCCTTCGCCTGGCGCTCGGCGCGCATGGCGGCGCGGTTGCCGACGACGCCGGTGCCGTCGGTCTGCGGGCCGGTGTCCGGCTCGGCGTCGCGGTCCCGCTGCGCCCGGTCGCGGCGGCCGGCGACCTCGCGGTCGGGGATCGCCTCGGTCAGCGGCGCGGCCGGGGGGCGGTCCCGGGACACCTCACGGTCGGGGATCGCCTCGGTCGCCGGGGCGGGCGCGCGGTCCGCGGACGCCACGCGGTCGCGGGACACCTCGCGGTCGGGGATCGCCTCGGTGGGCGGGGCGGCCGGCGTCGCGGTGCCCGCCCGGGAGGGGCTGGTCCAGTCGCGGTAGCCGTTCCCGGCGGCGGCCTCGCCCGGGGTCCGGCCCCGGTCCCGGGACCGCGCCGGCTCCGCCGCGGGCGGGGGCTGCGCGCGGCCGCGGGCCGGCGGGCGGGCCGGCTGGTCCCACGGGTCCAGCGGCGGCGCCGCCGGTTCGGCGGCGGCCTCAGCGTCGGGCCGGGGGACCGCCTGGAACGGCGCGACCGTGGTCTCGGGCGGCGCAGGACGGGCCGGCGGCGAGGGCGCCGGCCGGGAGACGGCCGACGACTGCGCGGTCGGCGGCTCGGCCGGGCAGGCCGGCAGCTGGGGCGCGGGCACCTGCCGGGTGGCGGCGCCGGCGGCCACCGGCGCGGGGACGCGGGGACGGGCCGGGGCGGCTGGCGGGCTTCGCGATCGTCTGGGCGGCGCTGGCGGTGTTCACCG